>NZ_CP041335.1:2162980-2471977 GCF_008033135.1 Chitinolyticbacter meiyuanensis
TCATCGTTCGGGCACAACGCATGGGACTCGTCGCTGCAGCTGTAGCTGCGGCGTTCGCGTTGGATCGATTCGAGCCGCGCCTGATCTGCATGAGTGGCATCTGCGGCGGCGTTGCCGGCGAGTCTGAGATGTATGACTTGCTGGTTACCCAGATCTGTTATCAGCACGACGTGGGTAAGTGGAGCGCGACGGGCTTCAAGTCGGAGCATTACGACGTGCAGCTAGAGGTAGACGTCCACAATAAGCTGGTTGAGGTTGCCTCGGACCCCGCCGTAATATCTTCGCTCTTGGATGGTCTGAATCCTGGAAAGTCTGAAGTGCCGAATGGCAAGGAACGGGTCTGCTGCAACATCAAATCTAGCGCGCCTACTAGCAGCGGCAGCGCTGTCATTGCCGAAGACGGCAAGACGTCCGAGCTGACAGTTGGACAGCGTAAACTTGCGGGCTTTGACATGGAAGTCTTCTCCGTTTACGAAGCGGCAAGGCACGCGCAGAACCGGACTGCATTCTTCGCAGCAAAAACAGTTGTCGACGACGGCGGCGAGAACAAAGGCGACTCGTTCCATAGAATCGGCTGCCTGCTATCGGCTAGGTTTGTCGTAGCAGCGATCCGGTCGGGAATCGCAGACGTGTGGAAGATTTGAAAATACACTCAGATGCCACCCAGTGCTGGCATCCGAGTGCTTGGATTTCTGTTGTAAACCGGCCATTACCTGTTGCATCGCTGATTAGCTGCTTCGGCCGAACAGCTGCTTCTAAACGTGTCGAGCTGATCACATTCAATCAGTGGAGTAATCACTAGCGCCAAGAGGGTGGACAAGAGCCTTTTCTAAATAATTGAATTTTTCAGGTAGCTCAAGCGATCCGGCGACGCAAGGTAAGCGAAAAGTTGATCGTGACCTTGGGGGAATGGATCGAGCTCTAGTAATTGTATGTGATCATTATTTGTGGCGATGAGCCAAAAGAATAATGCTTTTCCGTCAGCTGGTGGTACGTACTTCTTCAGTATGTTGTTATTAAAACATTCGTTTATTTCTTCAATAACTTTTCGTTTTGATGTCCAGTGATCTATAGAGATTAGGCAAATTTTTGCCCAGAAACAGCATGTAACTCCTGCCATATCACATTTGATATCGTTGGCCAGGCGAGTGCACAATATGAGCGTCGCAAGTGCATTGGGTGTTGCTGTTATTGCCAATTGGTGGCAGTTTTCTTTTACCCAATCCGTGCTTTTATGCTTTGCAGGCAAACGGAGTGCCCAATTAATCAGGTGGTCTCCGTGCTGATTTGTTTTCCCCTGCAGTTCCTTTGCTAATTTCCGTGCTGAACGATCAGAGCAGAGCGCTTCCCACAGAGGGCTTTTCAAGGTGAGCTCTGCTCCTGGGCATTTTTCCTCAGCGGCTAAAATTATTTCTCTGCTGGGGTAATGGCGGCCATTCCGGTAGTCCCGCCACTTCCTATCTAGCTCTTTGATTTGATCAGGTGTTGCGCAATCTGCAGGCTTGATCTCCCGCCTCAGTGCCGCGGCGTTGGTGGTGTTGAAGTGAAGCGCTAACTCATGGAACCAAGCAATTGTCGCGATTTTTCTGAAAAACCTTTGCTGAGGTGGACTTTTAGCAGGCATTGGTTGTGTACGAAATTAACTCACACGTTTTTTGTTTATTTTCAAGAGGTTATGCGGTCTGGTCGGAGAGCGTTTCCCAAGAATCGTCCCATGTTTCCAATGCTAGGACAAGGTCGTACTATCGCTAGACGAAGCAAGACTTGAAGAGGTTGTGATGGTTGAGTTCACAGTGCTCGATGAACGTGAGATCCAAGAGCTTGCACAAGAGCTGACGCGCGAGTTGACCGTTGCTTATGGGCCTGTCGTGGGTTCGAGCATTTTGGTTCATTTACTCGGATACAAATCTGCTCACGCTTATCAACGTGCGCTAGGTCGGGGTACGGTACCGATACCCCTTTTTCGGATTCAGCATCGGCGCGGCTTGTTCGCGCTTACACGTGATGTTGCCCACTGGTTGAGCGCGCAGAGATCGCAAGCAGGCTCACTTGGTAAGCAGACAGCGATTTGTACAGAAGGGGAGCATTGACCCAAAGGATGATGGAAGCCGAAGGACCCTGGCTGACCAAGCGCAAGCCATCGTAGATGGATGCCGCCGGATGGTGGTTTTAGGGCCCACCCAGCTAAGCTCATTCGCTCAACACGCCTTTCCAGCCAGATGCGTATGTGGCTTGTGCGGGGGGGGGGGGGGCGAGGCTTAGAGAGGGTTGATGCATGAAGGCGCACGTCGAGCGCGGCAGCGAGGCGATCAACGCCTGGGCACACGGCCGCCGCAGGTACGGGCCGCCGGAGATGGCGCTGGGGGCAGTCTCGCCGGTGAAGCAAATGTTACTTATCAGAGGAGGTAGGGTCGACCAGCAACACTAAATTCTGACGAGCAGACGCACAAAAGCCCGGACGGCAATCCGGGCCCTTGGCAAGACATCAAGAAATTTCGAGATTCGCTTGATGTCCCCATTCTTGTGCATCCCATCGCGACTGTCAAGTCGCGTGAATTCGCTCGTCTCTTGATTCTGATCGGCGCGGCCAACTGCCCCCAAACCCTGGGCACGGGGCTGGTCACGCCTCAAAACTGGAGACATTTGTCATGCACAACATTTTCATCCAGCGCGACTTGCATGTCGACTGCAGTGGTTCGCGCGAGCTGGTCCGGCCTCTGAACGCCGACTGGTCACTTCGCGCCGCCTTGTTGCAGCAGGTCGATGAGGCCTTCGCAGCAGAGCCGTCGCTGGACAACGTTCTGCAAGGTTTGCGCCACATCCATCTGGGCCGGCGGGGGGCACGTCCTAGCTACTTCCCCAGCAAAAAGAACGCGCCGTTCGGCAGAACGTCTGTCTACATGGCAGCAGAAAGCCGCTTAGAGGCAGCTGCGGCCCTCATGTTTGAACGAGACCCCCACATCGTCGCATATCGGATGCAAGCCATCACAGTGCCGTTGCCCGGCAACCGAACGGCATATCCGGACTTTGTAACGGTGGACAAGCAAGGTTGTTTGCTGGTTACGGAGGTGAAAGTCGACAGGAGGCACCAGAGTGCGGATGTCGTGGCCGACCAAGTCCACATTGGCAACGTGCTTGGCAGGTGGGGGATTGACTACCAGGTTCTGGACACTTGGGACCTTCCGGCAAAAATCGTGCATGACAACCTGCTGTGGCTGCATAGCCAGTACCACACGCGGCCGGATGATGCCGATTGTGCAGAACTGTTGGCGCAAATGGGGGTAGAGCAAGCTACGCGCTACACCTACGGGGAATTGCACGACCGCTGTTGTGCGCTGTCGCTGCCGGTCGCGACTGTCCCGCACCTTCTGTTTATCGGCGCACTCCAGATCAACTGGAAACGAATCATCGACGACACAACGGAGATCTGGATATGAGCCAGCTCCGCACACTTTTCCAAGCCATCCCAGGCATGCGTTTCGATCTGCGTGGCGCCGAGTTCGAGGTGGCGTACGTCGGCTTCGGTGCCGTTCGTTATGCAGCAGTTTGTGGTGGCAAACAATATCGAGTTACGCAGGGTCGATTCATTGAGCTGCAAACGGAAGGCGAGCTGACGGTGCTCAATGCTGATCTGTGGAGACAGCAAGTGAATGCTGGCTTACCGACGCTGGCGACCTTGAATGAGGACGAGTTCAACGCGGCTATCCGCCAATTGAAGTATGCAGAAACTGCGTTGATGGTGCTCCCGCACCCCAATTCGATTCGCTTATTGACTGAGTGGATTCCTGAGTTTGCTCAGTCAATTCAGGACAATCGTGCTCCCTCAGCGCGCACAGTTTCCAGTTGGGTCAAGAAGTTGGCTGAGGATGGCAAAGACGCATTCATGGCGCCGACACGACGACGTGGTAATCGCAGCTTGCGATTCTCGCCTGAGATCGAGGTGCTGCTCCTGTCTGCGGTCGATAGCTTCTTGGTCGAAGAGCATCGGGACAGCAAGGACGTACTCGCTTATATCGTTGGGCACTTGGCAGAACAGAATTTATTAACTAAGGACGGATCAAAGGTCAAGGTTCCGTCTGAGCGGACGATTCGGAGAAAGCTTGCCGCTATTGATCCATTTTTACTAATTCGGATCAAGAAAGGCCATATCGCCGCAGAGCAAGCCGCCCGCGCTGCGGGCAAGAATATCACGAGTCCTCGTCCTCTCTATATTGTTCAAATCGACACGCATTACCTCGATATCTTTGTTGTCGACCCAGACACAATGGAGATACTAGGAAGACCCTACCTGGTTTGTGCTAAGGATGTACATACGCGCTGCGTCGTCGGTACCTTCATCAGCATGTTTCCTCCATCGGCAACGACGACGCTTGGTGCGATAAAGGACATGCTCACTCGCCCAAACCGGGGATTGCCTGGCGGTATCTGCGTAGTTTTGATTCCCGACAATGGCGTCGACTTCAAAAACAGTGGTGTCGTGCGCGTCTGCTCCAAATTGGGAATCAATTTCCAGCCGGCTGAAGTTCGCGATCCGAACGACAAAGCGCACGTTGAGTCCTTTTTCCGTACCCTAACGTTGTTTCTCATTCAGAAGATCAAAGGCACGACCTTTTCGAATCCCAAGGCACGTGGCGATTATCCTAGTGAAAAACGCGCATTCGCCACGCTGGACCAGCTCACCGGCTACATCAATTTCTGGATTGAAAACGAGTACCACGTGCGGCCACATAGCATGACAGGCCGTGCGCCGATTCGCATGTGGGAGGAGAGTACTGCACGTGCCAAGCCGCTGGCATTACTAGAGGTTGAGGCCGATGCCATCTCTCGTAGACCTAAACGCTGCGCAATCGGCAAAGGCCGCGTGCGCGTCCATCATGAATATTACTACAGCCATGCGCTTAAGACACTAGAGCAAACGTATGACGGTTTGGTGACCGTGCTCTATGACGAGCTGGATATGGAGCACGTCTTCGTCGAGCATCCTTATGAGAAGGGGGTACTAATCCAGGCGGACTCAATCAACCCCGAATATACGCATGGTTTGACACTATGGCAGCACGAGGAGGCACGTAAGCTCAAGGCCAAGATGACCCAGCAGGACATCACGGCATTGGGCCAGTACGCAGATGTCTTAGCGAGATATCAACTGTTGCAAACAATTCAAAAGGACTCGCAGCGCGCTAAGCGGAAACTTGCCAAGCTGACGCAGGGAAAAGGGCGAGAACAGGAGGCTCAGGCCTCCTCCAAGTTGATTGAAGATGGGCCTTTGACCCCGCCCTCACAGCTGGCACAGCAATTAGGCGTCAACTCGCTTGGCATGAATTCACCCAATACGATGCAGGGAGTCCCTGAACAGCCCTTTGCTGGCTACGACAACCCTCCCACTGACTCGTTCGGTATTCTGGGGGAGGATTGAGCCATGCTGAATATCGACGTATCCCAGCTGTTCGAATCCGAAGCTGAGCGACAGGCCTATCAGGCAGCTGCTGTGATTGACAAAATCATGGTGGCACACCCTGACGCCGTGTCGGCATTAAATGGGATTCGGCATTGCATTAAATCATCGGTGTACTCCCGTGAACCCATGGGCTGCATGCTCCTTGGGGCAGGCGGTATGGGCAAGACCATGCTGGCTGAGCACATCATGCGCAGTCTGCCGCAGCAGACAGTCATCGCTGATGACTGCGAAATTGATACTACCCCCTCGTTCTATGTCAGCTTCAAAAAGGCGGAGAACTTGAGCGATTTGACCACAGAGATGCTCGATCGCTTGAACGATCTACGGGCGCGTGTCGGGAAGCCGGCCGCACGGGCCCGCCGGGTGCGCAAACTGCTGCTGCAGTGCAAAACGCTGATCGTATTCATCGATGAAATGCATGACCTTCGGGGGCTGAAGAAGCGCGATCCGAGAAGGGTGGAGGAGTTTTTGGGCTGGATCAAGGAGCTATCGAACGAGCGCAGTCTGGTGCTTTGTTTGATGGGCGAACCAAGCTGCCACGACATATTTGGTGGAGACGACAGCAATCAAATGTCGCGGCGCTTTAAGGCACAGTTCATGCTGAATCCACTCACGCCTGGCACCAAGGATCAGACCGGGCATTTACTGCCATTTCTGGCCGAAGTGGGTAAACAAGTGCTTCAGAGAACGCCCATCCAGTCATTGCCGCCTATTCACAGCTATGAGAACGCGCTGCGTTTCTTCGCAGCGGCCGGCGGCAACCTGGATTTTACGATGGTTCTAATCAAACAAGCGGTTATCACCGCGCTCAAGGCCGGGCGCACGGTCGTCACGATGGCGGATTTCTCCGATCTGTGGGGGGCTGGCATTACGAGCAAGGTGAGCTTGGTACGACTCAACCCTTTTGATGCTACAGATGGCCAAGTGGCAGCTGCATTTAGGGGACGAGCATGAAAAAGGCGAGACTCCCCGTCCGACCCATCTCCATCGTTGACGAGTCGCCCGCTGGGCTGCTGATCCGTGTGGCAGAAGGTAATGGCTACCCGAACGTGTCTGCGCTTATCTACGCCTACTTGCCCAAGCGCTGCTGCAAGACCTGGGTAACAGCTGCACATACCGAGCCTGTGCGGTATCAGCATCTCTTGCGATTGCTCGGTGTGCCGTATTCGACCGCAAACAGTATCCATTTCACCCGCAAGGGGCCTACGCGGAAAAGTCCTCGATACGTCGGCTCGCACGTGTTCCCGGAAAAGCTGTTCCGTACCGACGGCGAATTCTATTGCCCGTACTGCCTGGGCGAGCGCAAGTATTGGCGCAAGCATTGGGCGTTACGTCCCTATTCGGTATGCCGGGAGCACCAGGTCTATTTACGCAACACTTGTCATGCATGCGGAGCAACGATCAACGCTTGGCGTGGCCACATTGATCAGTGTGGTGAATGCGGCACTGCTTTGAGCTTGGGCGATGTAATAGAGGGAGATTCGCGGAGCGTGATCTGGTGGTTGTCGCTACACGAGAGCGATTCTGCACGGGCGGCTGTGATCGATGATCTGTGCGCGGCGCTCGCTGAGTTCGACGGTGATAGCCGCGATCCACAGGATGAACAGCGTCGGCTATGCGCATTGATGCAGTGGGTCGAACGGGGCGAGGTTGCGCCTTGGATTGTGGACCAGTTGAGCAGTCCTGCGTCTACGCTCCATCCACGTATTCAGCTCCTGCCTCTATTACGGCTTCAACATGGTGAAGCGCAGCGCTTTGCTATTGCAGCATTAAAGCATGTCGAACCAAGCAATATGGTGCCCTCGCTGGTGACCCACCTCGGCGACATGACCAATCGCGATGCGCAACTGGCGCTGGGTATCAAGCCATCGCATATGCGGCATTTTTTTTCATGTGGCCTGTTCCGCTATTCGGATGGACGACACTGCGTGCCAGGACAGGTGAGCCTCCATGCTGTGAACGAAATCCTGTATCGCGTTCAGGGCGATATGTGCGGCTATGATGGCACCGTGGAAAGACCGAACACCCGCAGCCTTGCGTCAGTGGTGGCGGACGTTATGTGGGGCGGTAGCATCAGCGTTGGATATGTCGTCTCGCTCGGATTGACGACGATACGATTGAAGCCAGCATCGGATGACGAGCATGAAAATGCCGGAACAGAATCAGGCTGGCTGGGCCTGAGGCAGATCGCGACCGTGCTGGAAACCTACCCAGAGGCTGCGCGTAAACTGATGAAGTTTGGATGGATTCCCCATCGGTCGCGTGATTTGGCTGGCGCGAAACGATTGATCGCGCACCGCGATGACGTTGAGCATTTCAACCAGCAATACATGCTCATTGGAACCTTTGCGGCGCACATCAACGAAAATCCGACGAACTTGGCCGAACGCTTGATGGCCCTTGGCCTGAAGCCTGTTGCCGGCCCGAGTGTTGATGGGATGCTGGTATATGTGTTTCGCCGAGATGAACTCGAGCGAGTCGACCTGAAGCTGGTACACGGCTTGACTGACTACCCCACGCGCACAGGCAGAAAATTGGCAGCGGCGAAGCATGCCCAGCTACCGGAGGTTCGGGATGTCGATGGCGGAAATGCGGCGACGATCCTGGGAGTCCGTCGCGTAGACATACACAAACTGATACGTGCCGGCGTTCTAGTCAGGTCCTCTGATATCCATCGCGACGTTCACGTTACGTTAGAGTCGCTACGGCAGCTTCAGCTGGAGCTGCGTCGGCCGGATATGATTTCAGTGACAGACGCTGCAAGCCGACTCGGAATGAGCACGATGGTGCTGGAAAGCGTTTGGGCGGCTGTGGGACTTGTGACTGTTCGCCACTACGTGTTGTGGCGACTGATTTCAGTGCCAGACATTGAGCGTTTGGAAACGTTGCTGTCAGGGCATATCACTGCCGCGGATGCCGGCAAGATGCTGGGCACTCACAGGGCACACTTGCACAACCTTGAACGGCGCGGGGTCCTGCGATCGGTTGTCGTCGGACAAGGGAGGCGGGTCAGACTTTATGACCGCGCACGTATTGAAGCGTTATTGCCGTGACGAGCGATTACTAGACAATCGGTAGCGTTCCGGGCGGGTACTAGCAGCGGCCAACTCCTATGAAGGTCCTTGTTGGCCGAATCACTGCGCGAGGCTGCAATGGCAGTAATTCGGCCAAAGCGGACTATGGCACGCAGAACCACTCATGACCGCTATCTATCCCAATGCGGACGTTGCTCAGTGCGGCACCTTGACGCCATCGTTATCCCGGTCTTCGTTCACGTCCCAGTTGCCGAACGGCTCGCCGAAGGTCCATTCCCACACCAACTTGTGGTTGGGGGCGTCGGTCAGTTGGCTCGGGGTGTGCAGGTGGTCGGCTCAGACGTAATAGAGCTTGGGGCTGGCTCCGGCACCTTGAACCACGGCGACGGGGATGTTGTCGAGCCAAATGATTTCAGGACAGCATTGAGGCAGACTAGAAAATAAATCTGCCCCCTTTCCCTGTGGACATGGCCCACCTCTGATTGCCTGATTAGAACGCTAACGTTCGTGATGGGCAAAAGACAAGACCTGACCCCGTTGTTTTCTCGCCTCCAAATTCTTAATTAATTAAGACTTTTTCTTAATTATCGAAAACCATCCCAGCGATTGCGCTGGTGGCATCGGCGAGCAACCCGAAGGCGGAAAGGCCGGATTTGCTGAAGCCTTGGCGACCGGTTGGAAGCGGCTGAGGTAGTGTCGGGCAATTCATAGCCGAGATGGCCTTGGGCTTCCAAGTTCTAAGGCGAAAAAATTGCATGGCGTATTCCCAGTAGGGAAGCACGCCATGCCTGCCAAAGAAGTTCATACACCTCTTATAACCACTTCTTTGATACTTCCCTGTTCCGGAGCAGACCAGTTCACTAGCGCTTCGATGAGAGAAACCAGACCACGCCTCGCCGAAGTGAACTCTTGCTCAAAATGCTCTTTAGAATCGTCAAACAAAAATCCAATACAATCAATTTCAGCGACTGAATCAGTTTGCATTAAATCGAATGACAATTTCTTCCAGCTGGACATTATTTTGCCCCAGGCATCAGTAGAAATTACCGTCGTACCCCAATGCCCATATTTAGTATAGCTTGGCCATTCCCGTCTAATAGCCTCCTCAAGAAAGCCAAATGCCTCTTCATCAACAAATGCACTGCGAACAGGAAAATCGCCGTCAAGCACTAACTGAATTTCCATAACCAACCCTCTAGGGGTTGGCTCCAAAAACTTCAACGAAAAATTAAATTTGTCACTCACAAACATTACCTCAACCCATACGAAACGATCCGGCCGTCTCGTGCAATGTCGACATATTTCCCATTTTTCATGTAACGGACAACCCCTTCAGTTGCTCCATTGACATTTCTGGTTTGAGCACCACGCAAATTACGGGCAAACTCCTCAGCCTTTCTTAGGTATTGCTCAGGCGTTGCTGCATTCACTTCTCTTCCATGCCGACCAAAGTGATCCACCAAAGACTGTCTAGAAGAGCCGTACGAGCCTTCGTGCCATTTAGTCTCGCACCCTTGCAATGGATCTTGCTCATCCTTACAAAGCTCAGGCATGACTTCGCATGGATCAGAAGTGCCGCCCCCTCCCAGATCAAATGCTCCATCCTTGAGAGTGTCATAAGTCTCTTTAGCACCGCTGAGAATTGCAGCTCCCGTTGCAAGCATCAACGCTGCGCAAGGAGGATTCGCCATGCATGCTGCAATCGCGACCGGAATTGCTTGCCCTTTCGGGTCAGTGTACCGAAGTGGTGACCCTTCTACATACCCATACGTATTAATCCCACCTTCCAACCCAATCGGGTCACTCTGGATATACCGCCCAATCCGCGGATCATAGTCCCGGAAGTAGTTGTAGTGCCGGCCGATCTCCTTGTCGAAGTACTGCCCCGGGAAGCGCAGGTTGTACGTCACCTTGATGGTGTCGGCATCCGGGTCTTCGTTCACGTTCCAGTTGCCGAACGCTTCACCGAAAGTCCATTCCCACACCAGCTTGTTGTTGGCACTCGGGTCAGTCAGCTGGCGCGGGGTGTTCAGGTGATCCGCCCACACGTAGTACAGCTTGGGGCTGGCGCCGGCGCCCTGGATAACGGCGACCGGGATGTTGTCCAGCCACACAGTTTCGGTACGGCGTTGGCCGGTGGCGTCGTATTCACCGACGGTCTGGCCGGCTTCGTCATAGGTGAACAGCGTGGTGTCGTTGACCCCATCGCTCTTCTTCACCCGCTGGCCGAGGGCGTTGTAGCTGTATTGCCACCAGATGGTGCCGACCTTGGTCTTGGTGAGGCGGCCGGCGTTGTTGTAGACGTTGGCCCCGCTGTTCACCATGTTGCCGGCGGCATCGTAGCTGTAGTTGGCGGTGGTGGCGCCACTCTGCGACAGCACCCGGTTGCTGTTGGGGTCGTGGTTGAGCTGGGTGACGGCGGTGCCCAGCCGGCGTTCGGTGCGATTGCCGTTCAGGTCGTACTGGTAGCCATAGCTGGTGCTGGTGCCGATGTTGTTCAGCGTCAGCCGGTCCATGCTGTCGTAGCCATACTCGCGTACGCCGGCCGGGGTCGTGCCGGGGTCTTGCTTGGTCAGATTGCCAACGGCGTCATAGCTGTAGGTGTAGGTCTGGGTGGCGGTGGTGATGCCGGCAATCTGACCCTGGTTGTCACCGGGGTGTTTCCGCTGTTTGCCATTGGCCCAGGTCCAGCCCAGCAGGCGGCCATTGGCGCCGTATTGCGCGTTGTTCAGCAGCACCTGGCCGTTGACCTTGACCTCGCTGATCCGGCCATTGCTCCAGCTGTAGTTGACGAGGGTGCCGGAGGGATAGGTGATCTGGCTCAGCTGGCCAGCACTGTTGTAGCCGAGCTGGCTGTTGAGGGCGATGCCGCCGATGCTGCGGTTGACCAGTGCCAGCCGGCCTTGGGCGTTGTAGCCGTAGCTGGTGCTGCCGCTGGCATCGCTGAAGCTGGCGAGCAAGCCGTTGCCATTGGCGGCGGTGTCGTAGGTGAAGCTGTGGGTTTCGTCGACGAAGGCGATCTGCTTCACCCGCCCCAGGTCATCCCGGGTGTAGGTGGCGGTCTTGTTGCGGGCGTCGGTCTTGCTCTTGAGATGACCATCGGCTTCGTGAACATACGTCGTGGTACCGCTATCCGGGCTGACCTGGCGGATCAGGTCGTCGAAGCCGTTGTAGGTGTAGCTGGTGGTGAAGCCTTCGGCATCCTGGACCGAGACCAGGTTGTCGCGGCCGTCATAGCTGAAGGTGATCACCCCGGTATCCGGGTTGGTGATGGTCTTGAGCCGGTTGAGCGCGTCGTAGCTGTAGCTGGTGATGCGGCCCAGCGCATCCTTGCGGGTCTTGCGGTTGCCGTTGGCGTCGTAGGTGAAGGTGGTCTGGTAGCCCTTGGCGTCATACACCCGTTCCAGACGGCCGAGGGCGTCGTAGTCGTAGTAGGTGCTGACGGTGGACTGGTGGGCCGGCAGGGCGGCGTAGACCGCGCTGCTGCCCAGGGCCAGGCCGGCCAGCAACAGGCGGCGGAAGGTGGAAAGCGTCATCGGGAATCCTGATGAAGAGGCGTGTGATGAATGGGGTGCTTGAACAGGCATGGGGGTAGCGTGAGTCGACAGTTGCATAAAGCCCTCACTGCGCCTTCGGCGCGGTGGTGAGGCTCTGCGCCTGGGTCGCCGCCTGCTGCGCCGCGGCCAACACGCCGGCCGGGTCATAGCGGTCTTCGCGCTTGGTATTGCCGGCGTTATCCAGGGTGTAGTCGATCCGGCTGCCATTGCTGTGATCGATGCCGATCAAGCGATGGGCCGGGTCGTAGCGGTACTGCAGCCAGCTCTGATCCGGGAAGGTCACCTTCTCCAGCAAGCCCGTCGGCTTGTAGGCGAACTGAGTCAGTTCACCGCCGGTGGTACGGGTCTTGAGCCGTTGCCGCAGGTCGTAGGTGAAGGTAGTGGTCACGCCATTGGGCGCGATCTGCGTCAGCACATTGCCGTGCGGGTCGTAGCTGGTGAACTGGGTGACCAGACCGACGGGATCGGTCACCGTGGCCAGGTTGCCCTGGGCGTCGTAGGTATAACTGGTCACCTTGCCGCGGGCATCGGTGGCGGTCTGCAGCAGGCCGTTGGGGAAGTAGCTCCACGATTCGCTGCGGCTGACGCCGTCGGCGGTAACCTGCTTCTGGGTGAGCAGACCCTTGGTGTTGTCGTAGGTGAAGGTGGTGACCCGGCCCGGTTCGGTGATGGTGACGGGCAGGCGGAAGGTGGGGTGCCAAGTGGTGGTGACGGTGCGGACTTGCGGCGTGCCCAATGCGACTGTGACGCCAGTTGGCAGATTGCGGGTCAGGTCGTAGATGTAGCTGGTGGTCACCCCGTTGAAATCGGTGCGGGTCTTGATGTTGCCATTGGTGTCAAAGACCTGACCTCGGGAGGCGTTATCACTACTCCGCGTTTCACTAACCGGTTGGCTTACCCCCAAGATCGACGAGAACCCGTATTCACTGGACAGCTGCAGCGGATTGATCACTGTTGCTTTGGTGATCACGCCATTTGTTTGCTGATAGGTCACCCGGTGCAGATCGACACCGCCTGCATGCTGACTGGTCGTCGCCAATCCTGTTGTGTCGTCATAACTCCAAGTGCCATAGCTCGCACCTTGCTCATCGATCAGTTCTGACAACAAGGTAGGCTGGGGAATGCCTGCTACCATTTTAGTCTGGTAACGATATTGGCGCGTGGTGCCATCAGCGTAAATCACACGCTCTAGATCGCCATTGCCGACGTATTGATATTGCATCGCTGATCCGCCGCCGGGGAGCGTGACTGTATCCAGCAAGCCAAAAGCGTTATAAGTCAATAGCAATGCCAAACCGTAAGTATTGCTGACTTTACTGAGTTTGCCTTGTGGATTGTATTCAAACGACAGCGCGAACCCATCGGCTGCCTTACGTGATATCAGCTTTCCATCAAGGTTGAAACGCTCTACGGTACGCGCTGGAGAGGTATAAACCCAATCGCTCCCTTCTTGTTGCAAAGATGCATTCACGTCAGGCGCAGCGATCCATTGACTGCCACTGCCTTGAGTAAATCGCTCAACGCCGCCATCGGTGCGGGCGATGGCGACCACGCCTTCAGTCGCCGAAAGCGATGCACCTGCATCAAAGCTATGGCGCCACCGGTTGCCCATGGGGCGTCGCGATCCACGATCATCAAAGAATGGAGAACGGCTGTTGTACGTACGAACAAAAGCCAAGCCTCGCGCACCTTGATAGTCGACTTCGACTTGATATTTCGCGCCAGTAGCAAATGCGATAGGGTTTCCACAAACCTTGGGAATGACTTCAGGAGCCGAATCACATTTTGGGGGATCTTTTTCTTCAGGAGGCAAAATACACTCAGTTCCCGCACTATTCAGCAACATATCTTTGGGGCAGTATTTCTTAGTTCCCCAACTGCGTTTCACCAAGCCCCATGGAGCTTGGATATCGCAGGTCAATGAACTCATGTTGGCGTGAAACGTCCCATATATTGAAGGCAGCTGAATACACAATGCCTCTGGCGTTGTCGCTTCGAAGTAGCACGGCCCTCCAGTACACTCGCCAAATGTATATTTAACTAGTACAGGATCAGCTTTTGCAAAACCGGCCAATCCCAGCAGCATCGTAAAGAGCGATAGCTGAGCAGGGGATGGCCAACGCAATTTCTTGCGCATATCAATCTCCATAATAAAAACGTAAACCCTTATTGCGAAACAGACGAATTTGGAACACTTTGTGCCTGGGTTGCCGCCTGCTGCGCCGCGGCCAACACCCCAGCCGGGTCGTAGCGGTCTTCCCGCTTGATGTTGCCGGCGTTATCGATCACGGAATAATCAATGCGGCTGCCATTGCTGTGATCGATGCCGATCAAGCGGTGGGCCGGGTCATAGCGGTACTGCAGCCAACTCTGATCGGGGAAGGTCACCTTCTCCAGCAAGCCCGTCGGCTTGTAGGCGAACTGGGTCAGTTCACCGCCGGTGGTGCGGGTCTTGAGCCGTTGTCGTAGGTCGTAGGTGAAGGTCGTGGTCACGCCATTGGGGGCGATCTGGGTCAGCACATTGCCGTGTGGGTCATAGCTGGTGAACTGAGTCACCAGACCGACCGGATCGGTCACCGTCGCCAGGTTGCCCTGGGCGTCGTAGGTATAGTGGGTCACCTTGCCGCGGGCATCGGTGGCGGTCTGCAGCAGGCCGTTGGGGAAGTAGCTCCACGATTCGCTGCGGCTGACGCCGTCGGCGGTGACCTTCTTCTGGGTGAGCAGGCCCTTGGTAGGGTCGTAGGTGAACTCGGTAACCCGGCCCGGTTCGGTAATCGTGGCGGGCAGGCGGAAGGTGGGGTGCCAGGAGGTGGTGATGGTGCGGGCCTGCGGCGTGCCGCCGGCCTCGGTGCGACTTGTTTCGAGGTTGCGGCTCAGCTCGTAGACGTAGCTGGTGGTGACGCCATTGAAGTCGGTGCGGGTCTTGATGTTGCCGTTGGTGTCGTAGCCCAGCGCCGAGCTGGCTGGATCGCAACCAGCGCCACCGGGTTGGTCCTTGCCGGTCAGCAACCAGCGTTTGCCGCTTTGGGTAAAGCGATAGCGGCGCACCGAGCCGAGCGGGTCGGTTTCTTCGGTGGTCCGGGTGGTGCCGCTTTGGCTGAAGGCCAACGTGACCTTGTCGATCCCACCGGCGTGCTCAGAGGAGATGGCTTCGCCATTGGCGTTGTAACGCCAAGTGGCATAACGCAGGCCCGCTTCGTCGGTGATGCCGGTCAGCAGATAGGGATTGGGGTCTTCGTAGTGGTACTGGCGAGTGGTTTGGTCGGGGTAAGTGACGGATGCCAGCATGCCCTGCGCGTTGTAGGCATATTTGATCCAATGCACCCCATTGGCGATCACTGCAGTCAAGCGGGACGAGGAATAGGCAAATTGCAGCTTGCGGCCCAAACCGTCCTGGACTTGGTCAAGCAGCCCCAGACTAGAGTAACTAAAGTTCAGCACGCGCCCGTTGCTATCCGTGCGCGTCATGATGCGACCGGCCGCGTCGTAACGCTCGACCGCGTGCCCGTCATGCAAGGTATACCCGTCTGCCTGGATGGTCAGCCGATACTGGCCAGCACTACTGGCATTGAGCGGGTTGCCAGATGAATCAAACGCAACACTGCTGCCATCGCTACGCTCCACGCGAAAATAATCGACCTGAGCTGGTGGGTTCAGCACGTAGGCAGCACGCAGGCCGTCCGGCTTGGAGTCCGCAAGCTGCGCCATGGCACTGCTGGGTCCACCGATATACGCCATGGCTTCGGGTGGGCGCTGTGCTTTAAATCTGGCCTTGACAATCCGGGCGTCAAATTGGTGGCGCCAACCACCCAATACTCCTTGATGCGCCAACCCCTGAGAATTGAAGCTGCGTACCAATGTTAAATCACCGGTGCGGAAATCAATTTCTTGCTGAAATTTATTGCCACGTGCAATCGATATAGGGTTCCCCGAGTAAGGGGTTTTCTGTGTGGTCTGGCATGAACCGCCATTCTCCGGCGATTCTTCTTCGCGCTGATTGTCTGCGCCTACATACTCTTGACGGCAGCCATTGGCCGAGCTGCTCAGATAGGCGCCCGCAGGACATTGGGGTTGGCAGCTCTTGCTCGCAGCTCCCCAGAATTGGTTGGTGGGGCAAGTGGGCAGATCCGATCTGCAGGTAAAACCGCCGCCGCAACTCGTTTGAGTACATGTAATTAGCAGACCCTGCCCTGGGTAAGAACAGTATGCAGGCTCTAGGCGCATATCGGCATGACCTGGCCACGTCTTGTGCCAATCTTCAATTCTTCCCTTCCCGTTGGGCGGCATCGAAAGCTTGCCAGGCGCATAACCGTAGTCGTACCACCCATCGAATGGCTCCTCCGCCCAACTTCCTCGAGCGACAAATAAAGCGAGCAGCAGGGAGACCAGGACATACAGCGATCGTTTCATGGGCAGATATCAAGGAGGAAGTTGTTTGGTGCCAAAGGGAGTGCACACCGCCCTTCGAACCTGTTCGGACCGTCACTCATATGTGCTCGGTCCTCGCACAGCGCCAGGATTCTGTCTCAGAAGCAATTCAGTTGTATGTAAGCATGATGATCGGTCATGATTCATGGATGGACGGAGATCAGCAGCGGGAAGAGCCATGCCGCGGCTGCCGGCCAAACCAGCTCAATCGCGTCAATTCTGGTTTCGTCGCCGATGCCTTGAACAGAGGCTGAATAAAGCGATACATGTGGAGGCGGTGTTGAGCGAGGCGAAAGCACCCATCCAACACTCTGAAGAGCTTGCTGGGTTTAGCGGTGGACAATGCATGGGCGGGTGCGGCCAGCCTCGATGAAGGGCCTACGCCTGCTGCTGCAATTAGCGGCGCCAACTTACTGCAGTGATGGCCACATAAAGTCGGATTTGTCTTTGCTATTCGAAGGCAGAGACAATAGCGTGGTCTTCTTTTAGCCTGTAACGAACCTTTCGACTACAAGGTCGGAACGTCTGCTTCGGCCGAAGACCGGAAATCGGCCAAAGCCGACGCGAGGCTTGCTATGCGTCTCGTCCGCTGCTGCCTCATAGCCGTCGTTACCGCGCTCTTTTCGCGAGCACGCGAAATTTATTTGCATACTGGTCGAACTGTGGTATGTCATCGCTGGCTTATCAGCCTATTAATGTCTGGACCAAGCTGCAAGCTGAATACCGTGGCACAAAAAAAAGCCCCGCATAATGCGAGGCTTTTTAGGACGGGCTAATTAGCGCCCGGCGCGTTGACGTATATGGGGAAGCTGTCCCGTAAAGGCAACCCATGTGAACAAGACGCTTCCGATTGGGAGTAAAGCATATATTACGAAAGAAGCAGGAAATGAAAAGGGGTGAGCTCCCTCAAGAAAGCCAGCAATCATCAGCGCCAGCCAACTTCCCCAACCCAATATAGCAAATGCTCCACCCAAAATCCGCTGACTTGTCGTAGTCATAATAAACATGCCTCCAATCAGTACGATTCTGTATCGGCTCCGCAAACCATGATGCAACCAGCGCTAGTTCCAGCCCCCAGCCTAAAGTGCAACACCAACGGCATTGCATGCTGCAGCTGTAGCGCCTTTAGCAGCAAGTCCTACACCTCCGACTAAGTTGCCAGCTGGAGTTGTCCACCATGGATTAATTACGCCAATACATGCCTCAACGCATTGTAACCACGTCTTTTCGGCTTGGGCTCTGGATATACCGCCCAATGCGTGGATCGTAATCCCGGAAGTAGTTGTAGTGCCGGCCGCTCTCTTTGTCGAAATACTGGCCCGGGAACCGCAGGTTGTAGGTCACCTTGATGGTGTCCACACGACGTCACCCCCTCATGAATAGCATTTCGCTTTAGAGTCCGGCCCCCGATATTACCGGTTTCTTCCTCGCTAGCTGCCGGGCATAGGCCGATGGCGTCAGCCCGCCCAACGCCTTCTTCGGCCGCTCCTCGTTGTATTCCCGTCGCCAGGCTTCGATCACCACCCGCGCATGCGCCAAGCTGGTGAACCAGTGCTCGTTCAGACATTCGTCCCGCAGCCGGCCATTGAATGATTCGATGTAAGCGTTCTGGTTCGGTTTGCCCGGTTCAATCTGCCGCAGCGTGATGCCGCGCCGGTACGCCCAGTGCAGCATCGCTCGACCGCAGAACTCCTTGCCGTTGTCAGTGCGAATCACCTGCGGCAAGCCGCGTGAGACCGCTAATCGATCCAGTTGCCGCGTCAGAATTTCGCCACTGATGGCTCGCTCCGGGATCACCGCAATGGCTTCATGCGTGGCATCGTCGACAACGGTCAGGCATTTGATCACTCGTCCTTCGGCCGTGCGATCAAACACGAAGTCCATCGACCAGACCGCATTGGCGACCTGCGGCCGGATCAGCGGCTGCCGCTCCGATGGCGGCACCTTCTTGCGCTTGCGTCGCCGCACTTGCAGCCCGGCCAGTGCATATAGCCGTTCTACCCGCTTGTGGTTCACTGCCCAGCCGCTCTGGCGCAGCTTCAGATAGATCATCCCTGCACCGTAGCGACGATGGCGCTGCGCCAGTTCGACGATCCGCTGCCGTAACATGCCGTTCCGATCCGGCTTGGGCCGGTAGCGCAAGGCGCTCGGACTCATTCGGGCGATGCGCAACGCCCAGCGCTCACTCAGACCCCGTCCGGCGAGGAACCGCACCAGCTCGCGTCGCGTTGGTGCGGTCACCACTTTTTTTGCAGTGCTTCCTTGATGACCTCGTTTTCGAGCATCGAATTGGCCAGCATGCGCTTGAGCCGAGCATTCTCGGCCTCGAGTTCCTTGAGCCGCTTGGCGTCGGAGACGCTCATGCCACCGAACTTGCTGCGCCAGAGATAGTAACTGGCTTCGGAGAAACCGTGCCGGCGGCACAGTTCCTTGATGGGCAAGCCCGCTTCGGCCTCGCGCAGGAAGCCGATGATTTGTTCTTCGGAAAAGCGTTTCTTCACGTCCAGTCTCCTTGATGGAAGGGATTGGACTCTAAAGCTGCGTGCTACTCAAACTTGGGGGGACGTCGCACATCCGGGTCTTCGTTCACGTTCCAGTTGCCGAACGCTTCACCGAAGGTCCATTCCCACACCAGCTTGTTGTTGGCGGTGGGGTCGGTCAGCTGGCGCGGGGTGTTCAGGTGATCCGCCCAGACGTAGTACAGCTTGGGGCTGGCGCCGGCACCTTGCACCACGACAACGGATGCTGTCGAGCCATACGATTTCGGGACAGCATTGGGGAACAGACTAGAGAATAAATCTGCCCCCTTTTGTCTCGCCACTAGCGTTAATGTGATACACCGCCCCGCCAAACTCGATCGCAACGGTCTGGACATGGCCCATCGCTGATTGCCCGATCAGAACGCTATCGATTCATGATGGGCAAAGGCAAGACCTGACCCAAGGCGGCCGTCGGCGCAGCCATGCGCAAGCTGGCGCATCTGATCTTCGGGGTGGTGCGCTCAGGCATGGCGTTCGATGCGCAAATGGCCACGCCCAAGCTTGACGTTCAAGACGGTATCTGACCCCATCTCCCTACTTCCCGCTATTTGATCGTCAAATCGAGTAGATTTCGACTGAAGGTGCTTCACATGACAAGACATTTATGCAGCTGTTTTGACTGGCAATAAAGTATTCTAAAAGGCCCAAACCTCTCTCTCGCATAAAACCGGGCCGAGACGCCTCGAGATCAAACCAGCCATTTTTATCAACTCGAAAGAGCCAACCATTTCCACTAGCACAAGCAGGCCAAAATTCAAGCAGATCCCCCTCATCCAACAGCCTTAAGCCCGCTATGTCGCCAAATCTTGCAATAGCAACTTTTTTGTCCCCACTAGACGTTAGTGTCACAACGAGCTCACCCCATTCAAGGCGTATATGGGTGATATCCACCGGCGATTGGAATTTGTATGCTGTTTCTACAGCTTCAGCGTCAACGTATTTCATAGGCTTCTCATTTTTTAGAGTTGCGGGTAACGAATTTTATCCAAGGCTTTACTTCCACTAGAATTCTGGATTTCTATCGTAGGCACGTTGCCGGAGCGGTCTGAACTCCCGGGCCGGACAATAACCCGTTTACCATCTGGTAAAGTACCTACGCGAACGCCACTACCCTTGTTATCTACATTCTCGCCATTTGGGAATTTGTTATCAAAATCCCGATTCGCTTCGCCAACAGGGTCGTCTGATGGCTTGTTCCAAATCCTTGGACCTTTACCAACTCGTTCGCCACCGGTTGCATCAGGAACAGGCGCCACAGGAGTGCTATCTTCACCTGAATTATTAAAAACTACATTTCGAAGTTTATCGACACCTTCCGAGCATAATTTTACTGTGGTTCTTATCGTATCTTCGAGAAGCTTTTTGCAACCCGGGGTGAATAGGCATATCACAGTTGCACCCGTAGCCGCAGCAGGTCCCGCAAGCGCTGCGGCTTGTCCAGTCGGATCAACGTACCGAAGTGGCCGTCCCCCCACATACCCATAAGTATTAATCCCACCCTGGAGCCCAATCGGATCGCTCTGGATATACCGCCCAATGCGCGGATCATAGTCCCGGAAGTAGTTGTAGTGCCGCCCGATCTCCTTGTCGAAATACTGGCCCGGGAAGCGCAGGTTGTAGGTCACCTTGATGGTGTCGGCATCCGGGTCTTCGTTCACGTTCCAGTTGCCGAACGCTTCACCGAAGGTCCATTCCCACACCAGCTTGTTGTTGGCACTCGGGTCAGTCAGCTGGCGCGGGGTGTTCAGGTGATCCGCCCACACGTAGTACAGCTTGGGGCTGGCACCAGCGCCCTGGATAACGGCGACCGGGATGTTGTCCAGCCACACGGTTTCAGTACGGCGTTGGCCGGTGGCGTCGTATTCACCGACGGTCTGGCCGGCTTCGTCGTAGGTGAACAGCGTGGTGTCGTTGACCCCATCGCTCTTCTTCACCCGCTGGCCGAGGGCGTTGTAGCTGTATTGCCACCAGATGGTGCCGACCTTGGTCTTGGTGAGGCGGCCGGCGTTGTTGTAGACGTTGGCGCCGCTGTTCACCATGTTGCCGGCGGCATCGTAGCTGTAGTTGGCGGTGGTGGCGCCACTCTGCGACAGCACCCGGTTGCTGTTGGGGTCGTGGTTGAGCTGGGTGACGGCGGTGCCCAGCCGGCGTTCGGTGCGATTGCCGTTCAGGTCGTACTGGTAGCCATAGCTGGTGCTGGTGCCGATGTTGTTCAGCGTCAGCCGGTCCATGCTGTCGTAGCCATACTCGCGTACGCCGGCCGGGGTCGTGCCGGGGTCTTGCTTGGTCAGATTGCCAACGGCGTCATAGCTGTAGGTGTAGGTCTGGGTGGCGGTGGTGATGCCGGCAATCTGGCCCTGGTTGTCACCAGGATGCTGGCGTTTCTTGCCATTGGCCCAGGTCCAGCCCAGCAGGCGGCCATTGGCGCCGTATTGCGCGTTGTTCAGCAGCACCTGGCCGTTGACCTTGACCTCGCTGATCCGGCCATTGCTCCAGCTGTAGTTGACGAGGGTGCCGGAAGGATAGGTGATCTGGCTCAGCTGGCCGGCACTGTTGTAGCCGAGCTGGCTGTTGAGGGCGATGCCGCCGATGCTGCGGTTGACCAGTGCCAGCCGCCCCTGGGCGTTGTAGCCATAGCTGGTAGTGCCGCTGGCATCGCTGAAGCTGGCGATCAAGCCGTTGCCATTGGCGGCGGTGTCGTAGGTGAAGCTGTGGGTTTCGTCGACGAAGGCGATCTGCTTCACCCGCCCCAGGTCATCCCGGGTGTAGGTGGCGGTCTTGTTGCGGGCGTCGGTCTTGCTCCGCAGTGAGCCGTCTGCCTCAGGAACATACGTAGTGGTACCGCTATCCGGGCTGACCTGGCGAATCAGGTCGTCGAAGCCGTTGTAGGTGTAGCTGGTGGTGAAGCCTTCGGCATCCTGGACCGAGACCAGGTTGTCGCGGCCGTCATAGCTGAAGGTGATCACCCCGGTATCCGGGTTGGTGATGGTCTTGAGCCGGTTGAGCGCGTCGTAGCTGTAGCTGGTGATGCGGCCCAGCGCATCCTTGCGGGTCTTGCGGTTGCCGTTGGCGTCGTAGGTGAAGGTGGTCTGGTAGCCCTTGGCGTCATACACCCGTTCCAGACGGCCGAGGGCGTCGTAGTCGTAGTAGGTGCTGACGGTGGACTGGTGGGCCGGCAGGGCGGCGTAGACCGCGCTGCTGCCCAGGGCCAGGCCGGCCAGCAACAGGCGGTGGAAGGTGGAAAGCGTCATCGGGAATCCTGATGAAGAAGTAGGTGATGAAGGGGCGAATGTGGTTCGGAGTGGCATGGCGTTCCCCTCACTGCGCTTTCGGCGCGCTGGCAACGCTCTGCGCCTGGGTGGCCGTCTGCTGCGCCGCGGCCAACACGCCGGCCGGGTCGTAACGGTCTTCGCGCTTGGTATTGCCGGCGTTGTCCAGGGTGTAGTCGATCCGGCTGCCATTGCTGTGATCGATGCCGATCAAGCGATGGGCCGGGTCATAGCGGTACTGCAGCCAGCTCTGATCCGGGAAGGTCACCTTCTCCAAGAGGCCCGTCGGCTTGTAGGCGAACTGGGTCAGTTCACCGCCGGTGGTGCGGCTCTTGAGCCGCTGGCGCAGGTCATAGGTAAAGGTGGTGGTCACGCCATTCGGTGCGACCTGGGTCAGCACATTGCCGTGTGGGTCGTAGCTGGTGAAGCGGGTCACCAAGCCGACCGGATCAGTCACCGTGGCCAGGTTGCCCTGGGCGTCGTAGGTATAGTGGGTCACCTTGCCGCGGGCATCGGTGGCGGTCTGCAGCAGGCCGTTGGGGAAGTAGCTCCACGATTCGATGCGGCTGACGCCGTCGGCGGTGACCTGCTTCTGGGTGAGCAGGCCCTTGGTGTTGTCGTAGGTGAAGGTGGTGACTCGGCCCGGTTCGGTGATGGTGGCCGGCAAGCGGAAGGTGGGATGCCAGGTGGTGCTGATGGTGCGGGCCTGCGGCGTGCCGACGGCCTCGGTGCGACTGGTTTCGAGGTTGCGGCTCAGGTCGTAGACGTAGCTGGTGGTCGCGCCATTGAAGTCGGTGCGGGTCTTGATGTTGCCATTGGCGTCGTAACCCAGCGCTGAGCTGGCTGGATCGCAACCAGCGCCCCCAGGTTGGCTTTTGGACGTCAGCTGCCACCGATTGTTAACCAGCTGGAACGCGTAGTTCCTCACTGTCCCGTTTTCATCACGCTCGGTGACTTGCCGAACCAATTCAGAACCTGAAAATGTTAAAGCGACGTTCGCGTGCCCCTCCCCCACCTGCGAGGAAATCGCTCTGCCTGATTCATCGTACTTCCATTGTCGAATAAACCCCTCGTAATCTGCCGACAATAGCAATGCTTTTTTGCTATCGGAAGGGTATTCGTATCGTTCGGAACTTTGATCAGGGTAGGTTACATGAATCAGCCGCCCAAGCGAGTCATACGCATACTTAATCCGCACATTTCCGTACTTGATCTCATCAACGTGATAGCCATCCTGAGAGACCAAGTCGACGCCTCGGCCAAAACGGTCAGTAATTTTCGTAGGAAGCAGTGTAGGCTGCTGATTGTACGTAAACGTCAATATCGTTCCACTCGGGCTTGAAATAGAAAGCACTCTGCCTCTGCCATCGAACGCATACCTTCTATTGCCATTTGAGGCATCAAATCGTGCCACAGCTGCCCCGGATTTAGTAATCCGCATGGAAAAAACTGGGCTAGTTAAGGGATTTCCAGCAAGGTCAAATTCGAAACGCCCTTCCCCAGGGAGTTCCAATACATACCGGTCCGCCTCGCGGACATCGAAAACATCGTCGACGCTTGCATCCGTGGGCACCCCATATCTCCCCACTGACACGGGGCGGATTAATGGCATGAAATTAAGTTGCCATCCAGCCCCAAACCCAGGGGTGCTGATATTGCGAGAAGCGTAAAACCTGCCAAACACAATTTCCTTGGAAAGGACCAAGTCTTCTCGGAAGTCGATTTTATTGCCATTGGAAGTGGTGATTGGATTGCCAGACGTCGATTCGCAACGACCAGCAACGTCGCTCTCTGCTGTTTGCCCCTCGGGTACGACACAAAGCCCACCCTGACATTGCGGGCGTGGTGCGCAACGCTGTTCCTCATTAAGATAAAAACCAGCGGCACAGGATGAAACACAGGTTCTGGTTTCTCGGCCTATCGACATGCCTGCTGCACAGCCGTCGACTGCATAACTACAAGGTATATATTCCGAACGAGTGGAATATATGCAGTATGAACGATAGTGAGGTGTGCTTTGAATACAAGACGGCCGTTCATCGTTATTCATTGCTGCCCAAAGCTCTGCAACAGGTGCGCACTCTGCCGCCTCCGCGTAGAACTGTCTGGAAGGGCTCCAAAGCCAATATTTATTTGCGGCAGCAGGGAGCGAAAAAATTGACAGCAGTACAAGTACTACTATCTTCTTGATATAAGAAACCTTCTTAAATTCGATCACGTTTTTCTCATCGTAAGCAAAGTACATAGCACTTACTGCGCTTTCGGCGCGGTGGTGACGCTCTGCGCCTGGGTGGCCGCCTGCTGCGCCGCGGCCAACACGCCGGCCGGGTCGTAACGGTCTTCGCGCTTGGTATTGCCGGCGTTATCCAGCGTGTAATCGACGCGGCTGCCATTGCTGTGATCGATGCCGATCAGGCGATGGGCCGGGTCGTAGCGGTACTGCAGCCAGCTCTGATCCGGGAAGGCCACCTTCTCCAGCAAGCCCGTCGGCTTGTAGGCGAACTGGGTCAGTTCACCGCCGGTGGTACGGGTCTTGAGCCGTTGCCGCAGGTCGTAGGTAAAGGTGGTGGTCACGCCATTGGGGGCGATCTGGGTGAGCACATTGCCGTGCGGGTCGTAGCTGGTGAACTGGGTGACCAGACCGACGGGATCGGTCACCGTGGCCAGGTTGCCCTGGGCGTCGTAGGTATAATTGGTCACCTTGCCGCGGGCATCGGTGGCGGTCTGCAGCAGGCCGTTGGGGAAGTAGCTCCACGATTCGCTGCGGCTGACGCCGTCGGCGGTAACCTGCTTCTGGGTGAGCAGACCCTTGGTGTTGTCGTAGGTGAAGGTGGTGACCCGGCCCGGTTCGGTGATGGTGACGGGCAGGCGGAAGGTGGGGTGCCAAGTGGTGGTGACGGTGCGGACTTGCGGCGTGCCCAATGCGACTGTGACGCCAGTTGGCAGATTACGGGTCAGGTCGTAGCTGTACTGCGAGGCAATACCGTCCCAATCCTTGACGTCGACCAGATTGCCGTTGGCATCGAAGGTCTGGCTGCGGCTCTTGCTGTCGAACTGCCGGTTCACCACTGTGGGGCGATTGACGCCGAGCACACTACTCAGCGTATAGCTCGATACGGCGCCCAAGGGGTTGGTCACCACGGCAGTAGTCAGTCGCTGTGTGGCCGCATCGCGGGTATAGGCCACGGTATAGCGATCTAGCCCGCCAGCATGCTCGCTCGAAGACGCAAGGCCATCCGTGGTGTACTCCCACTTGGCGAACGTGGTATTCACTTCGTCGACCAGCTCGGACAGCAACGTAGTCAGGGTGGTGCCGCCGACCGTGCGCGACACATAGCGATACTGCCGTTTGCTGGCATCCGGATAGGTCACGGCACTCAGTGCGCCGGCGTTGTATTCGTAGCCGATGGTGCCGCCACCCGGCAGCGACAGCGTCGCTAACTGGCCAGACGGATTGTAAGCAAAGGTCAGGGTGCGATTGGTGTCATCCGCGACGGTCTGCAACCGACCATTGCCGTCGTAGGTATAGGTCAGTGCCCGCCCGCCGAGGAAGGTCCGCTTAATGAGGCGGCCGTTATTGTCATAGGTCTCGACCACATCATTCGCAGTGGTGTATTGCCAGCCATTGGCCAGTTTTTCCAGTTTGTCCTGGATATCGGCATCGGCGCTCCATTCGGTACTGCTGCCCGCTTTGGGTGCAAAGTGGATCAGCACCCCGCCAGGGCGGCGCACATAGAGTTTCTGCGCAGAGACGGAAACCAGACGGAAGTCATGATTGTGCTGCCAGCGCTCGCCCAGCGCGCCGGCATTGGCGCCGACCAACGACGACTGGCTGTCGTAGCTACGGCTGAAATCGAGCAGGCTGTTGCCCGCTGCGCTGTAATCCGATTCGCGCTGCACCTTGCGGCCGGCATTGAAGAAGATGGGGTTGCCGCATTGCGCGCTGATTTCGAGCGCGGCACCTGCGGAAGTAAAGAGGCTTGGTCCACTGCCACCAGAACTTGCGTCACACGACTTGGTTTGATCCGGGAGGGGGGCTACACACTCTGCCGTTGTGTTGTCAAGTACAGTCCCATCTGGGCAGAAACCGCATCGAGCCTTTCTAATATCATATAAATTTGAAACGTTATTCCACGATATCTCGTAGAACCCGTCACATGTATTTTGCTCGTACGAAAAAGAATTAAAATAAAACCCCTCACTTGAAGTAAGACCTTTATTGCAGGTTCCATAACGCACGTAGCCGCCGAATTTGTCACAGAGCTTCTCGACAGTTGCTCCAAAGTATGGGCCTTTTTGATACGTAAGATGGACATAGCGGCCTGGTATTCTTATTGGCAGATCCCAAGTCCCCTCTGTCGCTTTGGCTGGTAATGCGGCAAGAAATCCAGCAGAGATTAAGCACCAAACAAAAGAAAAAACTAAGAAATTAGAACGCATAAATATTTTGGATTTAAATTATGGAGAAATGCAATTGGAGTGTGATGGTGGCTTTTGACTTGGCAAATTGCTTATTTACGTCTAACTTCGAAATGCATGTTTCGTGAAGGTCATTGAGGTGTAACCGCCAACCATGAAGAAACTCCACCACACGCACATACTAAATCAGCATCCTTGATTAAGGAGGCTGGTTAAAAATTTGCGTGACATGCTACTTAGGATTTCTCTAGGTAGGCATGAACCAATACACCAATACGAACACGTCTTTGATGGCGCGGGCGAGATTTTGCCTCATCGACGGTTCAGCAATATGTAAGCATGATGGTCGGTATAAATTTAGGGATGATCGGCGGATTCCAGCAAGGCCACGCCTTCTCAAGTGCGCTGTGGCAATCGACTTCAACCCTGTACAACCCGCATAAAACCTTAGGTTTGCGCCTCTTAAAGGCGAAAAGGCCAGTCTGGCCTGCCATCGGTTTGATAGCTGAGTGGGCAATCTCGACCCCATGGCTGCCACTGCCAACGATGGCGAACAATCAGACTCCGACCAACACCCAAGGGGTCAGTGATGGAAGCGACGATCAAAGGCGAAGCATGGAATAAGGGAAAGCTTGTGGGCCAGAAGCCTCCCCTCAAGCCAAAGGATATCTGGGCCATCCGCATTCACCTGCAAAACCGGCACGCGATTCGCGAGCTCGCGATGTTCAATCTCGCGATCGATAGCAAGTTGCGCGGTTGCGATCTCGTCAGCCTGCGCGTGCGAGACGTCACCCATGGGAATCAGGTGCTTGCTCGTGCCTTGGTGGTGCAGAGCAAGACTCAGCGGCCGGTGCAGTTTGAATTGACAGAGCCAACGCGAGCCGCGGTGTTAGCTTGGCTGGAGAAATCCCAGCTTTGGGGGGCAGCGTATCTATTCCCGAGCAGGGCTTGCCAGTCATCCCACATCTCAACCCGGCAGTACGCAAGGATTGTGCATCAGTGGGTCGACGCCGCAGGACTGGATTCGTCAGCCTACGGGACGCATTCCCTACGGAGAACCAAAGTGACCTTGATCTACAAGCGCACGAAGAACCTGCGCGCCATTCAACTTCTACTGGGCCACACGAAGTTGGAAAGCACGGTTCGCTATCTCGGTATTGAGGTAGATGATGCCTTGGAAATTTCGGAGCAGACTGAAATCTAGAAGGCGCCTAGCGGCAGCACGGCGAGTCGGGCGGCCGCTTTCTGCGTCCTGCGACGTCGTCGTGAATCTAGCAGCTGATCCACTTTGGTCAGATAGCAGACATCGTGGCTCTACCTGCCAGAGTCCGCTTTGGCCGAGAAGCTGACAAATGCGTTGCTGTCCGAACAACCTAACGCATTGCGCATGGGTAGTCTGCGAAGCGATCGCGAGCTGTTAGACAGGGTGGTATTTTAGGCAGAGCCACCACGTAGCTGTTCGTAAGCAACGGGCCATCAGCTAAGAATGAGTTAGCTCAGCAGCTTGTGCTTCCCATGACGACACCCACTGCCTCTGCGCCGACGTTTCTGGGGAGCGGGGATGACGTGACACCTTTGCAACGGTTTGCCAGAGCATTTCAAGCTGCTCCAACGCCTCGGTAGGGCTTGCTCCATGCTCGACCAGAAGGCATCCAATCACGGTCCCCGTTCGTCCCACGCCGCCCCAGCAATGCACGTAAACAGCATGACCCTCCTCGCAAGCGCTCCGAATGGCGGTCAGTATCTGCCGCATTACTTGCGCTGATGAAGGGATGGACTTATCCGGAATAGGGAAGCGGTGATGAACAACCGGCTTCCCGTTACTCGAGAACTCAGGCAGCAGCTCTACGTACGATGCGAGTTCTCCCTGCTCGGTGAGGTCCAGGAAGTAACTTACCCCAGCATCCAGATAGGCCTGCAGCTTTGCTAAAGAGCTCTGCGTATCGATATTCCGCGGGTATTCTCCCGCTAAGACTTGGCCGGGCACGACCCAATAGCAGTTCGGATTTGGCCGCTCCATTTTTGTTTCCCAGTGCTATCCGGCAATCACAATGAAGTGCGCGGGCACCTGCTCGGTCAGCCACACACCATTCTCAGCGCAGTAAAACAAGAAACCCTGACGAGCCATCTCACCCGCCTGAATACTCAGAATGACGGGCTTGCCGTGACGCGCTCCCACGCTCATTGCGGTCTCCACCGTTGTGGACAAATGCACGTGCTGTCGCGAGCGCGGGGTAAGCCCTTCTGTTCGGATTGCGTCGACGAACCGGGTTGCTGTTCCGTGGTACAGCACTTCGGGTGGTGATGTAGGGGCAAGTGCCAAATCAATCTGGACCGAGTGCCCTTGATTGGCTCGAATGCGGCGGTTGGACTCGTCCAGCGCGAAGCGCTGCTTGTCGCTCGTCACCACGACTTGCCGGATCAGCTCTAGCGTCAGCGCGGTGTCGTGTTCTCTTGCCCGAGCAATCAAATCGTCAACTGCAGCCCAGCCTTGTTCGTCCAAGTGAAGGCCAATCGAGTCCGGCTTGTGCCGGAGGATGTAACTCAAAAACTTGCTGGTTTTTTCAAGTGTCGAATGTTCGTTCGCCATGTTCTCGTATCCCATCTTTGGATTTCTGACCAGATACGGCTAGCCGTACTGAGGAAATGTGTTTGCGAACGCAGAAAACGTCTCGCTGCCTTTGCGATCCGGTACCGCAAAGCAGACGTACCGAAAAGCACGCTGATACGCTCGGTTGTCTCGCAACTGCTGCGCAAACCATCCCGCCATGTCCGAAGGGTTATTGCCGAATACGCCGCAGCCCCATGCGCCAAGTACGAGTGTTTTATGACCGTGGTGTCTCGCCAGAGCCAACAGCAACTCGATGCGCCGAACCATGACTTCCGCGAGCATCGGTAGGCTCTCTGGCTCATTACGGGCTACCGCTCCGCGGTTCACCGCAGGGGCCGTTACCATTGCCACCCGGTAGGGCGCATCAAGGAACTGGTACGTGTCATCCCTGAAGACCGGCACTTGGGGTGAGTAAATCATGTCGTCCAGATAGACACACGACTTCATCTGGCGATTTGCTTCGTACATCGTGCTCATCTGCACGATGCAGGGGTAAAGGCCAGACGACTTGGCTAGGTTTTCTTCCTGCGCCTCCGAGCCCCCCAGAAAACCGCCTCCCGGATTGCGGGCTGACGCAAAGTTCAGGCACAGCACATCCGTATGTCCTTGGGCGACCAACCGCTGCGCTGCAGCCAAGGTGGTTTCGTTGGTCACTTCGATAAGGGTTGGCTGTTCTGCATCCGCCCGCTGTTGTAGCGCAAGCGAGCGCAGCGCCTCCGCTTGGTAGTGACGTGACTGGTCAATTGCATACTGGAGATCGTTCGCGATCTCGACCCTATGGCCATGTTGGTTTACGTAATAGCCTTGCGTGAGGGTCTGCAGCGTTTCTTGGGCAATCGCTGCACGTTGTTGCCGGTTATTCATGGTTCGCTTGTCTCTTTTTGTTAGTTTGCGAGTCTTGCCAAGGCCCAGCGGGACTCGGCTTATTCATGCTAAGCCCTCTTAGTGTTTGTTGACAACTATCTTGGTGTTATTATGCAACTAACCGAGCTGGAAGCAGCCAACACCCGATGAGAAGGCATGTTCGATGAGCCCAGAAGATCAGTCCGAACAAGAGTTTCTACGTCGCTACAACACCCATGATTTCGACGTCCCTCTGACCAGTGTCGACCTCGTCATCTTGACGGTACGCGACGAGCGCTTGCAGGTCTTACTCGTAAAAAGAGCGGAGCACCCTTTTCGGGAGATGTGGTCACTGCCAGGCGGGTTCATCGATATTCATCGCGACCAGGATTTGCAAGCGACGGCGTTGCGGAAGTTGCGCGAGAAGACTGGCGTTGTCAGTCCTTATCTTGAGCAGCTGCAAGGGTTTGGCAATATGACGCGCGATCCAAGAGGCTGGTCGACGACGTTTGTTTACTTTGCCCTCATTCCCTCCGAGCACATCGAGCTGAAGCACGGCGCCAACGTCGATGCCGCGCAGTGGTTCCAAATCGAAAACGACGGTGTAGCACCGGTGCTGGCCTTCGACCACGCGCACATCCTGGATGTGGCCATTCAACGGGTGCGGAACAAGGTCGAATACAGTTCGTTGCCGGTCCACCTGCTACCGGACCAGTTCACCCTCTCCGAGCTGCAGCGGGTTCATGAGATCGTGCTGGGACGGCAGGTAGACAAAAGCGCGTTCCGGAAGCGGATCAAGGAAGGGGACTTCCTCGAGGAAGTGCCAGGTGCTTGGCGTTACGGCAGCAATCGACCGGCTCAGTTGTACCGTCGGCGAGCCGACCGGCCCATGGTTTACTTTCCTCGTGTGATGAGCGGACGAGAAGAGAAAAACTGAGATGGCTCTGCGCGGTAATAGCTTCAAAGGTTGAACAGATGAAAACCCCAGTACTGCAGGATCGATTTCGCGGCTGCTTGATCGGCTTGGCGTGCGGCGACGCTGTAGGCACCACGGTCGAGTTCATGTCGCGCGGCACCTTCGTCCCAGTGACGGACATGGTCGGCGGTGGGCCATTTGAATTACCACCGGGAGCCTGGACTGACGATTGTTCGATGGCGCTCTGCCTGGCCCACAGTCTGTTGTATCGCAACGGTTTCTATGCAGAAGACCAGATGAACCGCTACTGCAATTGGGCCAACTACGGCTACCTCAGCAGCACCGGCGAATGCTTCGATATTGGCATGACCGTCGCCAAGGCGTTGGAACGCTACCGTGTGACCGGCGACCCATTCAGCGGCAGCATCGAGCCTTCTACCGCTGGGAATAGTTCGATCATGCGCCTGGCCCCCATCCCCATGTTCTACTTCGAGAACCCGAGTCGTGTTGTTCGGTATGCCGGCGAGAGTGCTCGAACTACCCATGGCGCGGAAGAAGCCATCGAATGCACGCGTCTGTTTGCGACGCAGCTGCGCGCGGCCTTGGCTGGTGCGGACAAGGAATCGATTCTCTTCGGGCATGGCTATCAGGCCATAGCACCCAAGACTGTGCCTTTGGCTACGGGCGCGTGGCGTAGCAAAGCTGAGAGCGCGATTCGTGGCAGCGGATACGTGGTGGAATCTTTGGAAGCGGCGCTGTGGTGCTTCTGGACGACCGATGACTTCGAAACGGCCATCTTGAAGGCCGTCAATCTCGGTGATGATGCGGATACGACCGCAGCCATTTGCGGCCAGCTTGCAGGCGCCTATTACGGATTTGAAGCCATCCCCTCCCACTGGCGGAGCAGACTGGTCATGTCGCAGGAGATCGAGGCGGTGGCTGACCAGCTTTACCTGCAGCGGGAGCGTCAGTGAAATCAACGATTTGAGAAACGCAGAACGTTGCGACGAATGATCCATTGTTGTTGCAATAAGTTTTGCGACCTAGGTCGGCAGACCGTAATCATTTCAGCCTCCAACATGGCGTCGTGAGCTTTACGCCAGTTCGGAGGCTTTCTCATGTTGTTCGCCATCCAGTTGTCCGACGCATAACGGTGTTGGCATGGCGCCCCGTACCTTCACACACCGAGTCTCCTTATCTGTCACAACAGATGCTGAGAGCAGGCCAATGTGTCATGAAAAGCAGCTCAGATTGTCAAAAAATGGCCTAACCCCCTGTTATGGCGATGCCCCAAAAGCAACCTTATGTGTCCGTGACTGTTTGTATTAAGGCAGCAAAAGCTGCCTTTTTTTGGGCTTTTGTTGATGAATTATATTTTCCGCAAGAATAGTTCAATTGGGGCCAATGACGCAGAGTCTGACAATAAATTTTTGTTGGAGTGCTTTGTTGATACCGGTGATTTGGATGTTATTCGTGACTGCCAAAACCCTAAACGCCTGATCGTGGGTCGGACCGGCGCAGGAAAAAGCGCCTTACTTTCCAAACTTAGACAAATTGAAGATCACGTTGTTGATTTGGAGCCGGAAAGTCTGGCTTTGAATTATATTTGCAACTCGGATGTTATTGGTTTTTTTGAGGCGCTGGGCGTCAATCTCGAAGTGTTTTATCAGCTTTTGTGGAAGCACGTTTTTGTGGTGGAGCTACTTCGAGAGAAATTCAAAATTGATAATGACCAAGCTGAGTCTCTTAGGGGGTATTTGTCCTCGATCTTTAATAAAGATAAAAAGAAAGAAAAGGGGCTTGCTTATTTAAAGCAGTGGGGGGAGGATTTTTGGAACGAAACTGAGTATAGAATCAAGGAATTTACTACCAAGTTGGAGTCTGATCTGAGGGCCTCTGTAGACTTGGATATAGGTTCCATCAAGATGAATGCTGAAGGCGGTCGTGGTTTATCTGAAGAGTTGAAGGCGGAAGTTATTCACCGTGGACAGCGAGTAGTAAACGCAGTTCAGGTTAGAGATTTAATAGAGGTTATGAATCTTTTGGCGGAGGATATATTTAGTGATCCTCAAAAGAAGTATTTTATTATTATTGATCGTTTGGATGAAGGTTGGGTTGACGATAGAATAAGATACAAAGTAGTTCGTGCTCTAATAGAAACAGTAAAGGCTTTTCAACGGATTTCTTCCGTGAAAGTCGTGGTTGCCATGCGCGAAGATTTGTTAATGCGCGTCTTTGACAAGACTCGGGATGCTGGATTTCAAGCGGAGAAGTATGAAGCGCTGTTTTTGCGGCTTCGATGGAGTAAGGATCAATTAAAAGAAGTGGTGGATAGACGAATTAACTATCTGGTTCGCCAGCAATACACGGCTAGGGATGTTAAATTCGAGGATGTGTTTCAGAACAAAATACACGGACAAGAAGCGTTTGACTATCTTGTTGATCGAACTTTGTTGCGCCCGAGAGATATAATTGCTTTTGTGAATTGTTGTTTGGAGTTGTGTGAAGGTAAGGCTTCTGTTCCTTCTTCAATGGTGAAGGAGGCTGAATTTTCTTACTCAAAGGGGCGCCTGAGTTCGTTGTGCCATGAGTGGTATGCTGACTATAAAAATCTTGAAGCTTATTCTCAAATTCTTTCGGGAAAAAATAGCTCATTCGATTTTGAATCGGTTCTTGAGGAGGATTTGAATAGTCTAGTGGGCGGTAGTTGGTCGGAACTAGGTGAGGATGATCCTGTTTATGTTGCCCTTCAGGATTGGATCGATGGGAAGCTGAGATACGATGGATTGATTGAAGTTGTTTTTCGAATTTTGTATCGTGTAAGCTTGATTGGAGTTAAGCCAAGCTCTTACGAGAAAATCTACTGGTCTTTCCAATTTATGGAGGGTATGAATGGTGGCCAATATAAATCATCTTCTGCGATAGTTGTTCATCCAATGTTTTGGCGTGCGTTGGGAGTGGTGCCCTCTGCTAGGCCAACCTAGTTATTTAGATGGATTTCTTGCGTTGGATCCGGTGCTTTAAGTGAAATTAAGTAGCTAGCGGTTTGGCTGCAAGGTACGGGCAATCGTTATAGGCATTACGCCTCATGCGGTAAACCTCCGGTCATTTTTACGCTCTTTTTTCTGTGCCTTTTTGGTGCGCTTGTTTCTGCAGGTTCCGCCCGTTAGACGGGTTCATTTCTTTTGCGTCGCCAAAAGAAATTAACCAAAGAAAATGAGTAATTCGCTACGAGCTATTTCCAGAGGAAATTCGCCAAGGGAGAAAAATCCGATGGCGCTTCGCTGGGTTCTACATAAAACAACAGCGGATTGGGCACCACCCGAATTTCCCTCAGGAGCGCCGAGCAAGGAACAAGCGGGGCGGGGTTTCGCCGAGGATGTTTGAGTGAGTAAAGTGAGCGAGTCCCGCAGGCGCTTACGCCAAAGCTTGGCGGCTTGACGCCTAGCGACGCGGTATCCCGCTTGGGCGGGGCGACTCGATTGTCCGCAGCGAGGGAACCGGCGAAGCCGGTGCGTATGCGGGTCACGCCAAAGCTCGGCGGCTTTGCCGCCTAGCGACGCGCGATGCAGAGCATACGCCGAAACTTGTGAGTGGAGACGAATAATGAATGCCGTATTCCAGCCGTGGCTTCGACGGTCTTTCGTCATAATAATTTTGGGGTGCTCGCTTCCAGTTCTTTCGTACGCACTGGAGGCGAAAAATGAAGCCGACGATGATTGCGTGACCCGGAATTTTGTTATTGAGTATCGCAACCCGAAGGAAAATCCAAGCGCCCCCAAGCTATTGGAAAAAATCCGCGCTGCAATAAATGGGAAAGTTATTTACAACGGACGGGTTATGGATACGTTCCACTCCTATTCTCGGAGGACGTGCATTCTCCGCGGGGAAGCGAAGGAGATACTTAAAAAACTAAAGAAAATGAACGAAGTTCAGCGAGTTGAGTTGGATTTGCCCGCGTACATCGCGATCTCCAATTGATGCTAGTTGTGAATGGCATTGTGGGCGTTTCGCTGGACATCAAACAAAGAAAATGGGAACGGCGCAACACCCCAAGTCCCGCAGGCACCTTCCCTGTCTCGCTTACTCCTTTTGGCATCAAAGGACTAAGCAGACCATTTACGGTAAATCGTTCCGCACATATCGGCCCATGGTTTTCCTCCCCTTTGCCAAGCGCCGAAGGAGTGGAGCGAGACCTAGGCTCGCGACCGACTGAGGGCAGCCCGGAGGGCCGCAAGGCGGGGTCGCCTTTTCTTTGGTTCATTTCTTTTGGCGAAGCAAAAGAAATGAACCCGTTCGCCGGGCGGAACCGGCATCAAAACCCCGCGCCGTAGGCGCTGCCCGCAGATTGGCGCGCCGTCTTAGCCTCTATCGCTTCACCCGCTTGAGGATCAGCAACACGTTGCTGGATCCTTCTTCGGATTTGAATTGTGTCGGCCGCTCATCCAGGTCCGAAGAATTGGGGGCGCAGAGCTTCAAGGTATCCCCCTGTAATTCATAGATTGCTCCGTTCACCGACCCTTGGTATTCCCCGTTCTGCGTCGTCATGTCGATCGCCTTCGGCTTTTCAAGGGGATGGAGCGTGATCTGGAACTGGCGAGGCGCCGCTTCGTCCGGACTTTCCCGCACGGTCATCACCGCCCCGCTGAACACCACTTGGCCGCGGCGCGCTTGGTCTTGGGCAATCTGGGCGCCATTGTTCACCACCTCAACGATGTCCCAAGTGCCTTGGAGCTGCTCCAGATCACTCTTGGCACCCTTGGCCTTTGCCTTGGCCAGCGCCCCACCGCTGATGACAAGCAATCCCAGGCACACCAGCACAACTAGCCGTTGCAGCATATTCACCCTTTGTAAAATCCCCGATTGCACGCTTTGTTTGCGATTCCCGTGTTTGTTGGACGCCGGCTTCACGCAAACGCGATTGTATTTGGCATTGTACTGGTTCAGCTTCCGGTGCGACGGCGAGCGTACAACGCAGGGCTCAGAAGGTGCATCGGGGCCTTGTATCTCGGAATGAGTCGCCAGGATGTGCTGCGGTTTTGTTTTTGCGGTGTTTTCATGCCAGCCATCCGCCGGATGGCATACACAGTTGAATCGCGCCGCAGGCATGACTAAATCACTACCCAGTCACCGCTCACGCTGAAAACACCAAAACCAAAAAGCCCAGCTTCTGCTGGGCTTTCTTTCATCCTTCGTGCCTTGGGTTCCACCTCCATCCAGCCTGAGCTGGATGAGCACCCGCACGATGCTGGATCAGTATTTGATGCAGGAGATGAAGTAGCTGCCACCAAAGCCCATGCGCAGGCCGTTGTACTGCGAGCCGGGCCACACTTGATTGCAATACTCCGGGCCGACGGTTTGCGAGCCGTGGATTTCGTAGTAACGCGTTTCGGCGGCGAAGGCATTCAGCATCAGGCCGGACAACAGTACACCCAGGGCAAATCGCTTCATGATCATTCCTATCGATGGTGAGAACGAGGGGGCACCACAATGTGGTGATGACTTATCTGGTAATTTTCGTATCAGCAAAGTCGAGTGAATAATAGCATTCGCTGATGTATTGCCAACGTACTTCCGTCCTCGACCGGTGGCGCTTGCTCACCTTGGCTTCGTGTGCATTTTTGCGCACTGGTTGGACAGGCGAAATCTAGCGGCTGCAGATTGCGCAGAGATGACGATGCGATCATCAATCGGCCTGGCCGCGTAACACCGGAACGACCTGCACGCCGGTGTTGCTGCGGCCGGAGAACCAGACATAACCCCCGGCCAGTGCCAGCAGGGCGGCAAAGGTACCGCCGAGCAGTGTGGCGAATTGCTGCAGCGGGCAGAGCGGTGGCGCGATCAGCCACCAGGCGATGCCCACCGGTACCGCCACGGCGATGGACAGCGTGGCGAGGCCCATCAGCCATTGGCCCCAGGTGCTCCAGATGCTGCGTGGCGGCTTCTGGCCGATATCGTCCACCGTCGGGCTGTCTGTCACCCGGGTCAGCGTGACGACGACCCGGCCGCGGTTGTTGCCGTACAGGCCCTGCGCATCGTTGGCGAAGAAGTAGAGGTAGCCAGCCTCCACCGGCTCGAACACTGCATCGGCGCCAACGGCATAGGTGGGCACGGCGATCTGGTCGTTGCCGGGGTCCGGATTGTGGCCATGGCCGATCACGGCAATCAGCGAGAACCAAGGCGCCTTGGGCACACGGCGCAGGGGGTTGAAGAAGGAACGCAGCGGCCCGGCTGGGCCCCCGGCCGCGCTGCTGCGCAGATCACGGTCCAGCCATTCGCCCTCGGCGTGCACCCGATAGCGTTCACCACGCTCAACGAACACGCCCGGCGCATTCCAGTAGTTGTAGGCATAGACGTCGAAGCGGCCATGCTCGCCCAGAGCCAGCCGGGTGCTGTCGCGATAGGGCGCGTCGTTGATCGGCGGCTGTGCCACCCGCCGGAGTGCGAGCGGGTGCGGCTGCTGCCAGTAGGGCGGCGCGGGCTCGGTGCCGGCCAGCAGCGGAATATGCCGGGGTACGGCCCCGAGCACGTTGTACAGCGTGGTGAGGTTGTCGTGCATTGGTGCGCGCCAGTCCACACCGGCCACTTGCTCGGCCATGGCGGGATCGTAGATGGCGCCCTGGGTTTGCGCTTCGTCCATCATCCAGCGCAGCGTGATCTGCGACAGTCCGCTTTCCAGGTAGCCGCCGCCCACGTCGGCATGCACGCCGGGGAACCACACCTGCCGTATGCTCTGGCCAGGAGCCGGCTGTGCCACGTGCCACAGCGTGGGGGTGAAAGGCTGGCGTTGCTCGTCGATGGCAACGGCCTGGCGAGCGGTCTCTACGATGTCGCTCAGCTGCAGATCATGGAAGCGGTTGTTGCAGCTGGGGCAGAGCCAGGCCAGCAGCCGGGTGAACCAGCGCGGCCCGGATTGTGGGATGCCAAGGCTGCCCACCGTATCCCACACGCCCAGAAAGCGGATGGGTGGGCGCGGGTGGGCGGCTTCAGCCTTGCCAAGCGCGGTGCGGTATTGCTCGAAGCGCACGTGCGTCGGTGTGCCGTCCGGCTTCAGGTTCTTGCGTTGCTGGTAGTGGGCGTAGGCGTGGTCGACCTCGTCCCACGATGGATGGCGGATCAGCCCGCAATAGGCGATGAAGCCGACCAGGCTACGTGCAGTGAAGGCGCCGCGCGAGAAGCCAAGCACGAAGATGTCGGCACCATCCTCGTATTCGTCGCCCAGCCATTTGTAGGCGCTCTTGATGTTCTTGTTCAGGCCGCTGCCGAAGGCGCCGCCGCTGAGCCGCACCCACAGATCCTGGCCGGTACCAACGCCAGGGTGGTAGTACACGCGCTGTTCGGTATCGTCCGCTACCGGGCCACGGGCAACGGCGTTGGCGAACTTCAGGACGTTGGTCGGGGCCAGCAGGCCGAACTCGCGCTGCTGGGGTTCGTTCCAGGTGCCATCGCAGCAAATGAAGAGGCGCTTGCGGCCCATGCTTTTACTCCCAAGGGTTGATGTCATATGCATGAAAGCCGCCGCGCTTCATGTCGTCGCCCGCTTCCGACGGGCGGTTGCAGCCAGCGCGGGCCCGCTTTATTTAAAGGGGCATAAGTATGAAATATTTTCTACGTAAGTAAATGTTGGCCTCCTGTTCGGCTATGCTGCCTGCGCTGTGCGAACCGAATGGAGGAACACATGGATAAGCAACGCACGCTGGCAGCTCTGCTGGCCCTCGCCATCGCTCTGCCTGCAGAGGCCGTATTGATTGATTTCGAGCAGTTTCCCGCCCCCGGCAAGCTGCCCCGCGCGCCGACGTTTGCCGAAGACGTGCAGATGCGCACCTGGGCGCCGAGCGGCGGCTACCAAGTGGTGCAGGGTGATCCGGATGAACATGGCAGCAAGCTCGTCTCCGCCACTTCGGGCTACGGCCGGGTGGCCGTCTGGCGCGACAGCCCGCCGATCGATTCCTATGATCCACTCAAGTTGTGGTCCATCGACGTCCGCACCTCGGGCGCGTTGCGCCTGACCTGGCTCTATGCCGATGGCAGTGGCGAATTCGGCAATATCGTGTTCGATGAGGCACAGACTGGCGATCGCTGGCAGTCCTTCGATCTGGCTGCGCTTACCGGCGGCCGTGCCATTCGCCAATTCGAATTCGAAGCATTTGCAAACAGCAATGGCCAGTCGCGCTTTGAATTCGACAATATCCTGGTCACGCCGGTGCCGGAACCGGCTGCCTACGCACTGATGGGCTGCGGATTGTGTGCATTATGGCTACGCCGCCGACGCAGTGTATGAACGGCAGTATTCACAAAATTTGCAGGCGTGATTTGCTTGTCATAAGCCTTTGACTCATCAGGAAAAATACTGATGGCGATGGCCGAAATGGGCGCCAGGCCGCAATTTTCCGTGGATTTGAAAACCAAGCGGATCAATTGATCCGCTTTTTTTGAATTTGCAATTCATTATTTAATGAATTATTGATTTTGTTTGATTCAGTCTTTTGCAAGAACCCTGAATGAATCGGCCCCTACATTGGAATGGTGTCCAATTTGGATACGCTTCAGGGGGCAAACATGAATGTTTTAAGCAGGCGAGCCGTATTGCCATGGCTGTTGCTGGCCGCGTCGCTCGGCGTGGCTCAGGCGGGCGATATGGTGCTCGAGGGCAGGGATGTGTTCTTTCACATCGATCAGGGCCGGCAAGAGTTGTACGGGCTGACGGGCACGGTGGTTGGCAACACGCTCTGGCTGGAGCGGGCAGGGCAGCGCGCGCTGGCGCTGCTCGATGCCACGCTGCCGGAGACCCAGTTCCATGAGGGCAACACCGAGGCGGGTGGCTTGCCCGGCAGCGCCCAACCTTGGGCGATCTGGGTCGAAGCCAAGCAGCAGCGGGGCATCGTGTTGCTGCGGACCATGCCGGAATGGTCGGTGACCGGCAATTACACCGCACCGTTCACTGGCGGTGCGGCGCTGGAAGTGGGCGCGGTGAGCCGTGGCATCACGCCATACAGCTTTCTGCAGGATGGCAGCAGCCTTGGCGTGGTGACCGAGCAGACGTTGACGCTGCGCGGCGAGGCAGGCAGCTGGGGCGTGCCAGAGGTGAGCGAGGCCGAAACCCGCGAATGGCGCTCCGCCGAGGCGCTGGCACAACCACAGCAGGCGCTGGGAATCCAGCTCACTTACTCGGCGGTGTTGGCGATCGATGATGAGGCGGCGCGGGTCGGCATTGCGCTCAAGCGGGTTGGTGTGGAGGCGATTACGGCGCTCAGGCATTAGGGGCGCCAGCAGCAACAAGGCCACCCCGTGGGGTGGCCTTGTCGTTTGCTGCGATGCCGTTACAGCGTGACGGCGTGCTCGCGGGTAGCGTGGAACTGCAGCTTGGGCCAGCGCTCCTGGATCAGCTCCAGGTTGACGCGGCTGGTGGCCAGGTAAGCCAGGCTATGGGCGGCATCGCGCGCCAGGTTGTTTTCCAGCTGCTTCTCGAAATCGGCCAGCATTCTGGCGTCGTCGCAGGTCACCCAGCGCGCGGTATAGATGCTGGACGATTCGAACACCGCCTCGACGCCGTATTCATTGGCGAGGCGACTTGCCACCACTTCGAACTGCAGCACGCCGACGGCGCCGAGGATCAGGTCGGCACCGTTGAGCGGCTTGAACACCTGCACTGCGCCTTCCTCGCCGAGCTGCTGCAGGCCTTTCTGCAGCTGCTTCAGCTTCAGCGGGTTCTTGATCCGCACCACACGGAACAGCTCCGGCGCGAAGTAGGGAATGCCGGTGAACGATAGCGCCTCGCCCTCGGAGAACGAATCGCCGATCTGGATGTTGCCGTGGTTGGGCAGGCCGATGATGTCACCGGCGTAGGCCTCTTCCACCTGCTCGCGGCCCTGCGCCATGAAGGTGACGACCGAGTTGGCGGCAATGTCGCGCCCCAGTCGCAGGTGCTTGAATTTCATGCCGCGCTCGAAGCGCCCGGAACACACCCGCAGGAAGGCGATGCGGTCGCGGTGCTTCGGGTCCATATTGGCCTGGATCTTGAACACGAAGGCGGAGAACTTTTCCTCGTGCGGCGCCACCGCGCGCACGGTGGCATCGCGTGCCGATGGCGGCGGTGCCCAGTCGACCAGCGAATCGAGGATTTCGCGCACGCCGAAGTTGTTGATCGCCGAGCCGAAGAACACCGGCGTCAGCGTACCGGCGAGGAATTCCTCCAGCACGAACGGGTGGCTGGCGCCCTGCACCAGCTCCAGCTCCATGCGGGTATTGCCGATTTCCAGCGGGAACAGCTCATCGAGCCGCGGGTTGTCGATGCCGTCGATCACTTCCACTTCGTCGAGCGGGCCTTGGCCGGCGCGGAACAGGATCACCTGATCGCGCAGGATGTGGTACACGCCGCGGAAGGTCTTGCCCATGCCGACCGGCCAGGTGATCGGTGCACAGCGGATCTTGAGGATGCTCTCGACTTCGTCCAGCAGCTCCAGGTTGTCGCGCACTTCCCGGTCGTACTTGTTCATGAAGGTGACGATGGGGGTATTGCGCAGCCGGCAGACGTTGAGCAGCTTGATGGTCTGCGCTTCCACGCCCTTGGCGGCATCGATCACCATCAGCGCGCTGTCCACGGCGGTGAGCACGCGATAGGTGTCTTCCGAGAAGTCCTGGTGGCCCGGGGTATCGAGCAGGTTCACCACGTGGTCGCGGTAATCGAACTGCATCACCGACGACGCCACCGAGATGCCGCGCTGCTTCTCGATCTCCATCCAGTCGGAGGTGGCGAACTTGCCGCCCTTCTTGCCCTTGACGGTGCCGGCCATCTGGATCGCGCCCGAGAAGTACAGCAGCTTCTCGGTCAGCGTGGTCTTGCCGGCGTCGGGGTGGGAGATGATGGCGAAGGTGCGACGCTGCGCGACTTCGCGGGCGATCTCGGTCATGGTGTTGATGCGCTGGGAAAAAACGCGTGATTGTACGGCAAGCGCTGCCGGGCGACGAGGGCAATCGGCCCGGCCAGCCGTGGACTTTCGCTAGTGCTTGGTGCGGCGGGTGTCGGCCGGCAGCAGCAGCGTGAATACGGCGCCGCCATCCGGATGATTGTTCGCCGAGACCTCGCCGCCGTGGTCCTGCATGATCTGGCGGCTGATGGCGAGCCCCAGCCCGGTGCCGCCGCCGCCCTGGCGCACCCGGCTGCTCTGGATGAACTTGTCGAAGATGATTTCCTCTTCGCCTTCCGGAATGCCCGGGCCATGGTCGCGGATGGCCAGCCCGACCCCAGGCATGCCGCTCGCCAGCACGGTGAGCTCGATGAACTCGATCTCGATCAGGCCATCCTGCGGGCTGAACTTGATGGCATTGGACAGCAGATTGACCACCACCTGCATCAGCCGCGCCCGATCGAACACCGCGTAGAGCGGCAGCGTGCTCTCGTCCACCTGCAGGCGCAGCTGCCGGCTGGCCAACAGCGGCGCGATCTCCTGCGTGGCGCCGAACACCGTCTGCTGCAGGTTGTTGCGCACCTTGTCGTAGGTCATGCGGTTGGCTTCCAGCCGCGACATGTCCAGGAGGTCGTTCAATAGCACCAGCAGCCGGTTGCCGGACGAATGGATGCGCTCGAAATAGCGTGACAGGCTGGTGGTCTCGCCCTTGCCGGCCTTGGAGAGACCCATCTCGGAGAACGACAGGATGGCGTGCATCGGCGTGCGCAGCTCGTGCGACATATTGGCAAGGAAAGCCGACTTGGCGATGTTGGCGGCCTCGGCGGCTTCCTTGGAATCGAGCAGCTTCTTCTCGATTTCCTTGAGGTGGGCGATGTTGGTGAGGAAGGCGAATGCGTATTCCACCTGCTGGTCGTCGTCCGGGATCACCGCCGAGTTCACCAGGAACGGCTTGACCATGCCACCCACGGTGGAGATCGATACTTCGCCGATATGGTTGGGCGCCACATCGGCGCCGGACAGGTGCTCGGGGAAGATCTGCTTGGCGGTATCGCCCCACAGCTGCGTCGGCAGTTGGCCGATCAGGTCCTCGCGGCGATAGCCGAGCAGCTGGCAGAACGCCTGGTTGACGTCGACGATGTGGTGACCGGCATCGATCAGGATGAAGCCGTCGGCGGTGGTGTCAATGATGGTGCGCTTCAGGCGTTCGGATTGGCGCAGCGCCTGCGCCGCGATGCGCTGGGCGGTCACGTCCTCGATCACCGCGATCACGCCCTTGCTGGCATCGCCCGGCACCAGCGCCTTGGCGTAGACCATGGCCCAGAAGCTGGAATGGTCGCGGCGGAACAACTCGACTTCGCCGCGATAGACGCCGCCGGTGCTGATGCGTGCCCAGATGGTCTGGTACATCTCCTCGTAGCGCTCCGCCGAGGCGTACAGCGAATGCGTGGGCATGCCGATCAGGTCGGTGGCCTCGAAGCCGAACAGCGTCTCGAACGCCGGGTTGACCAGCCGCACCGTGTGCTTGACCGACAGCATGATGGCCAGTGGGCTGGCGTCGAGCACCGTGCGGATCTCGGCTGTGCGCTCCAGCACCAGATCCTGCAGGTGGTCGCGGTGGCGGCGCAGTTCGCGCTCGGTGTTCTGCTGCTCGGTGATGTCGCGCAACGTGCAGCAGGCATAGGCCTCGGCGTCGAATTCAATATGGTTGAGCGTGATTTCCACCGGCTGCAGATGGCCGCCGGCGCCGCGCAGGTGGGCGTTGAGGATGCTGCGCTTTTCCTGCAGCAGCTTGTCCCACAGCGCTTCCCACTGCACTTCGCCGAGCTCCGGGATCAGGTCGATCAGCCGAGTGTGCAGCAACTCCTCGCGTGCCAAGCCGCTATGTAGCTCGGCGGCGCGGTTGGCATAGCGCAGCGCAGCGCCGCGGTCGGCCCACAGCACCACATCCGGTGCTTCATCCACGGTGAACTGAGTCAGGTGCAGCCGCGATTCGATCTGTTCCACCCGCTTGAGCTGGCGCAACAGCAGGTAGAGCAGCACGGTGACGATCAGCATCAGCGCCACCACGGCAATCAGCCGGGTCATCAGATCGCTGCGGAATTTGGCGAGCGAGGCGTCGAGGTCGACCGACACGCGAATGATCAGCGGCAGGTCGCCATTGCTGGCGTGGAACACCGTCAGTCGTGCATTGCCGCTGGCATCCTTTTCGCTGTAGGCACTGGCGCGGCGCAGCCGCTTGGCCTCGAACTCCAGTGGCGAGCCTTCGCGCAGGTTGCCGCCGAGCGCCTTGGGCTCGAACGGATAGTTCAGCAACAGCATCCCGTCGCTGCGCATCAGCTCGATCCGGGTGGTCGGTGCAAGCTTCAGCGACTGGTAGAAGCTGAGAAAGTACTCCGGCTCCACCCCTGCCAGTACCACACCACCGAAGCTGCCGTCGAGGCGGTTGATGCGGCGGGTCACCGGGATCAGCCACAGGTTGTCGGTGCGGCTGATCAGCGGCTTGTCGATGCGCAGCCGCAGGTCGTCGAAGGTGCGGTGGTAGCTGAAGTACTCGCGATCCGCCAGGTTGACGCGGCGGATCGGGTATTCCAGGCCGTGGGCACGGATGGTGCCGGTCGAATCGATGGTGATGATGCCGCGCGTCTGCGGCGTCAGTGCCGTCTTGTCGCGCAGCAGGATGTGCATCGAGTATTCCTCGGCCTGATCCACGCCGCCCAGCGTCTCCAGGCTCTCGACGATGTTCTGCATGCCTTGCTCGACCGAGACGAAGGTTCGCGTCGCATGCTCGTCGAGCGAGCGCGCCAACTGCAGCTGCTGCCGTTCCAGGTTGTCCACCGTCAGGTGGTAGTCGCGCACCGTCACCCACACCAGCGCGAGTGCAGAGGCGACCAGCAGCACCACGTAGAGCACGATCAGCCAGGTGCGCAGCGGTTGCAGCGAGGTGGACGACTCGTCGGAGTGAGCCAGTGGCGGAGGCAGGATCATGGCGTGGTGGTCGTGGCGCCGGCCGCCTAGCGCCGGCTTTCCAGTGCTTCCCAACGTTCGAGTTTTTCGAGCAGGCTGAGCTCGATTTCCTCGATTCTAGCCTGCATTTCGCGCGCCTTGAGCGGCGCATCGCGATAGAGGTTGGGATCGAGCAGGCCCTGTTGCAAATCCGTCTGTTCCGCTTCCAGCGCCTCGATCTCGCCAGGCAGCCGTTCCAGCTCGCGCTGCTCGTTGTAACTCAGCTTCTGCGAGCGCGGCTTGGCGCGTTCGGGGCCTTTCTCGGTGGCCGGTTCGGTTTTCTTGGCCGGTGCCTGCAGTGCGGCCTGGCGCGCACGCGCTGCCTGCCAGTCGCTGTAGCCGCCAACGTTCTCGGCGAGGCGACCCTCCCCCTCGAAGGCGACGGTCTGCGTCACTACGTTGTCGAGGAAGGCCCGGTCATGGCTGACCAGGAACACGGTGCCCGGGTAGTCGGTGAGCAGTTGCTCCAGCAAGTCCAGCGTTTCAATATCCAGATCGTTGGTCGGCTCGTCCAGGACCAGCACGTTGGCGGGCTTGGTGAACAGCATGGCCAGCAGCAACCGGTTGCGCTCGCCGCCGGACAGCGATTTCACCGGGCTGCGTGCGCGCTCCGGCGCGAACAGGAACTCTTCCAGGTAGCCCATCACGTGCTTCCTGGCGCCGCCGATCTCGACATAATCCTTGCCCTGGCCGATCACGTCGACGATGGCGGCTTCCTCGTCGAGCTGGGTACGGAACTGGTCGAAATACGCCACCTGCAAGTTGGTGCCGCGCTTGATGCGGCCGCTGTCGGGCTCGATCTCGCCGAGGATCAGCTTGAGCAGCGTGGTCTTGCCGACACCATTCGGGCCGATCAGGCCGATGCGATCGCCACGGATCAGCCGGGTGCTGAAGTCGCGCACGATCACCTTCTCGCGGCCGCTCTCGTCGCGGAACGATTTGGCGACGTGCTCGAACTCGGCGATCAGTTTGCCGCTTTTCTCGCCGGCATCGAGCTGGAAGCCGACGTTGCCGACCCGCTCCCGCCGTGCCGCGCGATCGCGGCGCAATTGCTCCAGTCGGCGCACACGCCCTTCGTTCCGGGTGCGGCGCGCCTCGATGCCCTTGCGGATCCACACCTCTTCTTGCGCCAGCACCTTGTCGAACTTGCGGTTCACCACTTCCTCGGCAGCCAGCATGTCGGCCTTGCGCAGCTCGTAGGTGCTGAAGTTGCCTGGAAAGCTGGAGAGGCGGCCGCGATCGAGCTCGACGATGCGGTTGGCGACATTGTCGAGGAAGCGCCGGTCGTGGGTGACGAACAGTACGCTGCCGGCGTAGTTGTTCAGCAGGCCTTCCAGCCATTCGATGGCGCTGACGTCGAGATGGTTGGTCGGTTCGTCGAGCAGCAGCAGCTGTGGCTCGGCCACCAGCGCGCGTGCCAGCGCCACACGTTTCTTCCAGCCGCCGGACAGGGCATCGACGCGCTCGTCGGCCGGTAGGCCCAGGTGGGAGAGGGTGGTGGCGATCAGTGCATCGAACTTCCAGCCATCGCGTGCTTCCAGTGCGTGCTGCAGTTCGGTCAGTCGCGCCAGCGCGGCTTCGCTGCCATCCTGCGATTGCGTGACGTGGTGGTAGTCCTTGAGCAATTGGTGCAGGTCGCCCAGGCCTTCGGCCACCGCATCGAACACGGTGGCCCCTTCGGGGAACTGCGGCTCCTGCGCGACGAAGGCGACGCGGACATCCTGCGCCACCCGGATGGCGCCGTCGTCCAGCCGGATGGTGCCGGCCACCGCCTTCAGCAGCGACGACTTGCCCTGGCCGTTGCGGCCGATCAGTCCAACCCGCTCGCCGGGCTCCACCGTCAGGTTGGCGTGATCGAGCAACGGCCAGTGACCGAAGGCGAGCGAGGCGTTTTCGACGAGCAGCAAGGGCATGGAACAGTCCGGGCGGAAAATCGCGCGATTATACCCTCCGGGCAAGCCGGGTCGCGGCTTCACGCAGCAGCGGGTGGCAACGGACACCGGTCGGCGCACCGCGGCCCATCGGCGATAGCCGGGCCGCGCACCGGGTTTGTGGTTAGAATCCAGCCCATGCGCATGATTTCATTGCTTCTTTTGCGAGGCTGCCTGACGCTTGCCGCCTGTCTGCTGGCCATGCCGGCCTGGGCTGCCGTGGCCGGCAAGGACACCGAACACCCGCAGCTTGATGCCCCCACCGAGCTGGCCGGTGCCGACTATGATCCGGCCAATCCACCGCGCCGGCTGCGCGTGCTGATTGCCAAGGGGCCGACGACCTTCTTCTTCCGCAACGGCGCGCCGCATGGGGTCGAGCAGGCCATGCTCTACCAGCTGGAGCTGTTCCTGAATCGCGCCCGTCCGGCTTCGCGCCCACCTACCCGGGTGCTCTATGTGCCGGTGGAGGCGGGTGAACTGATCCCGGCGCTGATGGCCGGCCGCGGCGACATGGTGGCCGGCCTGATGCCGGTGATCCCCGGTGCGAGTCAGCTGGTGGACTACAGCCTGCCTTACCTCGAGGATCAGTGGTGCCTGGTGCGCCATCGCAGCCAACCGGCCTTGCCCGATCTTGCTGCGCTTGGAGACAAGCCGCTGACCGTACCGCGCGCCAGCTACGCCAGGCGCCTCCTGGCGAGCGACGCCAAGGTGACGCTGATGGAGGCGGCCGACGGCGTCGACAGCGAAAACCTGCTGCTGGCCATGAATGGCGGCGGCGATACGGTGACGCTGGCAAGCCAGTATGTGTTCAAGCTATGGCAGAAGCGCCTGCCCAACCTGCGCATGGACGGCTGTCCGGCCGGCAATGTATCGCTGGCTTGGGCCGTGGCGCCGCAGCACCCGGGCTTGCTGGCCGAGCTCAATCGCTTCATCGCCGCCAAGGGCGGCAAGCTCGCAAGCGCCGCTGCCGCGGAAACGCAGCGCTTTTTGCCCAGCGACGGCAAGGCCAGCCTGCCGGAGCAGGCCGGCTCCGGGCTCGACCGCCTGGCGGTGCTCGCGCCGGTGTTCCAGGTGGTCGCGGCGGCCAACAATATGGACTGGCTGTTGCTCGCTGCCATCGGCCAGCGCGAGAGCAAGCTCAACCCGGTGGTCCGGCAGAACGGCCCCACCGGCATCATGCAGGTCAACCCCAGCACCGCGCGCAAGATGGGGGTGAAGGACCCGCACGGCAACGAGGGCAACATCACCGCGGCCGCCAAGTACCTTGCCTACCTGCGTGGCATGTTCGCCCGGCCGGATATCTCGCCGGATGATCAGCTGTTCTTCATGCTGGCCGCCTACAACGCTGGCGAGGGCCGGGTCGCCCAGATCCGCCGCCAAGCCGCGAAGGAAGGGCTGGATCCCAACCGCTGGGGCGGCAATGTCGAGATCGTCGCCCGGCGCATGGTCGGTCAGCGCCTGCTCGATTACGTCTCGTCAGTGAACCGCTTCTACCTCGCCTACCAGGCGGCAGACCGCAGCAAGAGCAGCAAGCCCGCGCCAAAGGCAGACGCGGCTAGCGCCGCTGCTGAGTAGTGTGTGACGGTAGTTGGCCGTGCCGGAGGTGTTGCAAAAGCCCAAGAAGCGGCCTGCCCTGACGTGGCAGGCGATGCTATCGCCGCGGTCGCGACGCTCAGGCCTGCAGCGCCTGCAGCAGATCGGTTTCCACTTGGCGCAGCGCGCGCTCGTCGCCGAGTTTCTGGCCCGAGATCAGGAAGTTGTCCTCGGCGCGTTCGCCCAGCGTCATGATCTTGGCGGACTGAATCTCGATGCGGTGCGCGGCCAGCACGCGTGAGATGGTCGACAAGAGGCCGGTGCGATCACCGGCGACGATGGACAGCACGTGGTACTTGCCGCGCTCGTCCGGCCGCACCAGCACGTGCGGCTGCACCGGGAAGTGCTTCTGCTGGCGCGAGATGCGCGCCTTGGGTGCCGGCGGCAGCGCGCCACCTTGGGCGATGGCGTTGGCGAGTTCGTATTCGACGAAGCCGATCAGGTCGCGGTAGCTGCCGACACGTTCGTCCGGGATGTAGATGTAGAAGCTGTCGAGCGCGTAGCCATGCTGCGTGGTGTGGATATGCGCATCGAAGATCGAGTAGCCGGCGCGCTCGAAGAAGGCGCAGATACGGGCGAACAGGTCGACGGCATCGCGGGTGTAGACCAGCACCTGCAGCCCTTCGCCCGATTCGGAGAGCCGTGCACTGACGATGGGCGCAGTGCTGTCGACGCGGGCATAGAGCTGGCGTGTATGCCAGGCGATCTCGCGGGCATCGTGCCGCATGAAGTAGACGGTATCGAGCTCGCGCCACAAGGCGGCTTCGGCATCCGGGCGCAGGCCATAGAGTCGCAGCAGCCGGCGCGCTTCATCCAGCCGCTCTTCCAGCAGCGAGCGGGCGTCGACATCGCGGCCGCGCAGCACGCGCATTGCGGCGTGGTAGAGATCTTCCAGCAGCTTGGCCTTCCAGGCGTTCCACACCTTGGGGCTGGTACCACGGATATCGGCGACGGTGAGCAGGTAGAGCGCGATCAGCCGGCGCGGCGTGCCGCATAGTTCGGCGAACTGCTGGATCACCTCGGGATCGTAGACGTCCTGCTTTTGCGCGACGTGCGACATGGTGAGGTGGCGCTCGACCAGCCAGGGCACCAGCTCGGCATCGTCCGGGTGCAGCGGGTGACAGGCGCAGAAGCGCGTGGCGATGTCGCGGCCGATCTGGCTGTGATCGCCACCGCGCCCCTTGCCGATGTCGTGGAACAGTGCGGCGAGGTACAGTGCCTCGGGGCGCTCGAATTCCTCGATCAGCCGCGAGCACAGCGGGTATTCGTGGGTAAAGGCCGGCACGGCGAAGCGGCGCATGTTGCGCAACACCATCAACGTGTGTTCGTCCACCGTGTAGACGTGAAACAGGTCGTGCTGCATGCGGCCGACCAAGTGGCCGAACTCGGGGATGTAGCGACCGAGCACGCCGTACTGGTTCATGCGGCGTAGTGCACGGGTCAGGCCGCGTGGTTCGCGGAACAGCTGCAGGAATAGTGCCTTGTTGTGCGGGTCGGCCCGGAAGGCATCGTCGATCTGGGCGCGGGCGTGCCATAGCGCACGCAGCGTTTCGGGCGCGGCGTCGGCGATGTCGCGCTGCTGGGCCAGCAGCACGAACAGCTCCAGGATGGCCGACGGCGTGTGTCGGAACACCTCGGGCCCGGCGATTTCGATCACGTCGCCGCGCAGGTTGAAGCGCGGGTTGATCGCGACGAGCTCGGTGCCGACCTGGCTGTAGATGCGGCTGCGCAGCGCCTGCACCAAGAGCGGCACCAGTTGGCCGACGATACGGGCGGCGCGATAGTAATGCGCCATCAGCTGTTCGCTGGCGCGGTTGAAATGGTCGTCGGTAAAGCCGAAATCGTGCGCCAGCCGGTGCTGGTAATCGAACAGGATGCGATCCTCGCGACGGCGGGCGATGCGGTGCAGCGCGATGCGATAGGTACGCAGCACCCGCTCGGCGCGGCGCAGCTTGAGGCTTTCCTCGCGGGTGAGCAGGCCCAGCGCGGCCAGCGCGCGCCAGTCGTGGCCCAGGCCGAGTGCGGCGGCGATCCAGCCGACGAGGTGCAGGTCGCGCAATCCGCCGGGCGCTTCCTTGATATTGGGTTCGAGCTTGTAGGTGGCGTTCTGGAAGCGACCGTAGCGGGCCTGCTGCTCGAACAGCTTGGCTTCGAAGAACGTCTTGGGATCGATGTGGCGGAATACCGCGTGGCAGAAGCGGTCGAAGCGATCGATGTCGCCGGCGAGGCGGCGCGCCTCGATCAGCGCCGTCTGCACCGTGATGTCCTTCTCTGCCTCGGCCAGGCAATCGTTGATGGTGCGCACCGAATGGCCGACTTCCAGGCCGATGTCCCACAGCTCGCCGACCAGGACCTCCAGCTCTTCCAGCAGTGCCGACGAGGGGTCATCCGGCAGCAGGATCAGCAGGTCGATGTCGGAGTGCGGATAAAGCTCGCCACGACCGTAGCCGCCGACCGCGACCAGCAGCACCTCGCCGGGAAACTGGTGACGTTGCCACAGCTCGATCAGCGTGGCATCGGTCAACCGGGTCAACCGCTTCAGCAGCGGGGCTGACAACCGAGGATCGTCGCAGCCAGCCAGCAGCGCCTGCTTGGCCTCGGCGTGGGCATCGCGAAGCGCGGCAACCGAGCGCACTTAGAGCAACCAGCTCTCGGGCTTGGATGGCGTACCGGCCGACTGGGTCAGGATCTCGTAGCCGGTCTCGGTGACGAGCACTGTGTGCTCCCATTGAGCGGACAATGACCGATCCTTGGTGACGATGGTCCAGCCGTCCGGCATGCCCTTGATTTCGCGGCGACCGGCATTGATCATCGGCTCGATGGTGAAAATCATGCCGGCCTTCAGCTCGGGCCCGCTGCCGTGGCGGCCGTAGTGCAGTACCTGCGGCTCCTCGTGGAACACGGTGCCGATGCCATGGCCGCAGAATTCGCGCACCACCGAATAGCCGGCATTTTCGGCATATTTCTGGATGGCCGCGCCGATGTCGCCCAAGTGGGCGCCCGGCTTCACCTGCTCGATACCGATCCACATGCAGTCGTAGGTCACGCGGGCGAGGCGCCGAGCGTGCGGCGCCACTTCGCCGACCTCGAACATGCGGCTGGTGTCGCCGTGATAGCCGTCCTTGATCACGGTGACGTCGATATTCACCACGTCGCCGTTTTTCAGCGGTTTGTCATTCGGGATGCCGTGGCATACCACCTGGTTGACCGAGGTACAGACCGAGGCCGGGTAGGGCGTGTAACCGGGCGGGCAATAGTTGAGCGGCGCCGGGATGGTGCCCTGCACGGTGACCATGTAGTCATGGCACAGGCGGTTGAGCTCGGCCGTGGTCACGCCCGGCTTCACGTAGGGCGTGATGTAGTCGAGCACTTCGCTGGCCAGCTGGCCAGCGATGCGCATCTTGGCGATGTCTTCCTGGGTCTTGATCGATATGGTCATGGCATACACCAAATGACAAGGAGAGGCTGCGCCTCTCCTCTATCAGTTTTGAATTGCAGATAGCGCAAGTTTAACGCTTTGCCGCCTCGGGCAACACGATATTCACTTCCAGCACCTCGAAATCGTCCTTCTTGTCGAGCTGGACCTTGATATCGTCGGCGCTGATGGCAACGTACTTGGAGATGACCTCGACCAGCTCCTTTTGCAAGGCTGGCAGGTAGTCCGGCGTGTTGCGGCCGGCACGCTCGTGCGCCAGGATGATCTGCAGCCGCTCGCGGGCGACCGAGGCGCTGGCTTTCTTCTCGCCAAAGAAATAACTGAGTATGGACATGCATCAGCCTCCGAACAGGCGCTTCCAGAACGGCGCCTTGGGTGCTTCGATGAAACGCAGCGGCTTGTCCTCGCCGAGGAAACGCGCGACCACGTCCTTGTAGGCTTCCGAGACATCGCTGCCGGCCAGATGGATGGCGGGCGTGCCGGCGTTGGACGCCTGCAGCACGGTTTCCGATTCCGGCACCACGCCGATCAGCGTGATCCGCAGCAAATGCTGCACATCGTCCAGCGACAGCATCTCGCCGGTGTCGACACGCTTGGGGCTGTAGCGGGTGATCAGCAGGTGAGTCTTCACCGCGCTGCCTTCCTCGGCCTTGCGGGACTTGGCGTCGAGAATGCCGATGATGCGGTCCGAATCGCGTACCGAACTCACTTCCGGGTTGGTGACGATCAGCGCCTCGTCGGCGAAGTAGGCGGCCATCAGCGCGCCCGATTCGATGCCGGCGGGGCTATCGCAAATGATGTAGTCGAAGCCGTCGTGCGTCAGCTCCTTGAGCACGTTCTCCACGCCCTCGCGGGTAAGCGCGTCCTTGTCGCGGGTTTGTGAGGCCGGCAGGATGAACAGGTTGTCGCAATTCTTGTCCTTGATCAGCGCCTGGCGCAGCGTGGCTTCGCCCTGGATCACGTTGATCAGGTCGTACACCACGCGGCGCTCGCAGCCCATGATCAGGTCGAGGTTGCGCAAGCCGACGTCGAAGTCGATCACGGCGGTCTTGAAGCCGCGCAGCGCGAGGCCCGACGCGAAGCTGGCGCTGGTGGTCGTCTTGCCGACGCCGCCCTTGCCGGACGTTACGACGATGATTTTTGCCACGGGGGTTGTCCTCTGGGGTTTATCCGTTGAGTGCCTCGATCACGAGCTTGTCCTGATCGAGCAGTATTTGTGCGGGTTTGGATTTGAGCGAGGCAGGCAGGTTGTCGTCCAGCGTGCGGTAGATGCCGCCGATGGAAACCAGTTCCGCCTCCATGCAAGTGGTGAAGATGCGCGCGCTGACATCGCCGCGGGCGCCGGCCAGCGCCCGGCCACGCAGCGGCGCGTAGACATGGATGTTGCCGTCGGCGATCACTTCGGCGCCGGCCGAGACCAGCGCCAGCACCACCAGATCGCTGCCGCGGGCGTAGACCTGCTGGCCGGTGCGCACCGGGCGGCTGACGATCATCGCCGGCACTGCTTTCTCGATCGGCTTGGTGGCGGGGACTGCCGGTGCGGCGTCATCGGACAGCACCACCAAACCCGCCTCACGGGCCGCGGCGCGCTGGCCGTCGTTGCCGCCGCGGGCAGCCACGGGCTTCAGCCCGAATTCGCGCAGCAGCTGGACGAGGGCGGTGACTTCGATTGCGCTCGGCATGGCCGGCAGGCTGTCGAAATCGACCAGGATCTGCTCGCCGCTGAGCATGTGCTCGCCCTGGCCCAGCTGCGCGGCGAGCGCTGCGCGCAACGCTTCGGCATCAAGCGTGGCCGGCACGAAGCCCAAGAGCTTCAGGCTGTTGCTGCGGAATTCGAAGGCGGCCGGCGTGTCGACGGGAAGGGGCATGGGAGCGGGCGATGGCGCAAAGCCCAGAGTTTACCGTCTCGACAGGGTGGGCGAAAGCCGGTGTTGCAGTGGCGTGAAACCGGTGCCGAGGCGCTTCAATACACGCGCCGGGTCATGCCGGTGCGATGCATGATGGTGGTGGCCAGCTCTTCGATCGACAGCGTGGTGGTGTTCAGGTACGGCACGCCCACGTGGCGCATCAGCGCCTCCGCCTCGGCGATCTCGAACTGGCAGTTGTCGCGGGTGGCGTACTTGCTGCCGGGCTTGCGCTCTTCACGGATCTGGCTCAGCCGTTCCGCGTCGATGGTGAGGCCGAACAGCTTGTTGCGGTAGGGTAGCAGCAGCTTGGGCAGCGTGTGCTGGCCGAAATCCTCGGGCGTGAGCGGGTAGTTGGCGGCCTTGATGCCGAACTGCAGTGCCAGATAGAGGCAGGTGGGCGTCTTGCCTGAGCGTGATACGCCGATCAGGATCACGTCCGATTCCGCCAGATCGCGTGGCATCACGCCATCGTCATGGCTGAGCGAATAATTCACCGCATCGATGCGGTTCTTGTATTCCTCGAAATTGGCAATCCCGTGTGATTTGCCGACGGTATGCGACGATTTGCGCCCCAATTCCTGTTCCAGCGGGCCGATAAAAGCCTCGAAGAAATTGAGCGTGAATGCCTCGGCAATCTGGAATACGTTGCGCAATTCATCATCAATCATCGTGCAGAACACGATGGGCCGGCACTGGTCGGTAATCGCCTGCTGACGAATCTTCTCCACTGCCTCGCGCGCCTTCTCGACGCTGTCGACAAAGGGCAGCGTGATGCGGCGGAAGTTCACGTCCTCGAACTGGGTCAGCAGCGTATGGCCCAGCATCTCGGAAGTGATCCCGGTGCGGTCGGAGACGAAAAAGGCGGTGCGGGGCATTCGGACTCCAGGTCACGTTGCTGCAGTGCACAGCAGCATACGGTCGTCATATCGGTTTGCCATTACGGGATAACCCCGATTCTGGCATTTCAAATGAAATCGCGGCATGTGCACGATTTACGTCGGAAATCCCCTACTGGATTACCCCACTAGGCGCTCCCCCTTCGCAGCCTAGAATGGAATCGAATCTTTTTGCAACGCAGCAGAGGCCAGCAATGACCACCAGCGACCGCGATGTGATCGAACTTTCCCAATTGCGCATGAGCGATGTCGACATCGTCGGCGGCAAGAACGCCTCCCTCGGTGAAATGATTTCCCAGCTTACCGCACGCGGCGTGCGCGTTCCCGGCGGCTTTGCCACCACCGCAGCGGCGTACCGTGAGTTCCTGGCGCAGGGCAACCTGGCTGGCCGCATCGACGATGTGCTCTCCACGCTCGACGTGGATGATGTGAAGGCGCTGGCGCAGGCCGGCCGGCTGATCCGCGAGCAGATCCTTGCCACGCCGTTTCCGCTGCGACTGGAAGCGCATGTGCGCGAACACTATGCCTTGCTGGGCGAAGGCGCCACGGTGGCGGTGCGTTCGTCTGCCACGGCCGAGGATTTGCCCGATGCCTCGTTCGCGGGGCAACAGGAAACCTTCCTCAACATCGTTGGCATCGACAACGTACTCGTCGCCATCCGCGAGGTGTTTGCTTCGCTCTATAACGATCGTGCCATCGCCTATCGCGTGCACAAGGGCTTCGATCACAAGCTGGTTGCACTGTCGGCCGGCGTGCAGCGCATGGTGCGCTCGGATCTCGGCGCTGCCGGCGTGATGTTTTCGCTCGATACCGAAACCGGCTTCGACCAGGTGGTGTTCGTTACCGCGTCCTATGGCCTCGGGGAAACCGTGGTGCAGGGCGCGGTGAACCCGGATGAATTCTACGTGCACAAGCCAACGCTGGCGGCCGGGCGCCCGGCCGTGGTGCGCAAGCACCTGGGTGGCAAGGCGCTCAAGATGGAATTCTCCCAGGACGCCACCGCCGGCCGCTCGGTGAAGACGGTGGAGGTGCCGCTGGAGCTGCGTCGCCAGTTTTCCATCACCGATGCGGAAGTCGAGGAGCTGGCGCGCTATGCCCTCACCATCGAGCAGCACTACCAGCGGCCGATGGACATCGAGTGGGGCCGTGACGGCGTCGATGGCCAGCTCTATATCCTGCAGGCGCGGCCGGAGACGGTGAAATCGCAGGAATCCTCCAGCGACAAGCTGTCCAAGTTCCGCCTCAAGCAAAAGAGCGAGGCGCTGACACACGGCCGCGCCATCGGCCAAAAGATCGGCCAGGGCCGGGTGCGGGTGATCCGCGATGTCTCGGAAATGGACAAGGTGGCCGCCGGCGACGTGCTGGTGTCGGACATGACCGATCCCGATTGGGAACCGGTGATGAAGCGCGCCGCCGCCATCGTCACCAATCGCGGCGGGCGTACCTGCCACGCTGCCATCATCGCACGCGAGCTGGGCATCCCGGCGGTGGTCGGCTGCGGCGACGCCACCAAGGTATTGCGCGATGGCGACGAGGTGACCGTGTCGTGCGCCGAGGGCGATACCGGCAATGTGTACGAAGGTCTCTTGGAGTTCGAGCGGCAGGATGTGGCGCTGGAATCGATGCCTCAGCCGCCGGTGAAGCTGATGATGAACGTCGGCAACCCGGAGCTGGCGTTCGAGTTCTGCCAGTTGCCGAACGAGGGTGTGGGCTTGGCGCGCTTGGAGTTCATCATCAATCGCATGATCGGCGTGCACCCCAAGGCGCTGCTGGCGTATCCCAACCTGCCGGCCGAGTTGAAGGCGCAGGTCGAGGAGCGCATGGCCGGCTATCGCTCGGCCGTCGACTTCTATGTCGACAAGATCGCCGAGGGTATCGCCACGCTGGCGGCGGCGTTCTGGCCAAAGAAGGTGATTGTGCGGTTGTCGGACTTCAAATCGAACGAATACGCCAACCTGTTGGGCGGGCCGATGTATGAGCCGCACGAGGAAAACCCGATGATCGGGTTCCGCGGCGCCGCGCGTTACGTCGATGCGAGCTTCCGCGATTGTTTCGAGCTGGAATGCCGCGCGGTGAAGAAAGTGCGCGACGTGATGGGGCTGACCAATGTCGAAGTGATGATCCCCTTCGTGCGCACCGTGCAGGAGGCGGCCGACGTGATTGCGCTCTTGGCCGAGAATGGTCTCAAGCGCGGCGAGGGTGGGCCGGATGGCAAGGCGGGCTTGCGCGTGATCATGATGTGCGAGATCCCGGCGAATGCGGTGCTGGCAGAGCGCTTCCTGCAGCACTTCGACGGTTTCTCGATCGGCTCCAACGACATGACGCAACTCACCTTGGGTATTGACCGCGATTCGGGCGGCCCGGTGTCGGTGAACTTCGACGAGCGCAACGATGCGGTGAAGGCCATGCTGGCGATGGCGATCCAGGCCTGCCGCACGCAGGGCAAGTATGTCGGCATCTGCGGCCAGGGGCCGTCCGATCACCCCGATTTTGCGCAGTGGCTGGTCGAGGAGGGCATCGAGACCATTTCGCTGAATCCCGATACCGTGGTCGAAACTTGGCTTTATCTGGCCAAGCAGGCAGCGCGCTGATGTCAGCGCAGGCGGGGTGTCAGCCGCTGCCACAGTGTGTCGATGGCTTCGCGGTGCGTGGCATAGAACTGCTGGTTCACCACCAAGTAGAGCGGATCGTCGACAAAGGGCAGTGGTAGCGCCTCGATACGGGTGGCGAGCTCCCCTTGCAGCAACAGGTCTGCTTCGCCTTCGATAGCCAGCACCAGCGCCAGGCGGCCGCTGGCCAGCTTGGCGAATTGTTGCTTCAGCTCGGCTGCGCCGTCGTCCACTGGTACGCCAAGCGCAACCAGCGTGTCCTTGTAGCCGAAGCCGCTTTGCACGCCGACGGCCCGATTGCCCAGCAGCGCGAAGCGGGTGCCATCCCAGTGTGCCGCACTGCCCTTGAGCCGGTACACCCGCACGCGCACGATGGCGGCGGCATGGCGGGCATCCGGCCGGGTATTGCCGCCGGGGTAGGCAACGACGGTGCTGTAGCGCGGATTACGGATGGCGAAGATGGCCTGCACGCGGCCGGTCTGAATTTCGGCCACGCAACGCCGCCGCGGGGCTAGGGTCCATTTCAGCTGCAGCGGCAACCCGACGATGGCCTGCTCGACCGCCCGCTGCGCCAAGCCACTGCCGTTGGGATGGCTGAGCGGTGGAAAGCCGGTATCGAGCGTACAGATCAGGAAATCGGGCGTGCCGGAGGTGGTTGGTGCAGCGACTGCCAGCGGCAGGCTGCAGCAAAGGGCGAGGGCGGCGAGACGGCGCATTTCGTTACTGGGCAGGGCCTACCTCAGACGGTATGCTCCCAGTATCCGGCGCACGCCGTGCTGACAAGCCAGGGATAAGGACACTGCGATGGCCCTCTCCCGTTCCGACTTCGACCAGTACATGGTACCCAACTACGCGCCTGCAGCCTTTGTGCCGGTGCGCGGTGCCGGTAGCCGAGTCTGGGACCAGGAGGGGCGAGAGTACGTCGATTTTGCCGGTGGCATCGCAGTGAATGCGCTTGGCCACTGCCATCCGGCCCTGGTCGGCGCGCTGACGGCGCAAGCGCAGCAGTTATGGCACGTTTCCAACGTGTTTACCAATGAGCCGGCGCTGGCGCTGGCGCAAAAGCTGGTGAGCGCCACCTTTGCCGACAAGGTGTTCTTCTGCAATTCCGGCGCCGAGGCCAACGAGGCCGCGCTCAAGCTGGCGCGCCGCGTCGCGATCGAGCGCCATGGCGAGAAAAAGCACAAGGTGCTGTCGGCGCTGAACAGCTTTCACGGCCGCACCTTCTTCACCGTCTGCGTCGGCGGCCAGCCCAAGTATTCGGATGGCTTCGGCCCCAAGCCGGGCGGCATCGAGTATTTCGAATACAACAACCTCGCCAGTGTGGAAGCGCTGATCGACGACGAAACGGCTTGCGTGATCGTCGAGCCCATCCAGGGCGAGGGTGGTGTGACGCCTGCCACCCGCGAATTCCTGCAGGGACTGCGCAAACTGTGCGATCAGCACGATGCGCTGCTGATCTTCGACGAAGTACAAAGCGGTGTCGGCCGTACTGGTAGCCTGTATGCCTACATCGACTACGGCGTGACGCCGGATATCCTCTCCAGCGCCAAGGGCCTGGGCGGCGGCTTCCCGGTTGGTGCGATGCTGACCACGGCCGAGATCGCCAAGCATCTGGCCGTCGGCACTCACGGCACCACCTATGGTGGCAATCCGCTTGCCTGCGCGGTGGCCGGCGCACTGTTCGATGTGGTCAGTCAACCCGAAGTGCTGGCTGGCGTGCGGCAAAAGCGTCAGCAGTTCGTCGAAGGCATTGCCGCGATCAATGCCAAGCTGGGCGTATTCAAGGAGGTGCGCGGTCTGGGGCTCTTGATCGGCGCCGAGCTCAAGGACGAATACGCCGGCCAGGCGCGCGAAATCCTGGCACTGGCGGCACAGCAGGGACTGATGGTGTTGATGGCTGGCCCGAACGTGATCCGTTTCGCGCCGTCGCTGGTGATTCCGCAGGCTGATATCGCCGACGGCCTGGCCCGCTTCGAGCGCGCGGTGACGGCCTTCGTCGGTCAATAAACACCGCCTTGCCAAAGCCGGGGCCGCCTGAGGGCGGCCTCTTTCCATTTCAGCGCTGTCCGATGCGCTGGCTGCTTTCCGGTACACTGCCGCCCCATGATCCGCCTGAAACAACTCACATTGCGCCGCGGGCTGAAAGTCCTGCTCGACGGCGCTGATCTCACACTGCATCCCGGCCAGAAAATCGGCGTGGTCGGCCCCAACGGCGCCGGCAAATCGTCGTTCTTCGCGCTGCTGCGCGGCGAGTTGCACGCCGATGGCGGCGATCTGGAGCTGCCGCCTCGCCTTGTGATCGGCCATGTGGCGCAGGAAACACCGGCGCTGTCCGTATCCGCTCTCGACTACACGCTGGATGGCGATAGCGAGCTGCGCCGCATCGAAGCCGAACTCGCCGTTGTTGCCGACGACGGTGTGCGCCACGGCGAGCTGTTGGCACGACTGGAAGCGATCGATGGATATGCCGCACCGGCGCGCGCCGCCAAACTGCTTGCCGGCCTCGGTTTTTCCGAAGCCGAGATGCAGCGGCCGGTGTCGAGTTTCTCCGGTGGCTGGCGCATGCGGCTCAATCTTGCGCAGGCGCTGATGTGCCGCTCCGACCTGTTGCTGCTCGACGAGCCGACCAACCACTTGGACCTGGAAACGGTGGTCTGGCTGGAGGACTGGTTGCGCAGCTATCAGGGCATGCTGCTGGTGATTTCGCATGATCGCGATTTCCTTGATGCCACTGTCGGCTGCATCCTGCATGTCGACGCGGCCAAGCTCACGCTCTACACCGGCAACTATGCCGATTTCGAGGCGCAGCGCGCCGAGAAGCTGTCGCAACAGCAGCAGGCGTTCGACAAGCAGCAGCGCGAGATCGCGCACCTTGAATCGTTCATCACCCGGTTCAAGGCCAAGGCCAGCAAGGCCAAGCAGGCACAGAGCCGGGTGAAGGCACTGGAGCGGATGGAGATCATCTCCGCCGCGCACGTCGATACCCCGTTCACTTTCAGTTTCCGCGAGCCCGAATCCAGCCCCAGCCCGCTGATCCGGCTGGAGGGCGTCGACGCCGGCTACGGCGCGCCCATCCTGGGCGGCATCAACCTCAGTCTGGAAAAGCAGGCGCGTATCGGCCTCCTGGGCGTGAATGGCGCCGGCAAATCGACGCTGATCAAGACGCTGTGCGGCGAGCTGCCGTTGCTGGCAGGGCAGCGCATCGAGGGCAAGGGCCTCAAGATCGGCTACTTTGCCCAGCACCAACTGGAGCACCTGCGGCTCGACGAGTCGCCGCTGTGGCACCTGCAGAAGCTTGATCCCGCCACTCGCGAGCAGGAACACCGCAACTTCCTTGGCGGCTTTGATTTCCATGGTGAGATGGCCACCAGTCCGGTACGGCCATTCTCCGGTGGCGAGAAAGCACGCCTGGCGCTGGCGCTGTTGATTTGGCAGCGGCCCAACCTGCTGCTGCTCGACGAGCCGACCAACCACCTCGACATCGAGATGCGCCAAGCGCTGACGCGCGCGCTGACCGATTTTGACGGTGCCATCATCGTCGTGTCGCACGATCGGCATCTGCTGCGTGCCACCGTCGACGATTTCTGGTTGATCGAAGCCGGCCGTGTGCGACCGTTCGATGGCGATCTCGATGATTACGGCCGCTACAGTCAGGAAAAACGGCTGGAAGGCGCCCGTGCCAGCCAGCCGCAGGGCTCGGGTGACACCGTCGACCGCAAGGCACAGAAACGGCTGGAAGCCGAGGCGCGACAGAAGCTGGCGGTGCAACGCAAGCCGCTGGAGCAGAAGCTCGCCAAGGTCGAGAAGGAAATGGCGCCGCTCAATGCTGAGCACGCGACGCTGACCGCCAAGCTGGGCGACGAAGGCATCTACGCGCCGGAGCGCAAGACCGAGCTGCAGGATGCGCTGAAGCGCGAAGCCGAGGTCAAGAGCCGGCTCGACGAGCTGGAACTCGAGTGGCTGGAACTGCAGGATGCGCTCGAAGCGCTGGCGGCGTCATGAGATCCAGCCTCGGTCCCTTGCTGGTCTGGCTGGTGGTGTTCGGCGGCGTCTTCGTGGCGATGCAGCAGTTCATTGCCGCGCGCGAAGCGCCGGGGATGGCCGTGTCCGCCAGCAACGGCCACGAGCTATCCATTCCGCGCTCGCCCGATGGTCACTACCGGCTACGTGGCGAGATCAACGGCCAACCCGTCGTGCTGATGATCGACACCGGCGCGAGCTCCATCACGCTGCCGGCACCGCTTGCTGAAAGCCTCAACTTGCCGCGTGGTGAATCCATCACCTCCTATACCGCCAACGGCACCGTCCGGGGCTACGAGACCGAGCTCGCGCGCTTGGCTTTCGGTGGCTTTCAGTTCGAGCGTGTCCGCGCTGGCGTGGTGCCGAACATGCCGGGCGGTGAAATCCTGCTCGGCATGAACGTGCTCGGCCGGCTGGAAGTAGTCATGCGCGGCGAGCGTATGATCTTGCGGCTGCCTGCCGACTAGGCTTGCGTTGACCTTTAAGTTCATCTTTCATCGCTAGCCAGTTTCGATCTTTTCGCCTAACGTGGGGCTCCGCGTGCAGCGTGCGCCTGCCGCTCATCTCCTGGAGCCCCCATGTTCAAGAAACTCGCTGCTGAAGCCCTCGGCCTGTCCGATATCGGCGTGATCATCTCGCCGGCCGACTACGACAAGGTCGATGCCGACGACTACCTGTTCCACGAGGACAACGAGAAGATCTTCTTCCTGATCAAGTCGAAGAAGGATGAGTATTGCTTCACCAACTTCGGGCTAATCCATGTGGATGGCGATTCGGCGGTGTCCTCCAAGCGCACCATCCGCCGCTATGAATACGCCAGCGCCGATATCGAGGGTGTGTCGATCGAGACCGCGGGCACCATCGATCTGGATATCGAGCTCAAGTTCGTGATCGGTGGCGTGCCGTTCTCCATCGACGTGAAGAAGAACTTCCTCGAAGCGCTGAAGGACATCTACAAGGCGCTGATCACCATCGGCCGGATGCAGAAGAAGGACGAGATCTCGCGCGCCAATGCGCTGCACACGCTGGATGCGGTGGCGAGCATGTACAAGATCAATACGGTGACAAGTGAGGAGGCGCTGATCAAGAACTACAACGCGCTGCTCGACAACCTGAACAACACCATCCAGGTGCGCTATACCCGACGCGATTTCAGCCCGGTGTTCGAGAAATACATCCATAGCTGAAGCGGCGTTAAGGGAATTCGGGCGCGGTGGTGGACCGGGTATCGACCTACATGATCGGAAAGCCCGGCGGCAATGCTGATTGGTTGATCACGCCAAAACCGCGTGCTTCTCGCAGAGGCGATGGGCTGCGAGAAGCCGCACGATGGTGCCAAGGTAGAGGCCAGTCACGCCGTGGTCCCGGCTCCAGGCAAGCAAGGCCTCCAGCAGTTGTGCGCCCACACCGTGTCGTGACCCTCGCCATTCCCTGGCGAGGAACATCGTGCGCAACGCCCCTCTCGCTACCGCCGAGGTCGAGCAGTCCGAGCGTGCCGATGAGCTCGTCACCGTTTGTGGCAACCAGAATTGGCCGCTGCCGCGTTGGTAAAAGCCGGGGGGCGGCTAGCTCCGGCTGTACGCCCAATGTGATCGGGATGCCGAATTCCTGCTGCCGGATGGGCACAATCGACCCGGCAACACCAACTGTATCGGTGGCAGGAATGGTCACAGCGCAAACGGCGTCGCCATGTGTGCGCTGCCGTTCAGCCTTGTTCCGGTGTCAGTACCAGCGGTTCCAGGCTGTTAAGCTTCCAGATGCCGGTCAGCCGCCATTGACCAGCGCTGTCGCCGAGTTCGATGCGCCAGCGCGGCTGGGAGAGCGGGGCGGTCAGTTGTGCGGAGTAGAGCTGTTCGCCATTGCGCTGCAGTGCAATGGTCTGGTCCAAACCCGAGCGGGTGGGGTGGAGCAGTTTGAGCGTTAGCTTGCCGGTTACCGGCTTGGCAAAGACCAGACGCAGGTTGCGACCATCATCAGCCAAGAGCAGCTGCGCAGAAAGTCCCAACATGGCCGCCTGACGATCACGATCGAGTTGCTCGTTGATGGCCTGGCCTTCCTTGTAGTAGTCGTCGCTGACGAGGCCATCGTTGGTCTGCGTGGCGATCACCATCATCGCGATACCACCAACCACCGACAGTGCGGGAATGGCGATCAGGAACCAGGGCCAGAATTGCTTGTACCAGGGCAAGGCAGGGGTAGTCGTCGTGTTCATGGGGTAGGCGATACGTATGAAGCAGGTTAGAACTACGCCGCTTGCCGAGTTCCCTTGTCGCGGCAAGCGGAGCAGGTGAGCACAACGGATCAGCGATTCAGGAAGGTCGCCTTCTCGCGCGAATTGATGCCGGAGCGGTCGTCCGCACGCACGATCAGTTCGATATCGCGCGCGCCCTTCGGGGCATTTTCCGGCGGAACCTGCAGCTTGACCGCGACTTCGACGATACCAGTCGATTCGACCAGCACACGGTTGTCATTCTCTGCGAGCACGCGCACGCCGGGTAGGCCTTCAGCCTCGATCACGAACACATGGGCGTTCTCGTCGGCATTCTCGATCTGCACACGGTAGCTGTTCTCGATCCAGCCTTCGTCGGTTTCTCGCACCAGCGCGACACGGTCGCGCGCGATGTTGACCTTGAGCGGCTGGCGCAAGGCCAGCGAAATGGCAGTGACCGCGAACACGATGCTGAGGATGACGGCGTACATGATCACGCGCGGGCGCTTGAGGCGGGACCAGAAGCTGCCTTCGGGCACCTTGCCTTCCAGCACGTTCTGCGTGGTATAGCGGATCAGGCCGCGTGGATACTGCATCTTGTCCATGATCTCGTCACAGGCGTCGATGCAGGCAGTACAGCCGATGCATTCGTACTGCAGCCCCTCCCGGATATCGATGCCGACCGGGCAGACCTGCACGCACATCTTGCAGTCGATGCAATCGCCCTTGCCCTCGGCCTTGTAGTCACTGCCTTTCTTGCGCGAGCCGCGGGGCTCACCGCGCTGCTCGTCGTAGCTGACGATCAGCGTATCGGCGTCGAACATCACGCTCTGGAAACGGGCGTATGGGCACATGAACTTGCACACCTGCTCGCGCAGCCAGCCGGCGTTGCCGTAGGTGGCAAAGCCGTAGAACAGAATCCAGAACGTCTCCCACGGCCCTACGCCGAATGACAGCGCTGCCTCCCACAGGCCATGAATGGGGGTGAAGTAGCCGACGAAGGTGAACCCGGTCCACAGCGAGAACAGCACCCAGATCGCGTGCTTGGTTGCTTTGAGGCGCAGCTTGCGGGCATTGAGCGGTTCGGCGTCGAGCTTGATCCGCTGCATGCGGTCGCCCTCAATCCATTTTTCGGCCCACAGGAAGATCTCCGTGTAGACCGTCTGCGGACAGGCGTAGCCGCACCATAGTCGCCCACCGATAGTGGTCCAGGCGAACAGGCCGAAGGCGCAGAGGATCAACAGGGCGGTGAGGTAGATGAAATCCTGCGGCAGAAACACCAGGCCGAAGATGTAGAACTTGCGCTCCACGAGATCGAACAGCAGCGCCTGCCGCTCGTTGATGGTGAGCCAGGGCACGCCGTAGAAGAACAGCTGGGTGGCGATGACGAAGAAGATGCGCCACTTGTTCCAAAAGCCGTTGATCCAGCGCGGATACACCTTCTTGTGCTTGGCGTAGAGGCTGATTTCCTCGTACTCGCCGTCGTCCTTCATCTGGACGACGGTGACCGGAATATCCTGCAGCTTCTTGCTCATGGCCACTTCCTACAAAAGACTGGTGCCAGCGTGCGGCGGGTGGGCACGCTGACAGCAATGTTCTGGAGAACGATTCCCGTTTGCGGGATCGGTGATTCAGAAGTGGCAACGGGCGGGGATGGCCCGCCCGTTGCCGCTACACGATGGTGCTTACTACTTGACCCTTACTGCTTGGTCGCTGCAGCGTCGTTCGACAGACCGTAGACATAGGCGGCGAGCAAGTGGACCTTGGCATCACCCAGGAAGGCCTGCCAGGCCGGCATCTGGTTGTCGCGACCGTTGGTGATGGTCTCGATGATGGTGGCTTCGGAGCCGCCATACAACCACACGCTGTCGGTCAGGTTGGGGGCGCCCACAGCTTGGCTGCCCTTGCCATCCGGTTGGTGACAGGCCGCGCACACCTGCTTGAAGGTGGCCTCGCCGCGGGTTGCACGTAGCTCGTTGGTTGGCTTGCCGGCGATCTTCAGCACGTAGTTGGCGACGTCCTTGACCTTTTCCTCGCCGAAGGCGGCGCCGAAGGCCGGCATCTGGCCGTGGCGACCCTTGTTGATGGTCTCGAGGATCTTCTCGGGCGTGCCGCCGTGCAGCCAGTCCTTGTCGGTCAGGTTCGGGAAGCCCTTGGCGCCTTGCGCATCGATGCCGTGGCACTGGATGCAATAGGTGTTGAACAGGCGCTTGCCCAGAGCCTTGGCATCGCTGTCCTGTGCCACCTGGGCGATCGGCATGTTCTGGTACTTGGCGAAGATGGGGCCGTACTTGTCGTCGGCTTTCTTCACCTCGGCCTTGTGCTGGCCTTGCTGCGACCAGCCCCAGACATTGCCGAAGGCAACGAGGCCCGGATACAGCACGAGGTAGCCGACCGAGAACACGATGGTGCCGTAGAACAGCACCACCCACCAGCCAGGCAGCGGGTTGCCGTATTCCTGCAGGTCGCCGTCCCAGACGTGGCCGGTGACATCGGCCTTCTCGCCCTTCTTCAGCTTGATCGAACTCTGGCTCTTGACCAGATAGGCCAGCCACAACAGCCCGGCGAGGGACACGATGGCGATGAAGATGCCCCAGAAACCGCTAGTGAAATCGCTACTCGAATTCATGATTTTTTCTCAGCTCCGCAGGATCAGGACGGCTTGTTGCCCGAGTCTTGGTCGTCTTCGTCGATGAAGGGCAGCTGCGCCGCCTCGTCCATGTCCTTCTTGTTGCGGCTGCTGTAGGCCCAGAAGCACACGCCGACGAAGAACACGAAGCAGATGACCGTGAAGGCGATCCGGATCAGGTTTTGCCAGTCCATTCCCTTTTACCTTTTGTTCTTCAGTGCAAGGCCCAGGCTCTGCAGGTAGGCGATGACGGCATCCATTTCGGTCTTGCCTTCAACGTCCTTGCTGGCGCTGGCGATTTCGGCGTCGGTGTACGGCACGCCGATCTTGCGCAGCGCGCTCATGCGGCCCGGCATCGCCTCGGCATCCACCTTGTTGGCAGCCAGCCACGGGAACGGTGGCATGATCGATTCGGGCACCACATCCTGCGGCTTGATCAAGTGGGCGCGATGCCACTCATCCGAGTAGCGTCCACCGACGCGCGCCAGATCCGGGCCGGTGCGCTTGGAGCCCCACTGGAACGGGTGGTCGTACACCGATTCGCCAGCCACCGAGTAGTGGCCGTAGCGCTCGGTCTCGGCGCGGAACGGGCGGATCATCTGCGAGTGGCAGGTGTAACAGCCTTCGCGGATGTAGATGTCGCGGCCGGCCAGCTGCAGCGCGGTATATGGCTTCACGCCCTCGATCGGCTTGGTGACCGATTTCTGGAACATCAACGGCAGGATTTCCACGAACATGGCCACGCTGACAACGAGCACCGTCAGTACGATCAGCCAGCCCACCTTTTCTTCGATCAGAGTCTGTAACTTGTTCATTTTTCTGTTAATTCCGTGACATCAGGCGTGGGCGTGAACCGCCGGGATCTGGGCATCGACCGGGCGGCCGGCCGTCGCCGTGCGCAGCACGTTGTACAGCATCAGTACCATGCCCGATAGGAACATCGCGCCGCCGAGGAAACGCACGAAGTAGTACGGGTGGGTGGCCTTGACCGCGTCGATGAAGGCGTAGGTCAGCGTGCCGTCCGGGTTCACCGCGCGCCACATCAGGCCCTGGGTCACGCCGGCGATCCACATCGAGGCGATGTAGAGCACGGTGCCGATGGTGGCGACCCAGAAGTGGGTTTCGATCAGCTTGACCGAATACATCTGCTCGCGGCCGAACAGGCGCGGCACCAGGTAGTAGATCGAGCCGATGGTGATCATGGCCACCCAGCCCAGCGCGCCGGAGTGCACGTGGCCGATGGTCCAGTCGGTGTAGTGCGACAGCGCATTCACCGTCTTGATGGCCATCATCGGGCCTTCGAAGGTGGACATGCCGTAGAACGACAGCGCGGTGACGAGGAACTTCAGGATCGGATCGGTGCGCAGCTTATGCCAGGCGCCCGACAGCGTCATGATGCCGTTGATCATGCCGCCCCAGGACGGCGCGAGCAGCACCAGCGAGAACACCATGCCCAGCGACTGGGTCCAGTCGGGCAGCGCGGTGTAGTGCAGATGGTGCGGGCCGGCCCACATGTAGGTGAAGATCAGCGCCCAGAAGTGCACTACCGACAGGCGATACGAGTACACCGGGCGGCCGGCTTGCTTGGGCACGAAGTAATACATCATGCCGAGGAAGCCCGCGGTCAGGAAGAAGCCCACGGCATTGTGGCCGTACCACCATTGCACCATGGCATCGACCGCACCGGCATACACCGAGTACGACTTGAACGCACTGGCCGGGATTTCCATGCTGTTCACGATGTGCAGCAGGGCCACGGCCAGGATGAAGCCGCCGTAGAACCAGTTGGCCACGTAGATGTGCTTGACGCGGCGCTTGGCGATGGTGCCGAAGAACACCACGGCGTAGGCCACCCACACCAGGGTGATCAGGATATCGATCGGCCATTCGAGCTCGGCGTATTCCTTGCCGCTGGTGTAGCCCAGCGGCAGCGTGACGGCAGCGAGCACGATCACCGCTTGCCAGCCCCAGAACACGAAGGCGGCAAGCCCATCCGAGATCAGGCGTACGTTACAGGTACGCTGCACCACGTACAGCGAGGTGGCCATCAGGCCGCAACCGCCAAAGGCGAAGATCACGGCATTGGTGTGCAGCGGACGCAGGCGGCCGAAGTGGAAATAGGGGCCGAAGTTTAGCTCGGGCCAGACCATCTGGGCGGCGATCACCACCCCGACCAGCATGCCGACAATCCCCCAGACCACTGTCATGATCGCGAATTGCCGAACCACCTTGTAATTGTATGTGGCTTGGTTTTCCATGTAACGCTCCGAAGAGTCTCCAATAACTAGGAATAGTAAAGACTGGATGCGACGGTGAGTCCGGCTGACGGCCCTGGGTGGGCTACGGGGCAAACTTCCGCCATTCTGCGCATGTTTGTTTGTCGTGCGGACTATAGCCAAGCGGCATGGTCCGCACCTTTGATCAGGATCAAAGCGCGCGACGATAGGCGCGCATTCTACCGCGCAAGCGGGTTTCTAGTCTCGGCTTTTTTGCTCGGAAGCCTTGTGTTCATTGGCTTTGGCGGTCATGTCGTCGTCATGCAAAATCCGGTGTGCCGGCCCTTCCAGATCGTCGAGCTGACCGTTGCGCACGGTCCACCAGAACACCGCGCCGATGCCGAGGGCGATCAGTACCGACAGCGGGATCAGTAAGTAAAGGCTCTCCATCATTCAACCCTTGCGCGTGAGGCGCAGTGCGTTGCCGACCACGATCAGCGAGCTGGCGGCCATGCCGAGGCTGGCCAGCCACGGCGTCACGAGGCCCGCCACAGCAAGCGGCAGCGCCACCACGTTGTAGCCCAACGACCAGCCGAGGTTTTGCCTGACGACGCTTTGCGTACGCCGAGCGGTGGCGAGCGCCACCGGCAGCTCGGCCAGCTGGTTGTCGTACAGCACGGCATCGCCGGCCGATTGCGCCACATCGGTGGCTGCACCCATCGCGATGGCCACGTCCGCGGCGGCGAGGACCGGCGCGTCGTTCACACCATCGCCCACCATCAGCACCCGGCGGCCCTGGCGTTGCAGCGCCTGCAAATACGCAAGCTTGTCCTCCGGCGTGGACTGCGCGCGAACCTGATCGATGTCCAGCTCGTGGGCGAGCGTGGTGACCGCTGCTGCGTGATCGCCACTGAGCAGGTGCAGCTGCAGGCCCTGCTGGCGCAAGGCGGCAATCGCTTCGGCCGCGTCGGCGCGTGGTGCGTCGGCCAGGGTGAACACCGCGATCACGCCGTTCTTGTCGGCGAGCACCACCGGCGTGCCAGTGACCGCCACATCGATCGTATGGCCGAATTGGGCGGCAATGAAGGCCGGCGAGCCGATCGCATGGAGACGCCCATCGAGCAGCGCGCTGATACCGCCGCCGGGATGGTTGGCGACTTCGCTTGCCGCCAGCGTGCTGTCGCCCTGCAGGGCCCGTGCCAGCGGATGCTCGGAGGCCGCCTCAAGCGCTGCGGCGCGCGCGCGCGCATTCGCTTCATCACTTCGCAGCACCGAAATGGCCACGATCTGCGGGCTGCCTACGGTCAGCGTGCCGGTCTTGTCGAAGACCACGTCGGTGACACCGGCGAGTGCCGGCAGCGCATGGCCGCGGGTGACCAGCACGCCGCGACGCGCCAGCATGCCGGTCGCGGCGGTCAGCGCCGCGGGGGTGGCCAGCGACAGCGCGCAGGGGCAGGAGATCACGAGCACCGCCACCGTGATCGGTAGCGCATGCAGCGGGTCACGTCCGGACCAGTACCAGAAGGTGAGGGCGGCGATCAGCAGCAAGGCGGCAACGAACCAGCCGGCCACCCGGTCGGCCAGTTGCGCGACTTGTGGTTTCTCGGCCAGCGCCTTGTCCAGCAGCCGTACGATGCCGGCAAGCCGCGTGGCTTCGCCGACCTCGGTCACCTCGACCACCAGCGGTGACGTGCGATTCACCGTGCCTCCAGTCACGCGGGCGCCGTTGTCCTTAGGCAACGGTCGGCTTTCGCCGGTAAGCAGTGCCTCGTCCACCTCTGAGGCGCCCTCCAGCACCCGGCCATCGACCGGGATGGTTTCGCCTGGCTTCACCCAGATCACGTCGCCCGGCTGCAGGCTCGCCACCGTGGCTTCGTGCGGCGTACGCGCTGGCCAGTCGGGCAACTTGTGGGCGAAAGCGGGGATCAGCTTCACCAGCCCTTCCAGCGCTGCACCGGCTCGTTGTCGCGCCCGCGTTTCCAGATAGCGGCCGGCCAGCAGCAGGAAGACAAACATCGACACCGAGTCGAAATACACCTCGCCATGGTTGGCGAGGAGGGCGTATACGCTGGCGAAGAACGCCGTCAGCACGCCGATGCTCACCGGCAGGTCCATGCCGGCCCGGCCACGCTTGAAGTCGCGCCAGCTCGACTGATAGAACGGCCAGCTCGAATAAAGCACCACTGGCAGCGTCAGCAGCCCGCTGGCCCAGTGCATCAGGTTGAGCCAGACCGGATCGATCTCGCCGGGGCGCGAGGTATAGATCGGTACCACGAACATCATGACCTGCATCATCGACAGCCCTGCCACCCACAGGCGGAACAACGCAGCCTTGCGCTGTTTCTGCGCAGCGGCCTCGCGCCGGGCGGCATCGTAGGGTTCCGCGCGATAGCCGATGCTGGCCACGGCTTCCAGGATGGCGGACAGGCTGGTGCGCGTGGCATCCCAGCGCACGCGCGCCCGGTGGGTGCTGTAGTTGATCGCCACTTCCTGCACGCCGGGCAAGCGCGCGATCTGGCGCTCGTTCAACCAGATGCAGGCCGCACAGACGATGCCCTCGATCAGCAGCGCGGCCTCGCGCGATTCGCCGTCGCCGTGCACGAAGCTCTGCTGCAGCGCCGGCTCGTCGTACAGCCGCAGTTGCTCGCGCACTTCCTCGGGCAATGGCGCGGCGCGGTCGGCCGGCCTGTCGCGCTGGGTGTAGTAGTCGCCAAGGCCGGCATCGATGATGCTCTGGGCGACGGCCTGGCAGCCGGCGCAGCAGGCGGGTTGCTCGGAATCGCGGTAACGGATGGCAAGGACGGGGCCGGGCGGAACCGGTTCGCCGCAGTGGAAGCAGGCAGCGGGCATGGACATGGCGTGATTTTACCGTGCGTGACGCGTGCGGCGAGCACGATTCGCGTCTGGCAGGCTGAAGACGGGGATTTGGACTGAACTCGATGAACTACCGTCTGTCGGAGCAGCGATCACGGCGCGCCCGGCCAAACCTTGGCTTACATCGGTTTAGTGCATTGTCATGCACGAATATTCATCCCGGCCTTGCAGGCAACGTGGTAGGTTTTGATAATTAGAAAACAATTATTAAGGCGTATGCCTCGAGGAGGAGAGGATGGAAGGCCCTAGTCTTGCCCGCGTGAATCAGCACTATCTTGATCGCGTCATTGCGGCTTCACAGCAACGGGACATTGAGGCGAGCGAGGATATCTACAGCGAGAACGGCATCAAGCTGCTTTCGAAGGGGGCGCGCATTTCCAGCGGGGCGCAGGAACGGCTGATCCTGCACAAGCTGAAAAAACCGCTGGAGAGCTGCATTGCCGTCAGCGAAGGGGTCGATGCCGACCAGCTCGTGGTCATCGGCCAGCAGGTGATCGACGCAGCGCCAGGCTTGCTGCCGCTGTTCAGCGATTTCGGGCTGTTGCCGCGGTTGCGAGAAATCCCCCTCAATCCGGCTACCATCAGCATGCTCACGGTGGCGCATAGCCACGATCCGCGCACGTTGTCGCATTACGTGCTGGTGGCACTGCTGGCCATCGGGCTGGGGCGGCGCCTCAAGCTCACCGAAACCGAACTGGGCGTACTGGCCGCTGCCGGCCTCCTGCACGACATCGGCGAGCTCTACATCGACCAGCAGCATCTCGACCGCACGCAGGTGCTGACGCCGGAAGCATGGCGGCAGATCGCGGTGCACCCGGTGATCGGCCACAAGCTCGCGCGCGAAGTGTGCGGCATGCCCGACACGGTGGCGCAGGCCATCCTGCAGCACCATGAGCGTGGCGATGGCGGTGGCTATCCACGTGGCCTGCCTGCCCGTGAGCTGAGCCGTGCGGGGCGGGTGCTGGCTGCGGCGGAGATGATCGCATCGCTCGCCGAGCACGGTGAGCATCCGCTGGAGCGCGCCGAGGTGGCATTGCGCATCGTACCGATCGAATACGATCCGGACCTGGTCTCGGTGGTGTCGCAGGCCATGGGCGAGTGTCGCCCGTCCGAATACCGTTTTGCGCCCGATGCACAGGATGCCGAACGTACGCACGAGCTGTTTGGCCGCATTGCCCGCGCACTGGAGCTGATGCATCAGATCGAAAACGAATTGCCGAAGCGCACCCCGGTGTCGCGGCAGCTCTATGATCGGGCACATCACCGCTTCGTGATGATCCAGCGGGCGTTTTCCAGCACTGGCCTCGATCTGTGCGGCGAACACAAAGCTTTCGAATACCTGCTCGGCGATACCTCCGGCTGGCTGCACTTCGAAGTCGGGCTGGTGCTGGGCGAGATCCGCTGGCGGCTGCGCGAACTGGCGCGCGATCTGGCGATGCGTGCCCGCCAGGCATCACCGGCCGAGGCCGAGTACTTCCAGCCACTGGTGGATGTGCTGCACGACGGTTGAGCCGTCGCGCAGCGCCTAGTCGGCCCGCACCGTGCGAAAGCCCACGTGCGAGGTCGGCAGGTTGATCTCCTGTGGATGCCGGGCTGCCGCCCGGTAGCGCACGCAGAAATTGGCTGCGCAGAGGAAAGAGCCGCCCTTGATCACGCCGCTCGCGTCGCGACGCAGTGGCTTGGCGCGCTCTGCCACGCTGGCGTAAGGGTCGCCGTTGCCATGGGGCTGGTGTGGTCCGGTATAGGCATCGCGCGTCCACTCCCAGACATTGCCCACGGTGTCGAAAAGGCCAAAGCGATTGGCGGGGAAGCAGCCGACCGGCGAGCGCCCGAGATACCCGTCCTCGCGGGTATTGAGCGTGGGGAAGTTGCCTTGCCAGAAATTGGCAAGCGGCTTGCCGGCTGCATCGCGTGGGGCGCGATCCAGCCCCGTGTCGTTACGGCCGGCCTTGGCTGCATATTCCCACTGCGCCTCGGAAGGCAGCGACCGCCCCAGCCAGCGCGCGTACGCTTCGGCATCCGCGCGCGTGACCTGCACCACCGGCTGGTTCTCCCGCCCCCGCACGCTGCTGCCTGGACCTTCCGGCTGGCGCCACGATGCGCCTTTCAGGTAATGCCACCAGCCATTGGGCGTGATTTCTCCGCCCTCCGGTACACGGAACACCGCCGCGCCGCCTTCGCGCTCGGCCTCGGTGCGATAGCCGGTGGCTTTGACGAAGGCGGCAAATTGCGCGTTGGTGACTTCGGTGGCATCCATCCAGAATGCCTTGAGCTGGATCGGCGGGCCGGCGGGGCGTTCGTCGGCATAGCCCTGCGTCGTACCGAGCTGCACCGCGCCGGCCGGCACCCGCACCATGCCGGCGCGGGCATCGCGGCCCCAGCCGGCTGGCAGGCCACCGGCCTTGGCGCAGTGGCCGGCCGCGGCGGCAGGGGCCGCCACGAGAACCAGCGCCAGGCCCAGCGCCACCTGCCGTCGTTGGCTGCGCGCTGTCGTCACGGGTTGAGCCCGCTGGTGGGTGCCAGCACCACGCCATTACCCACGATGTAGCGCTGCCATTCCTGCTTGAGCTCGGTGACGATGGCCGGGTAGGCGGCCGACACGTCGTTGGCCTCGGCGCCGTCGCTGGCGAGGTTGTGCAAGGTCCATGCGCCCGGGCCGGCCGGTTGTTCCACCCAGACCAGTTTCCACTGGTCGCGTCGGACCCAGGCGCTGCCGAACAGTTCGTCGGCGAACACGCTGCCGCTGGCGTGGACGTCGCCGCTGCTGCCGACAAGCGCCGGCAGCAGCGAGCGGCCGGTAATCGGATTGATGGTCTTGCCCTTGTAGCTGCTGCCGGGGTTGTCGGCCTTGGCCAGTTCGAGCAGCGTCGGCGCCAGGTCGCGCACGGTGGCGATGCGGTTCAACGGCGACTGCGCGGCAGTCTGCTTGGGCAGGCGGGCGATGGCCGGCGCGCGGTGGCCGCCCTCGGTGGACGTGCCCTTGTAGAGGCGGAATGGCGTGGCGCCGACCTCGCCCCAGCGCTTGCCGTATTGCACGTTCGAGAGCGACTTGCCCAGGTTGGCGAGGCTGTTGTCGGTGTCCGCGTTGTCCCGGAAGATGCCGCTGCCGGCCTCGGCGCCGTTGTCGGACATGAAGAAGATGAAGGTGTTGTCATACTCGCCGATGTCCTTCAGGTGCTGCACCAGTCGCCCGATGTTCCAGTCGAGGTTCTCCACCATCGCGGCGTAGATTTCCATGCGGCGCGCCTCCAGCGCCTTCTGCGGCGCGGTCAGCTGGCTCCACGACGGGTTGCCCGCACTGGCCGGCAGCGGCGCGGCCGGTTGGAAATCCGCAGGGATCACGCCCAGCGCCTTTTGCTTGGCGATGCGCGCGTCGCGGATCGCGTCGTAGCCGACGTCGTACTTGCCCTGGTAGCGGTCGATGAAGTCCGCCGTGGCCTGCAGCGGCCAGTGTGGCGCCGTGTAGGCGGCGTAGGCGAAGAATGGCTTGCCGTCGCCCTTGTTGGCGTCGATGTAGCCGATCAGCTTGTCGGTATAGAAATCAGTGGAATAGAAGTTGGCCGGTGGCGTGACGATCACGCCGTTCTCGCGGTAGGTGACCGCGTCGTAGCTTTGCAGCTTGCCGGCGACCGGCGCGAAATGGCTGCCGCCGCCTTGCAGCAGCGTGTACGACGATTCGAAGCCACGCGCTTTGGCGCTGGTTTCCTCGGTCAGCCCCAGGTGCCACTTGCCGGCAGCATAAGTGTGGTAGCCGGCATCCTTCAGCAGCTCGGCGATCGACAGTGATCGCTCGTTCAGATAGCCCTCGTAGCCGGGCTTGCCCTGCTGATGCGGTGCGCTAGGCAGCATCTCGGCCATGGTGCCAAGGCCCGCCAGATGATGGTCGGTGCCAGACAGCAGCATGGAGCGCGTGGGCGAGCAGGTTGGCGCGGTATGGAAGTCGGTGAGCAGCCGGCCGTTGTTGGCGAGTGCGTCGAGGTTGGGCGTGTGGATCTCACCGCCGAAGGCGCCGATGTCGGAGTAGCCCAGGTCATCGGCCACGATCAGCAGCACATTCGGGCGCTTGCTGGCCTGAGGCGCCGGTGTGGGGGTCGGCTGTGGGGTGCTCGTGCCGTCGCTGGCGCAGCCGGCAAGGCTGGCGGCCAGCACGACCGCCAGCGTGGTATTCAAGGTGCGCATCTCTTCTCCCTATGGGGTTGTTATATTGGGATGAAGAAATTAGCACTGAGGTTTTTATTCTAAAAAGTAATAATAATTCTATCGTTAAGCCGTAGGCCCGCTATTGAGTACCTGTGTGTATGTTTTTGCCAAGGGCCATGCTGCAGGCATGAAAAAGCCCGTGCGCTGCACGGGCTTTCGGTTGGATCAGACCAAGACTCAGGCCAAGCCCTTGGGCAACGAGAACACCACGTTTTCCTCGATGCCATCCATGGGCGTGACGGTCTGCGCGCCGAGCGATCTGATGCGGTCGATCACGCGCTGCACCAGGATGTCCGGAGCCGACGCGCCGGCGGTGATGCCAACCTTGACGTGGCCATCGAACCACTCGGGCTTCAGCTCGGTTTCGTTGTCGACCATGAAGGACGCGATGCCGAGGTTGGCGCCGACTTCGCGCAGCCGGTTGGAGTTGGAGCTGTTGGGCGAGCCGACCACGATCAAGAGGTCGACGTCGCGCGCCAGCTGCTTCACCGCATCCTGGCGGTTCTGCGTGGCGTAGCAGATGTCGTCCTTCTTCGGGCCGACGATGTGCGGGAAACGGGCGCGCAGGGCGTCGATCACCACTTGGGCGTCGTCGACCGACAGCGTGGTCTGCGTCACGTAGGCGAGCTTTTCCACGTCGGCGACATCGAGCGTGTTCACGTCGTCGGCATCCTCGACCAGATACATGCCGGCCTGCGACTGGCCCATGGTGCCCTCGACTTCGGGATGCCCCTTGTGGCCGATCATGATGATCTCGAAGCCTTGTTCACGCAGCCGCTTCACTTCCAGGTGCACCTTGGTCACCAGCGGGCAGGTGGCGTCGTAGACCGCGAGGCCGCGCTCGGCTGCTTCGGCGCGCACTGCCTGCGACACCCCATGGGCGGAGAAGATCACCGTGTTGCCGGATGGCACGTCGGCCAGGTCCTCGATGAAGATCGCGCCCTTGGCTTTCAGATCCTCGATCACGAACTTGTTGTGGACCACTTCGTGGCGCACGTAGATGGGGGCACCGAACCGTTCCAGCGCCTTTTCGACGATGGCGATGGCGCGGTCCACGCCGGCGCAGAAGCCGCGCGGTTGCGCGAGGATGATGTGCATGTCCGGTTTCATTGCTTGGCTGCCTGTTTGCCGCTCTTGAAGCTGTCCCACACCATCAGTGCCGCACCGATGCAGATGGCCGAATCGGCGAGGTTGAAGGCGGGGTAGTACCAATCGCGATAGTAAACCTGGATGAAGTCGATCACGTGGCCGAACAGCAGGCGGTCGATCACGTTGCCGATGGCGCCGCCCATGATCAGGGACAGCGCGAGTGACAGCCGGGTTTCCATATGGTGCTTTTTCAGCATGTACACGATCCAGGCGGAGACGGCCAGCGCCAGCGCCGTGAAGAAGTGGCGCTGCCAGCCGCCGGCATCCGCCAGGAAGGAGAATGCCGCGCCGGGATTGTAGGCGAGCGTGAGATTGAAGAAGCCCGGGATCACCGCGTGTTGTTCGCCATAGACGAACAGTGCCTCGATCACATGCTTGCTCACCTGATCGAGCACGATGACCAGCAACGACGCGATGATCCAGCGCCAGAAGGCGAATACCCGCTTAGGCATGACGACGTGCCTCGCCCTGGCCGAACAGGTTGCCATGGCAGCGTGCGCACAGGCCCGGATGGTCGGCGTGGCTGCCCACATCGGCGCGGTAATGCCAGCAGCGTTCGCACTTGGCTGCCTGCGATGGCGTGACCACGGTGCTGGTCTCGCCGGCGGCCACGGTGGCCTGCGAGGTGATCAGCACGAACTTGAGCTCATCACCCAGCGCCTGCAGCGCGGCCAGCGCGTCGCCAGCGATGGTCAGTGCGATCTCGGCCTGCAGGCTGGAGCCCAGCTGGCCGTCGGCGCGCAGCACCTCGATATCCTTCTGTACCTGCGTGCGCACCTCGCGCACCAGCGCGAACTGCGTGGCAAGCGCCTCGGCATCAGCGATGGCCGGAGCCGGGTACCAGGTGCTCAGCTGCACGTTCTCGACGAGGCTGGCATCAAGGCCGCGCAGCACATCCCACACCTCATGCGCGGTGAACGACAGGATGGGCGCCAACAGGCGGGTCAGCGCCTGGGTGATGTGCCACAACGCGGTCTGTGCCGAGCGGCGACCGGCGCTGTCCGCGCCCATGGTGTAGAGGCGGTCCTTGATGATGTCGAGGTAGAAGGCGCCGAGCTCGTCCGCGCAGTAGGCGTGTAGCTCCTGCACTGCGAGATGGAACTCATACTTGTCGTACAGCGCCGTCACGCGGGCCTGGGTGCGGGCGAGCTCGACCAGCGCATAGCGATCCAGCGTCAGCAACTGGTCGACCGGCAGCGCCTGGCTGGGGCTGAAGTCAGACAGGTTGGCCAAGAGGAAGCGCAGCGTGTTGCGCACGCGGCGGTAGGCGTCGGTGGTGCGTTTGAGGATCTCGTCCGAGATCGACAGCTCGCCCGAGTAATCGGTGCTGGCTACCCACAGCCGCAGCATATCGGCGCCCATCTTGTTGATCACTTCCTGCGGCGCGATCACATTGCCCTTGGACTTGGACATCTTCATGCCCTTGCCGTCGACAACGAAGCCGTGGGTCAGCAGCTGCTTGTATGGCGCGCGACCTTCGGTGGCGCAGCCGGTGAGCAAGGACGACTGGAACCAGCCACGGTGCTGGTCGGAGCCTTCCAGGTAAAGATCGGCCGGCCAGACGAACTCGTCGCGCTGGCGCAGCACGGCGTAGTGGGTGGAGCCCGAGTCGAACCAGACGTCGAGCGTGTCCTTCAGCTTCTGGTAGTGCGCGGCCTCGTCACCCAGCAGCTCGGCGGCGTCGAGCTTGAACCAGGCTTCGATGCCTTCCTGCTCGATGCGCTGCGCCACTTGCTCCAGCAGCTCGCCCGAGCGCGGGTGCAATTCGCCCGTTTCCTTGTGCACGAAGAAGGCCATCGGCACGCCCCAGTTGCGCTGGCGCGAGATACACCAGTCCGGGCGGTTGCCGATCATGGCTTCCAGCCGGGCGCGGCCCCAGGCCGGGAAGAACTCGGTGTCGTCCACCGCTTGCTTGGCCACGTCGCGCAGCGTCTTGCCGCCCACCTCGTGCTCCATCGCGATGAACCACTGGGTGGTGGCACGGAAGATGATCGGGGTCTTGTGGCGCCAGCAGTGCGGGTAGCTGTGCTCCAGCTTCTTGTTGGCGAACAGCGCACCGCGCTCTTCCAGCGTGGCCAGCACCAACGGGTTGGCTTCCCACACCGTCTTGCCGGCGAACAGCGGCGTCGACGCGAGGAAGCGACCATCGTCGGCCACCGGGTTGTTGATGGCGAGCTTGTACTTGAGGCCGACCACATAGTCTTCCAGGCCGTGCGCCGGCGCGGTGTGGACCAGGCCGGTACCTGCATCGGTGGTGACATGGTCGCCCAGGATGATGGGCACGGTGCGCTCGACAAACGGGTGTTGCAGCAGCAGGCCTTCCAGCGCCGCGCCACGGGTCTGGGCGATCGCGTTGCCCGATTCGAGGCCATAGCGCTTGAGTGCCGCTTCGGCGAGCTCATGCGCCAGCACCAGCAGGCCCTTGTCGGTGGCGATCAGGTCGTACATCAGCTCTGGGTGCACGGTAACGGCCTGGTTGGCTGGCAGCGTCCACGGCGTGGTGGTCCAGATGATGGCGTAGGCCGGTGCGTCGCCCAGCTGCACGCCACCAAAGGCCTGGGCAAGGGCGGCGGGGTCGCGCAGGCGGAAGCCGACGTCGATGGCCGGCGAGACCTTGTCCTCGTATTCCACCTCGGCTTCGGCCAGCGACGAACCGCAATCGACGCACCAGTGCACCGGCTTCTGGCCCTTCACCATGTAGCCGTTGGCGTGCACCTTGCCGAGCGTGCGCACGATGTCGGCCTCGGTCTTGAAATCCATGGTGCGGTACGGGTGTTCCCAATCGCCCAGCACCCCCAGGCGGATGAAGTCCGCCTTCTGCCGCGCGATCTGCTTGGCGGCGTACTCACGGCACAGCTCACGGGTGAAGGCAGCCGGTAGCACCGTTTCCTTGGGGTCGAGCCCGTTGGCCTTACGGTAGTCGACGATGCGGGCGTGAATGTCAGGGTTGTTCTTGATCGCGTCCTTATCACCCTTCACCAACTTTTCGATCTGGTGCTCGATCGGCAGACCATGGCAATCCCAGCCCGGCACGTAGGGGGCGTCGAAGCCGGCCAGCGCCTTGGACTTGATGATGATGTCCTTGAGGATCTTGTTGACCGCATGGCCGATGTGGATGTCGCCGTTGGCATAGGGCGGGCCATCATGCAGCACGAACTTGGGCCGGCCGGTGGCCTGGGTACGCAATTTCCTGTAGAGCTGCTGTTCCTGCCACTGTTGCAGAAAGCCAGGCTCACGCTTGGCAAGGTCGCCCCGCATCGGGAACGGGGTGTCGAGCAGGTTGACGGGGTATTTGTTCTGTTCAGCCATGGTATTGGGATCGCACGAATTCGGGGTGAGGGCCGGCGTTGCCGGTCGACGGTATCGGGTGCCCCCGTCCGCTCACGGACGGGGGATACTAATTCGTTCGCCGTGCTCGCGGCGCTGGAACCAGGCGCGGGCATCGTCGCAGTCCCGCCCGATCTGCGCGATCAAGGCGGGCAGGCCGTCGAACTTGGCTTCGTCGCGCAGCTTGGCAAGAAAGCGCACGGTGAGGTGCTCGCGGTAGATCTGGCGGTTGAAATCAAACAGGTGTACTTCCAGCACCGGTGCCGCATCGGCACCCTTCACCGTGGGGCGCACGCCAAGGCTTGCCACGCCAGGAAACGGGCGCTCGAGCCCGTGCGCCTCGACGACGAAGATGCCCTGCATGGGCGGGCGGTTGTGCCGCAGCTGGATGTTGGCGGTGGGGAAGCCGAGCTCGCGCCCCAGCTTGTCGCCCCCAATCACCCGGCCGGAAATCGAATACGGGCGACCCAGCAGATCGGCCGCGTGGTCCATGTCGCCTGCGGCCAGCGCATCACGCACGGCGGTAGACGAGATGCGGGCGCCGTCGAGCGCGACGGTGGCAAGGTTGTGGGTTTCGAAGGCCGTGGCGGCCTGCAGCAGGGCGAAATCGCCAGCGCGCTTGGCGCCGAAGCGGAAATCGTCGCCGACCAGCAGGTAGCGTACGTTGAGCTGGCGCGCGAGTACGTCGTCGCGGAAGGCCAGTGCCTCGATGCCGGCAAAGCGGCGGTTGAACGGCTGGATGATCAGGTAGTCGATGCCCTCGCTGCGCAGCAGTTCGATCTTCTCGCGCAGGCTGGTCAGCCGCGTCGGCGCGTCGGCTGGCGCGAACAGCTCGCGCGGGTGCGGCTCGAACGTGATCAGCGCGGTGGCGAGTCCACGCACTGCGGCGGCGCCACGCAGCTCGGCCAGCATGGCGCGATGGCCAAGGTGCAGGCCGTCGAAGTTGCCAATGGTCAGGGCACAGGGGGGCAGGGCGGCATGGTGGACGCCGCGAAGGATGCGCATCAGCTTCGGTGGTGCCGAGTCGTTGCAGAATCCGCGATTTTAGCCGCTTGGGCGCAGCTTGTCAGGCGCCGCGGGCGGTTCAGGGGCCAGCCTCGACCAGCCCGCCTTCCCGCGCGATGCCGGAGACGATCTGGTTGTTGCCCACCCGCACCCGGACCACCTCGCCGACATTGGCGGTATTGAGCGCCACGCCCTCGTTGCTCACTTCCATCTCGCCGCTGCGAAACACCAGCCGGACCCGCTGGTTCTGCCGCACCGCAGTGGCCGGGCGCAACATCTCGCTGCGCAGCACGCCGCCTTGGGCAACGGCCGAATTGAGCACGCGCCCGATCGCCTGGCCGGCATTGACGATGACGCTGCCCGGCAGGGTGGCGAGATCGCCTTTCTGCGCGACCAGATCGTCCGCCAGTACCTCGCGGCCCGCGGATAGCGGCCGCGAAGCCACGTAGTAGGTGGAAACCAGCGAGATAGTGGCGGGATAGTTGACGGCCCAGCGCGCGCCTTCGACGCAGCGCACCCGGACCATGAGCTTGCCGGCGAGGCGCTGGCCCTGCGGCAATTGCAAATCGAAGCGCTGGCAGGCATCCAACCGCAGGCGGCTGTCGAGTTCACCCAGCTGGTAACTGGCGTCCGGCGTGGGCGCGAGCTGGGCATCTAGCCAGTCCGCCACGGCGTTCTGCAGCGCCCGCATGTCCTGCGGTGCAGCCTGGGCAACAGCCATCAGCCCCGCAAGGCCAATGGCGACGAGAAATCGGGCAAGAAGCATGGGCCGATGATACACGAGCGTCGACCATCCCCTACAATTGCCGCCAGCCACCCCGCCGAGATGTTCCGATGCTTGAATTGCTGTTTGGCCTCACCACCCTCATCGTCCTGCTCGCGGGCGTGATCGTCACCGTGCGCTTGCAGCAGTTGTCCCGCACCCAGCAGGAAGTGCTGGTCACGCTGGAGGAAAGCCTGGAGACGCGGCATCGCGAGATGCTGAACGACCTGCATGCCGGCTTGAGCCGCCAGACCGAGCTGATTCAGGGGGGGCTGGCCCAGCACGGCACGCTGTTGCAGGAGGTGGTGGCGCGCTCGGGTGAGCGCCTGCGTGATAGCGTCGGCGAAAGCTTCGAGCGCCTGCGTGGCGCGGTCGGTGGCGAGCTCAAGGACACCCGTGAGGCACAGACCCGGCTGCAGGCCTCGCTGACTGATGCGCTGGCCACACTGCGGTTGTCGCTGACCAGCAGCCTGTCGGAAGGGCGGGAGCAATCGCAGAAGCAGCTCGCCGATATCGCCAGCGAATTGCAGCAAAAGCAGGACAGCCTGCGCGAGGACGTGCTGCTCAAGCTCTCGACCATGCTGGCCGAGCAATCGAAGCGCGAGATGGAGCAGCTGCAGGCCGCGCTGGCGCAGACCACCGAGAAGCTCACGCTCACCGTGGGCGAGCTGACCAAGACGGCGGACGGGCGCCTCGCGGAAATTTCCGGCAAGGTGACGGAGCGGCTGGACGAGGGCTTCAAGAAGACCAACGAGACCTTTGCCAATGTGATGGCGCGGCTGGCGACCATCGACGAGGCACAGAAGAAGATCGACGGTTTGACCACCAACGTGGTCAGCCTGCAGGAGCTGCTGGGCGACAAGCGCTCGCGCGGCGCCTTTGGCGAGGTGCAGCTGGAGCATCTGGTGCGCAATGTGCTGCCGGCCCAGACCTACGAGCTGCAGGCCACGCTCTCGAACGGCACCCGGGCCGACTGCCTGCTGCGTCTGCCCGAGCCGACCGGCACCGTGGCGGTCGATGCCAAGTTTCCGCTGGAGAACTACCACCGCATGTACGAACCGGGCGTGGACCGCACCTTTATCGCCCGGCTGTTCAAAGCGGACATCAAGAAGCACATCGACGACATCGCCGGCAAGTACATCATCCCCGGTGAAACGGCGGACGGCGCTGTGATGTTCGTACCGGCCGAAGCAGTGTTCGCCGAGATCCACGCCTACCAGCCGGAACTGGTGCAGTACGCGATGGCCAAACGGGTGTGGATCGTCTCGCCCACTACGCTGATGGCTGTGCTCAATACCGCCCGCGCGGTGATCAAGGATGTGGAGACGCGCAAGCAGGTCCACATCATCAAGGATGCGCTGGGTCGCCTGAGCCAGGAATTCGGCCGCTTCGACGACCGGATGAAAAAGCTTGCCGCCCACATCCGCCAGGCCCATGACGACGTGCAAAGCGTCGCCATCACCAGCGAGAAGATCTCGCGCCGCTTTACCGAGATTGAGCAGGTGAAGCTGGAAGGCGAGAGCAACGAAGCGGGAACGTTGGTGCAGTAACAACTGCCGCCAGCATGGCGTGCTGGCAAAGCGCGCTGTGCGCATGCCCGCGCGCCGGGGCGTTTCCCGCTCGGCCATGGCCATGTCTAATTTTGCGTACACCCATCGCGCAACGGAACAAATCTTGATTGAGCAGCTCAATGTCATTGAGCTGACATCGGCTTTCCCATAGAATTGCGTGCATTGTTGTGCACGAATGGCAATTCGCGAAGCAGTTTGCAGCGAGCGCTATGCCAAATCTGCTGCATCAGGTTGGTTCATGTTCTGCCGGCACACATGCTTCATGTGCTGCAAGTGGCCTGCACACGACTTGGCGGCCCTTGGCGCCGTGCAATCCGATGGGATACTCCCTGTGGTCTCTCCCTAGAGATCGACTCTTGCGGGATGGCTTAGGCCATCCCGTTTTTTTATCGGGATCGCTTGGCTTCGAATTCGGCCCATGCATTGGGATGAAGCGAGGCCATCAGTACCTGCATCTGTTCCAGAATGCGCCGCAGCGTGACGATGATGCCAAAGCCGTTCAGCTCGTAATAGGCATAGCGCCCTTCCTGCATATGAATCACCACGCCGGATTCGCGCAGGAACTTGAGGTGGCGGGAGATCACCGACCGATCCTGCGGGCAGAATTCCTTGATCTGCAATACGTTCAGCCGGCCATGCTGCAGCAGGATGGACACGATGCGCTGGCGTGTAGGTTCAGACAAGGCTTTGAACAGCCCCGAATCGAGATCCTGGAGCAGCACTGCCATTGCCCCATTGGCCTCGTCGGTTCGACAGGCGAGGTCTGTCTTGCCGTCTGCGAGTGTGCTCATTGTTCAGTCTCTTTTTATCAGCAAACGCTTAATCATAATGGCAGAGCGCATGCCAGATAAATGGTGGTATTTCCCTGATGAGCTGCCTTTACTGATTTGAAACGCAGCGCTGACCAGCTGCTTGCAATTTTTGCCGACTGAAAAGCAGGTTGGTGTGAGGTGGGTTAGTCCTGGCTGCCAATTGCAAAAAAACGCACGCCATCGGGCGTGCGTCAGTAGTAGAGGAAGGTAAAGATCTCGCATGCAAACCACCCAGGTCAGGCTGGATGGTTTGAAGGTATTGTGCCGGTTTCCATGTCTATGTCAGATAAGGAAAAATCCCGATCATTTACCTGACTGGTGCTTACAAAACGTTCAATGCCTCGTAGCAGGCACCCATCGTGTGGTAATCGGTCTTGCCCGCTGGTGACTTCTCGTCAGTGACCTTGCTGTTGTCGGGCGCGAGGATGCGGTACCAGGCGCCATGCTGGTGATCGACGAAATGCTGCCAGCTGTATGCCCAGATCCGCTCATACCATTGCCAGTATTGATCTTCACCGCTGGCATGGGCGAGCAGGGCAGCAGCGGCGAAGGATTCGGCCTGGACCCAGAAATACTTGTCCTCATCGTACGGCGCGCCAGCAAGGTCGTAGCCGTAGATCAGTCCGCCATGGCGCGCGTCCCAGCCGTACTGCATTGCCACATCGAACAATTCGCGCGCGCGCGCCAGGTGCCACGGTGCCGGATCGTGCCGATCAAGGATTAGCAGCAGCTTGGCCCATTCGGTCTGGTGGCCGGTCTGGAAGCCCCAAGGGCGGAAGATATTGGTCTTGTCACCCTTGTTGTACTCGAGGTCAGGCTGCCAGTCGGTGCGGAAGTGCTCCCACACTTGGCCTGTGGTCAGCGCGGCCTGGCGCCGGGTGAAGTGGTCCGCCAGCTGCCGGGCGCGATCAAGGTAGCGTGCTTCGCCGGTGGCTTCGAAGGCGGCCAGCATGGCTTCGCAGCCATGCATGTTGTCGTTCTGGCCGCGGTAATCGGTCAGTGTCCAGTCCGGCAGGGCCTCGCTGGCGTACACGCCGTGTTCGGGCAGCCAGAAGCGCTGCTCCATCAAGTCATAGGTTTCGGCGATCCAGCCGCGCGCTTCTTCGATGCCGGCTTTCAGCCCGCAGGCGTAGGCCAGCATCACGAAGGCGAGGCCATAGCAGTGGTTGGTGGCATCGAGCACGTCATTGCCCTTGACCAGCCAGGCGTAGCCACCGGTGGCCGGATTGCGGTGTATGTCGCGCAGGAAGGCCAGGCCGTGGCGCACCCGTTGCTGATACTCGGGTGCGCCGAAGGCCTTGTAGGCCATCGCGTAGTTGAAGACGAAGCGGGTGGACGAAACGAGGTGGCGCGTCTCAGTGTCGTAGACGGTGCCGTCGTCCTTGTAGAAATGGTAGAAACCGCCGGCCGGATCGACGGCGCGCGGATCGTAGAACGCCATGGTGTGGCGGATGTGGTCGAGCAGGAAATCGCGGCTACGGAAGTTCGGGTTCATGGTCGGGCCTGTGTATTCAACTGACGGCAACAGGATGATCGTTCAGCGTGGCGACGAGCTCGCCGGCGCCATCGGTGGCAAACAGCAGCGCGCGCCCCGCGGGCAGGGTCAACCGATAGCGTCGTTCGCTGGCGTGGTCGGTGAAATCGAGTGCCTCATCCTCGCCCGCTTCGGACACCAGTACCCACAGCGCGCCCTCGGCCATGGTCTGCTTCTCGATGTAGATGCCGGACTGACGTCCGCTGTGCCACAGCAAGGGTGGGGTGATGCCGGAAACGTGCAATGCGTGGTCGTACAGCGCAGCCACCGGTTCGACGCGATCGTTCATCTCCGCCGGCAGCGGGCACCACAGCAGCGTGCCGCTGCCATGCGGTTTGCGCATGAAGCGGGCGGCGGGCTCGGCTTCGACGATCTCCTTGGCGAGCCGGGCCGTCTTGTCGCCGCCGAAGGACAGCCAGTAGCGGGTGCCTGCGATGTCGAGCCGTTCCTCGCGCGCAAGATTGGCGGTCAGCGTGGCGCCAAATGGTGCGCGCGCTGCCGTATGCCAGTATTCGTTCAGCGACAGCGGGCCAGTCACCAGCAGCGTGGCACCGCTGTGGAACACGTAGTCGGAGAGCTTGGCCCAGGCAATCTCGGCAAGCGCATGCGGGCTTGGCAGGATGATCAGCTGCGGCGCCAGCGTGGCCAGGTCGTCGAGCTGGTATTCGCCGATGCTGGCGAACGGCTGCTTGAGCTCGTAGGCCAACGCCCGCGTAGCGCGTTGCGTCGCTTCCACTGCGAAGCGACGGTTGCCGTAGTCGTTGCTGTAGGGGTAGACCACGGCCACGCTCGCCTGGCGTCGCTCGCGCAGCAGGCTGCCCACCTGGGCAAAGAACGCGCCGAAGGCCCAGGTCACCGCGGCCTCGGGCTTGTGCGTGCCATCGGCGCGCAAGGCACCGATGTGCGATTCGTTGAGGTTGTCCATGTGGTAGTTGATCTGCCAGATCCACTGGACCGCGCCGGCACCGCCGCCAGCGAAGGCGTAGGCGTATTTGCGTTCCAGCAGGTGTGCCAGTTCCACTTCGCTGCGTTTGCTGCGGCCGGTGGGGGCCTCCACATGCATGATGCCGGTTTCCTGTACCAGCATCGGCTTGCCCGGCACCTTGGCGAACAACGTGTCCCACAGCAGCGCGTCGTTCAGCCACCAGCTGTGGTTGTTGGTGTAGTCGATCGCGCTGGCAAAGAAGGCGTTGGCCGGGCGTTGCAGGCCCAATGCTTCGTCCTGGCCCACGGTGACGAGGGCGCCGGGTGCCAAGTGGCGGATGAAATCGGCCATCTCGCGTGCCCAGCCGGCGAAGGCGGCCTGGCTGAACAAGGTGTAGTCGAGCCAGATGCCGTGGCCCTTCACCGCGATCTCGGTGGTGTTGAAACCGACTTCGGTCGGCTCCGGCGGGTGCACCGCCGACCAATCGGGCAGCACCGCGTTGCTGACGTCCCACAGCGGTGCCAGCAGGGCGATGTCGCCATGGCGCTCCTGCAGCCAGGCGCGGAAAGCGGCGGCTTCATGGGCGTCGCCATGGCTGCGCGGCCCCTCGAACACTCGCTTGGGATCGAACATCGAGGGCTCGTTGATCAAATCCCAGTGCACGTGCGTGCTGCTGGCGTGGCGCCGCACGATGGCGGCGATCAACCGCTTCTGCGCCGCGCGCGCGCGCGGGTCGAGATAGGGGTTGCCGCCTTCCCAGCATTCCGGCGTGAAGGCGAAGAAGGTGAAGGTCACTTCCAGGCCATGGCGGGCCGCGGTGAGCAGGAAGGCATCGATGGCGCGCAGCAACGGCTCGCTCGGCTCGCCGTCGATGAACATGGCCTGGCGCCAGCCGGTCCAGATGCCGGTGCGGATCAGGTTGACGCCACCGGCGGCAAACGCGGCGAAATCGGCATCCCAGTCGGCCACGTTGGGCAACTGCAGGAATTTGCGATGCACCGTCGGCGCCATATAGGTCATGCCGACGATGGGCTGCGGTGCGCCAGTACGCTCGAAATAATCCGGGCCGACGCCAAGGCGTTCGCCCCGGGCCAGCAGTGGGCGATCCATGCCCCAGAAGCCCTGGCGCAGTTGCCGGACCTCGTCGCCGCAGCGCAGCGTTGCGGTCACGACATAGAGGCCAGGCTCGATCACCAGATCGAGCGGCAGGGCGATGCGCTGCGGGTAGCGGTCGACCGTTACGGTCTGCTGCAGTTGCGCAAGTGGCGCGCCATCGCGCGACACCATCAGCTCAAGCTGCCATGGTTCGGCCGGGCGGGCCGCGCCCAGCTGCTCTGCCGTAAGGATCAACGACGGCTTGTCGCCCGGTTGCCAGCAGGCGAGATCGGGTTGCAGTCGCAGCTCGGTGACACCGGCCGCCGCGCGCGCAGCACAATCCTGCAGCAGTCGCATGCCGCCCCGTTCCCAGAAGCTGGCATCGGCGCGCTGGTTGATGAAAATCCAGCGTCCGCCGGCATGGCGGCCTCGCAGTGTTTCCAGCAACACCACCGGTGCTGCGACTGGCCGGCCGGCCGCATCCTCGGCAATCACCAATGGCTGGATCACGGCATCGATCGGTCCGGCAGAGCCCGACTCGGCCGGATGATCGCTGCTGGTGGTCGGGCGCAGCACGAAGCCCCGGGTCGGCGCACGGCTCAGGCAGGCCAGCGTATCGTTCAGCCACGGTAGCGCGGGCGAGGCAATGAGCTGCTGCCAGTCGTTGCTGGGCACAGGCAGCGCCTCGTGGATATGCAGCTCGCGCAAATAGGCCAGTTGTTCGGGCTGACCGGGCTCGGCAGGCCATGGGTGCATCAGTGGCGCATCGCCCAGCACCACCAGGCCGCCGCCGCGCTCGAGGAAGGCGAGGATCGCTTGCCACGCAACGCGCGGCACATGGTTGCCACTGACCAGGATCAGCGTGGCGGGCAGGGCGCTTGCAGACAATTGCGCAGCGAGGCTGTCGCCATCGCACACCGCAGCGATGCGCTGCAGTTCGACAAGGGCAGTGGCCGGCAAGGCCGGGCCGGGCAGGCGGGGGTCGTACCAGGCGATCAACCGCATGGGAGGCTCCTTTGGGCAGATTGCCGTGCGTATGGACGGCGCCCATCCGCCCCGATAATGTAAGGGAGCGCTGATGGGCCGTCTGTAAGTGCTACTCGGGCTTGCATTGCCGCGATACACGCGCTACAGCTTGGCTTAACATTGCCTGCGTTAATGATGTCCGACCCGGCGGGGCTGGCTTGTCATGCATCGCGGGCGGCTTTTAGTATGGACAAGAAATAACGGCTAGGCCGTTGACCTAATGATCAGGGGAAAACGATGAAAAGAACGATGCTGATCTTGTCGTTGTGCTGTCTTGCAGCCACGGCCAGTGCCGAAATCTACAAGTGGAAGGATGCAGATGGCCGCATCCATTATTCCGATACACCACCGCCGGACCAGAAGAAGGCCAAGGTGATCAACACCAAGGAGCTGCCGGTCAGCTCGTTGCCGGCCGATCGCAAGACCGCGGCACCGGCTGCTGCCGGTGAGAAGCCTGCCGAGGCGGCCAAGCCGGCTGAAGCCGCCAAGGCCGATCCGGCCGCCGCGCAGAAGGATCCGGCCGCTTGCGAGGCCGCGGTGAAGCGCAATGCTTTCCTCAAGAACAACAAGATCTACAAGGCAATCAACGAGAAGGGCGAGGTCGAGTTCATGGAGGCCGAGCGCCGCAAGCAGGAACTCGCCAAGAATGAGGAAGATTTGAAGAAGTTCTGCCCCTGAGCGGCTTCGATATCAGCGCAATGCACGCCCGCTTCTGCGGGCGTGTTGCTTTTCTAGCTTCAGCGCGGCTTCACCCGCAGCACCCGACCGTCGTCCTCGTCGGTCAGCAGATAGACCCAGCCATCCGGCCCCTGGCGTACGTCGCGCACCCGTTGCTTGAGATCGGGCAGCAGCCGCTCCTCCGCAAGCACCCGGTTCCCCTGCAGTGACAAGCGCACCAGCAGCTGTTCCTTGAGTGCGCCGACCAGCAGGCTGCCCTGCCAGCCTGGATAGCGGTTGCCGGTATAGAAGGTCATTCCTGAGGGGGCGATCGACGGATCCCAGTAGTACAGCGGTTGCTCCATGCCGGCCTTGGCGGTGCCGTCGCCAATGGAGAGGCCGGAATAATCGCGACCATAGGTGATCACCGGCCAGCCATAGTTGCGCCCTGCTTGCGGCAGGTTGATCTCATCACCGCCGCGTGCCCCATGCTCGATGGTCCACAACGCGCCGCTACCGGGATGGACGGCTGCAGATTGCGGATTGCGATGGCCGTAGCTCCAGATCTGAGGCAGCGCACCTTTGCGGTTGACGAAGGGGTTGTCTGCCGGGATGCGCCCATCTGCCTCGATGCGTAGCACCTTGCCGAAGCTGGCATCAAGTTCCTGGGCGCGATCGCGCTGGTAGCGCTCGCCCATGGTGACGAACAACCTGCCGTCGCGCGCAAACGCCAGTCGGCTGCCAAAGTGGGCGCCGCCCACCGTCTTTGGTTGCTGCCGCAGGATCACCGTCAGCGCTTCCAGTCGTGTCGTGCCGCCGGCTTCCACCAGCTTCGCCCTGGCCACTGCGGTGCCGGCGAGGTTGTTGTCGCCCGGCTCGGCATAGCTCAGGTAGACGAGGCGATTTCGGGCGAAGGCGTGATCGAGCGCTACATCGAGCAGGCCGCCCTGGCCGCTGGCGTAGACCTGCGGCACGCCGGCAATCGGCGCGGACAACTTGCCATCCGCGCCGACCAGCCGCAGCCGCCCCGGGCGTTCGGTCACCAGCATCCGGCCATCAGGCAGGAAGGCGAGGCTCCACGGATGCTCCAGTCCGCTGACTACCGTCTCGGTGGTGTAGCCCCGGTTCACCGTCGGCGGCAGACCGGCATAGGCCCAAGTCGTGGTGGCGAGCAGCAGCACTGCGAACAGACGCAACATCATGTTCCTCCAAGGAAGTGGATTATTGCGGCGCCATTCTCCGGGACCAGCGCGCTAGCCAAGCAGGCCGCGCAGCACGTAGGGCAGGATGCCGCCATGCCGGTAGTACTCGACCTCGATCGGCGTATCGATGCGCGAACGTACCGTCACATCCTGCGTGCTGCCGTCGGCACGGTGGATACGCAGCGTCAGGTCCTGTTGCGGCCGCAAGCCCGTTTCGACGCCGACGATATCGAAGGTTTCCTCACCGTTCAGCTTGAGGCTTTCGTGGCTGTCCTTGCCGAGGAACTGCAATGGCAGCACGCCCATGCCGACCAGATTGGAGCGATGGATCCGCTCAAAGCTTCTGGCGATCACCGCCTTCACGCCGAGCAGCATGGTGCCCTTGGCCGCCCAGTCGCGGCTGGAGCCGGTGCCGTACTCCTCGCCGGCGAATACGATGGTGGACACCCCACGCGCCTGCCAGGCCTGGGCTGCCTCGAACACGGTGGTCTGCACGCCATCGAGCAGCGTGTAGCCGCCCTCGATCCGGCTGCCATCCGCTTTGGGCGGCAGCATCAGGTTCTTCACCCGCACATTGGCGAAGGTGCCGCGGATCATGATGTCGTGGTTGCCGCGGCGGCTGCCGTAGCTGTTGAAGTCCTGCCGGCCCACGCCATGGGCGATCAGGTACTGCCCTGCGGGTGTCTTTTCGCCGAAGGCCCCGGCCGGGCTGATATGGTCGGTGGTGACCGAGTCGCCGAGGATCAGCAACGCGCGGGCTGCCTGGATCTGCGGAATGGTGCCTAGCTCGTGGCTGAATGCCTCGAAGAACGGCGGCTGGGCGATATAGGTGGAATCGGGCCAGGAATACACGTCGCCGGTGGGAGCGGGAATGGCGTTCCACAGATCGAGATCGCGGGTGAAATCCCGATAGCGTTCGCGGAAAGTGGCTGGATCGAGCGCAAACGGCAGCAGCGCGGCGATCTCATCGGTGCTCGGCCAGATGTCGCGCAGATAGACCGGCGTGCCGTCCTTGCCATTGCCGAGCGGCTCGGTGGTGAGGTCGATATTGGCGCGACCGGCGATGGCGAAGGCGACCACCAGCGGTGGGCTCGCCAGGAAGTTGGCGCGGATGTTCGGGTGGATGCGCGCCTCGAAGTTGCGGTTGCCAGACAGCACCGCTGCGGCGATCACGTCGTGCTGGACGATGGCCTCATTCAGCTCGGGCGTCAGATCGCCGGCGTTGCCAATACAGGTGGTGCAGCCGTAGCCAGCCAGTGCAAAGCCGAGCTGGGCCAATGGTTGCAATAGGCCGGTCTTTTCCAGGTAATCGGTGACCACGCGAGAGCCTGGCGCGAGGCTGGTCTTGATATGCGGCCGCACCGCAAGGCCACGCGCGACCGCTTTCTTGGCCAGGAGGCCCGCCGCCAGCAGCACGCCGGGGTTGGAGGTGTTGGTGCAACTGGTGATGGCGGCAATCAGCACATCGCCGTGGCCCAGATCCACCCCTGCATCGTGGCCAGTGTCGATCTGGTCCGGCGTCGGGCGGTTGTCCACCATTTCGCGCTCGTGGCGGGGGGCGCCGGCTGGTGCGCTCTGCTTCACCTCCTGGCGTGGCTGTTCTGCCGTGTAGCCCACCGTCACGCGCTCGGTCAGCGTGGCTGCATCCTTGCCGAAGCCATTCTTGGCCGGCGCGGCACAGAACAGCGTCTCGAAGTTCTTTCTCATGTCCGACAGCACGATGCGATCCTGTGGCCGCTTCGGGCCGGCAAGGCTGGGCACGATGCTGTCGAGATCGAGCTTGAGGGTGCGGCTGTAGTCGATCTCGCCGGCAAGCGGCACGCCGAACAGCTGCTGCGCCTTGAAGTAGGCTTCGAACAGCGCGATTTCCTCATCGGTGCGCCCGGTGCCGCGCAGATAGGCGAGGGTTTTTTCATCCACCGGGAAGAAACCCATGGTGGCGCCATATTCCGGGGCCATGTTGGCGATGGTGGCGCGATCGGTGACGGTGAGGCTGGCGGTGCCGGTCCCGAAGAATTCGACGAACTGGCCGACCACCTTTTCGTGGCGCAGCAGCTCGGTCACGGTCAGCACCAGGTCGGTGGCGGTCACGCCTTCGCGCAGCTTGCCGGTGAGCTCGACGCCGACCACGTCGGGCGTGAGGAAATACACCGGCTGGCCCAGCATGGCCGCCTCGGCCTCGATGCCGCCCACGCCCCAGCCGACCACGCCCACGCCGTTGATCATCGTGGTGTGGCTGTCGGTACCAACCAAGGTATCCGGATAGACCACGCCGTCCTTCACCTGCACGCCGCGGAACAGGTATTCCAGGTTCACCTGGTGGACGATGCCGATGCCCGGCGGCACCACCTTGAAGGTGTCGAACGCCTGCATGCCCCATTTCATGAACTGGTAGCGCTCGTGGTTGCGCTGGAACTCCAGCTCCATATTGCGGCGTAGCGCATCCGGCGTGCCGAATACGTCCACCTGCACCGAGTGATCGACGACGAGGTCTACCGGCACCAGTGGCTCGATCAGCGTGGGATCGCGCCCCAGTGCCGCGGCGGCGCTGCGCATGGCGGCCAGATCCGCCAGCAGTGGCACGCCCGTGAAATCCTGCAGCACCACCCGCGCCACGGTGAACGGGATCTCATCGACACGCGTTGCCTTGGGTGACCAGTTGGCAAGCTGGCGCACGTGTTCCTCGGTCACCCGGATGCCATCGCAATGCCGCAACACGGCTTCGAGTACCAGCCGGATCGACACCGGCAGGCGCGATACCGGGCCGACGCCCGCCTCCTCCAGCGCCGGCAGGCTGTAGTAGTCCAGCGAGGAGCCGCTGGGAGAGGGAAGCTGGCGGCGCAGCGTGTGCGGTGTGATCGGCATGGTGCACTCCTTGTTAGGGTGTCGGAGGTGCGACCCGGGAAGACATCCAGGGTTCGCGTGAGGCGAGGGCGACGGCGATATACGCAGTTTGCATACCGTGTTGACTGCCGTTCAGCCGCTGGAACGAAAGCCAGACTCGCATTGGATACCGGTCAGTTTTTATAAAGCATAGATCGGCATAGCCGAGTGCAATTCTTACTGATTACAAGGCGGGGGTATCAGTGCACCCTGCCATATTCGACCCGCTGCGGGTATGACGGAGATTCGCTGGATGCTCAACGGCATCGATATCCTGATCGTGGAAGACAGCAGCAGCCAGGCCATGCTGCTCAAGGGCTTGCTGGAAACCCATGGCTGCGAGGTCCGTGTGGCCAGCAACGGCCGGGAGGCGCTGGAGCATGTTGCGGAGCGGGCGCCCACGCTGATCGTCAGCGACGTGGTCATGCCGGAGATGGACGGCTACGAGCTCTGTCGCATCCTGAAACAGAACCCGGCCACCCACGACATCCCCATCATCCTTGTCACCAATCTTTCCGATGCGCGCGACGTGGTTCGCGGCTTGGCGTGTGGTGCCGACAACTTCATCCTCAAGCCCTACGACGACAAGTACCTGATCTCGCGTATCCGGTACTTCCTCGCCAACCTGGAGGTGCGTCAGCACGGCCGCTTTAATCTCGGCGTGGAGGTGGTGCTGGGTGGCGAACGGCACTTCATCACCGCGGCACGCCAGCAGATTCTCGATCTGCTGATCTCGACCTATGAGCAGGGCATCCAGCTCAACACCCAGCTGCGCAGCAAGCATGTGGAGCTCACGCAGTCGCATCGCCTGCTCGATACCTTGTTCCATTTCTCGGCCGGCCTCACCGATCAGCAAAGCGAAGCGGAAGTGATCGACAAGGCGCTAACCAGCCTGCTCGGCTTCCCCGGCTGTTCCGGCGCATGGCTGCTGCTGGATGCCGGCGATGGCTATCGCTGTGCCGGTGCGCGCGGCATCGTGCGTACCGAGCAGTTCGGCGATACCCGTGCCTGCCCATGCGTGCATGGCAGCAGCCAGGACGGCTTGGCGAACGCGTTCAACGTGGCCGAATGCGCGGCGCTTGGCGGCGAGGGCTTGCACGCGTGCATTCCATTGCGGCTGGGCAACGAGCTGCTGGGCCTGCTCAACGTGGTGCGTGATGACGGCGCAGTCTGGCCCGACAACGAGCTCGCCACGCTGACATCGATCGGTCAACAGTTCGCGATCAATCTCGCCCGGGCGCGCTTCTTCCGCCAGCTGGAGGTGCTGGTCGAGGAGCGTACCGCCGCGCTGCGCGTGGAGGTGGCCGAGCGCCAGCGTGCCGAATCGGCCTTGCGGCAGAGCGAAGCACTACTCGTCAGCGTGCTCGATGCCTTGCCGCTGGGCGTGTGGGTGACCACCGGCAAGGGCGAGGTGCTGCTGCACAATCCGGAAGCGCTGAAGATCTGGCCCGACCGCACGCCATTTCCACTGTCCGTGAAGCATCCGCCGGCGACAGCGGCCGAGCCGACCGTGCAACGCGCCTTGCGCCATACGCTGAAGTCCGGCGAACCGACCATCAATGCGGTGGCGGTGCAGGATGGCGATCGTGGCGAGCCGCGCACCTTGCTCTATTCGGTGGTGCCGATGGCCCAGGGCGGCCGGCATATCCATGGCGGCATCGTGGTGGCGCAGGACATCACCGCCCAGCGGGTGATTGATCAGGCGCTGCGCGTGCGCGACCGGGCGATCGAGGCCAGCGTCAACGCCATTGTGATCGCCGACTATCGGCTGCCTGAGCAGCCCATCATCTACGTCAATCAGGCCTTCGAGCGTATCACCGGCTATCCGCGCGACATGGCGATCGGCCGCAACTGCCGCTTCCTGCAGGGGCAGGACTTCGATCAACCGGAACTCGCCATCATCCGCCGAGCGCTGGAAACCGGGACCGAGGGCAAGGCGGTGCTGCGCAATTACCGCAAGGACGGCTCGATGTTCTGGAACGAGCTGCACGTGGCGCCGTCGCTCGATTCCCAGGGGCGCATCACCCACTTCGTCGGCGTGCTCAACGACATCACCGAGGCCAAGCGTTACCAGGAAGAGCTGGAGCACCAAGCCAACTTCGACACGCTGACCGGCCTGCCCAATCGCAACCTGCTGTTTGATCGCATCCATCAGGCCTCGGTGCTTGCCAATCGCAAGCAGGAACGCTTTGCGCTGGCCTTCCTCGATCTCGACAACTTCAAGTACGTGAATGACAGCCTGGGCCACTCGGTGGGCGACATGCTGCTGATCGAAGTCGCGGCCAAGCTCAAGAGCTGCATCCGCGAGTTCGACACATTGGCGCGGCTGGGCGGCGACGAATTCGTGTTGTTGCTGCCGGAGGCGCGCACCATCGACGAGGTGGAAGGCGTACTGCAGCGCATCAGCGACTGCATCGTCGGCCTGATTGAGTTGCCTGGCCAGATCGAGGTCTATGCCAGCACCAGCATCGGCTATTGCTTCTATCCGGACGATGGCGCGCTGGCCGAGGAACTGCTGCGCAATGCCGATACCGCGATGTATCGCGCCAAGGAGCGCGGCAAGAGCCAGGTCAGCCGCTTCGAGCTGCCGATGAACGACGTGGTGCAGCGCCGGGTGAGCCTCGAGCGCGAGCTGCGGCATGCGCTGGCAGCGGGCGACTTGGAGATGCACTACCAGCCGCAGCTGGAACTGCAGAGCGCCATGCTGTGTGGGTTCGAGGCGCTGGTGCGCTGGCGGCTCGATGGCAAACCGGTGTCGCCGCTGGAGTTCATCCGGCTTGCCGAGGAAACCGGGCTGATCCGTGAACTGGACCAGTACGTGATCGAGCGGGTGTTCCGTCAGGTGGCGCAGTGGCTGGCCGCCGGTTACGAGCCCGGCGAGGTGGCGATCAATATCTCGACTTTCAGCTTGCAGGACTATGGCATCGTTGCCCATATCGGCGAGCGGCTGGCGCACTACGGCATCCCGCCGGGCCGCATCAAGCTCGAAGTGACCGAAGGGCTGCTGATGAAGAACGTCGAACTGGCGCGCACCATCATGCAGGAACTCAAGGCACGTGGCGTGAAGTGGTCGATCGACGATTTCGGTACCGGTTATTCAGCATTGGGTTACCTGCGGCGCTATCCGTTCGACCAGTTGAAGATCGACAAGATGTTCGTCGACGATGTCCACCTCAATCCGGACAACGCGTCGATGACGCGGGCCATCATCGCCATGGCGCGCTCGCTTGGCATTACCGTCATTGCCGAAGGGGTGGAAACGGTGGAGCAGCTTGCTTTCCTGTCGCAGGCCGGCTGTGAGGAGATCCAAGGCTATTACTACTCGCCGCCGCTGCCGCCGGCGAGCTGTGAGCAACTGCTGTCCAAGGACGGCATGTTGCTGCCGCGGGTGGTGATCCAGCCGAACCCGCATACCTTGCTGGTGCTCGACAAGGATCTGCGCGTGCACAGCTACCTATGGCGCGCGCTGGCGAACGAGGGTTATCACATTCTCAACGTCGACACGGTCGAGGCGGCGCTCAACGTGCTGGCCATCAACCAGGTCGGCGTGTTGATCGCCGATCCGGCGCTCTATGCCGTCGAAAGCCCGGATTTCCTGATCCGTGTCCGCCAACTGCACCCGGAAGTGGTACGCATCGCCATGAGCAGCTACGTCGATATCGATACGGTATTGCAGGCGGTGAACGAGGGGGCGGTATTCCGCTACATCATCAAGCCGTGGGCACCTGAGCAGCTGAAGACGCAACTGCGCGAAGCATTCCACCAATACCAGGTCAATCACCTGCTGCGACAGCAGGGCAGCTTGTAAACGGGCCTCGCTGCGATGCGCAGTGAGGCGGGCTGCGGAACGAGGCTAGCGGCAGACAATCCGGTTGCGGCCGCCGCGTTTGGCGTCGTACACGCCGTTGTCGGCGAGTTCGATCAGCGCCTCGGCGTGCTGTGCCGACTGGGGGTAGCCGGCAATGCCGCAGCTGAACGTGGCATGCAGTTCGTGATCGCCGTCCAGATGGCGCAGCAGGCCGAACGACACGCGCATCTGTTCCATCAGTTGCGCGGCTGCAGCGGGCTCGGCACCTGGCAGCACCACCAGGAATTCCTCGCCGCCATAGCGCCCGATCAGGTCGGACTTGCGCAGCCGTTGCCGCAGCAGGTGGGCCAAGTTCTTGATCACGCGATCCCCGACCGGGTGGCCGAAGTTGTCGTTGATGTCCTTGAAATGATCGATGTCGAGCATGGCGACGGAGAATGCGCCCGACTCGCGGCGCGCCCGCTCCAGCTCCAGCGACACCGCCTCCTTGATGCGGGTGTGGTTCAGGCACTGAGTCAGGCTGTCGCGCGTCATCATGCTGCGCAGCGCGCGATAGCGGCTGGCTAGGCCGGCCACCTTGGCCACCAGCAGATCGGCTTGCAGCGGCTTGACCAGATAGTCATCCCCGGTGGCGAGTATCTGCGGCAGCAAGGGCTGGATGCGCGCTTCGGTCGAACAGAACACGATGGGCAGGCTCAGGTATTCCACCTGCTGGCGGATCACGGCGGCCAGCTCCATGCCATTGCAATCGGGCATGTTGATGTCGAGCAGCACGAGGTCGGGGAAGAACTCCTGCAGCGCGCCGGCTACGGCGAACGGATCGTTGATCACCCGCGTGACCATGCCGCCCGCCTGCAATTGCGCTGCATGCAGCTCGGACAACGACGGCGAATCGTCGACGATCATCACCCGCAGCGCCTCGACGGCGGCGCGCCCGGTGATCTGCTCGATGGTGTCGACCAGCGTTGGCACGTCCACCGGCTTGGCGAGATAGCTGCGGCCTCCGGCGCGCACTGCGGCGAGCCGAGTGAAGAAATCGGAGTAGTACGACATGAACACGATGGGCGGCAGCTGTGGCTGCTGCGACATCTCTGCCACGATCTCGGCAGAGGTGCGCTTGTCCGCACCCAGCCGCATATCGAGCACCACCGCGTCATACGGTGCGGCGCGCAGCGCTGCCTCAAGCGTATCGCCATCGTGGTGCAGATCCACCCGATAGCCGAAATACTCCAGCTGCAGCCGCAATTCCTCGGCATAGCTGGTTTCGTCCTCAATCACCAGCAGCCGCTGGCCGTCGAGCTGGTTCTGGATAAGGGTTCGTGGCGCAGGCGGCAGTTGCTGGGGCTCGGCCGCCGGCGTGCCGGTGACCACCAGCCTCGGCGCCAATTGCCGCAATTGCGCGATACGCGGCGCATCCTGCGCGTCGGTTACATCGAGCGCCAGTGCCTCCACCAGCGCCAGCACTTGGGCCAATTCTGCGTGGCCGAAAGAGGCGGCGGTACCAGCCAGCATGTGGGCCTGCTTGCCGAGAAGGGCGAGCGTCATGGCGTCTGGCGTATCGGTGGCTTGCGTCAACGATTGTTGAAGCGCCTGCAGCCGCCCAGGCAGTTCGCCGTCGAAACGCTCACGAAGGGCGGCCAGTCGCTGCGTGTATTCGGAACGTGGATTGCTCATGGTGCGGACTGCCTATCTCTGCGCGCTCGAGTGCACTTGTAAGTATGATAGCTGAACTGTAAAAATCCTTGTTATACGTAGAAACGCGAATAAAATACGCAATATGCGAAGAGGCGAATATCTACAGCCGCAAGCGGACCCGGCTGCCCCCACGCTATCAACGACCCAGGCTGCGCGCCAGCTGGGCGTATCGGTGCGCACGGTGCAGCTCTGGTTGCGTCAGGGCAAGCTGCATGGCTGGCGTACTGCTGGCGGCCATCATCGCATCCTGGCGAGCTCGTTGCGCCTTGGCGAGGCAGTGCCTCAAGCCAGCACGCTGCGCATGCTCATCGTCGAGGATGATCCGCTCCTCTTAGAACTCTATAGCCTGACTGTGGGTGCCTGGGGGGAGGAAATCCAAGTCCGGACCGCCAGCGATGGCGTGGAAGCGCTGCTGGCGGTGGCGCAATGGCGGCCCAACCTGCTACTGACCGACCTCGACCTACCGTCGGTCGATGGCATCCAGATGATCCAGCGACTGCGTGCCGATCCGGTCTACGCTGCGCTCGCCATCGTGATCGTGACGGCCTTGTCCGATGCCGAGATCGCCCGTCGTGGCGGCTTGCCCGACCGTGTGCCGCTGGTGAAAAAACCACTTTCCTTCGATTGGCTGCGCGGTTTTGTCGACGCGCTGCTGCTTAAGGCATCCCATGACTGAACTCGCCCATGCATCGACCCTGCTCGCCGAGCAGACCAGCCACGCCCGCAACGACGTGGCCCAGATGGCCGCGCTGCTCGACGACGCGATCGCGCGGCTGGGGGAGGTGTTCGACGCCTTGGCGGCGTTGACCGCCACGTTGCCGGAATCGGGTGATGTGCCGAGTGCGAAGGATTGGCCTGCATTGCGCGGTGAGGTGCAGCAACAGGCCGCCCGGGCCATTCAGGCGTTGCAGTTCCACGACCTGGCGCGGCAGGTGCTGATGCGGCTGGATGCACGCCACGCCGGCTTCGCCGAGCTGGCCGTGATCCTGGCCGATCCCGCGCGCGCGGCCGCGCTGGCGCCGCTGGCAGAACGTTTCGACATGCTGTCGCATCGCACGGTGGTACAAACCAACCTTGCGGGCGGCGATATCGAGCTATTTTAAGTAAACGCATGCGCCCGTGTATGGATACGGGCAAGGGAGTGATCGGTGAAGACGATCTTGTCGGTGGATGATTCCCCGTCGATACGGCAGATGGTGACCTACACGCTGGAACAGGCCGGCTATACGGTCATTTCCGCCGCCGACGGCGACGAGGGATTGGCCAAGGCGCAGGCCCAGCAATGCCAGCTGGTGCTCACGGACCAGAACATGCCGGGCATGGACGGGTTGTCGCTGATTCGTGCGCTGCGGGCACTGCAGAGTTACCAGCAGGTGCCCATCCTGATGCTGACCACCGAGTCGGGCGATGAAATGAAGGCGGCCGGTCGTGCCGCCGGCGCCACCGGCTGGCTGGTCAAGCCTTTCGACCCGGTGCGCCTGCTCGACGTGGTGCGCCGGGTGCTGCCATAGCGGGGTAGACGGCAGATGCAGATCGACATCAGCCAGTTTCACCAGGTGTTCTTCGAGGAGGTGGCCGACCATATCGCCGCCATCGAACGCAGCCTGCTGGCGATCGATCCTGCCCATCCGGGCCGCGAGCAGCTGGACCAGGTATTCCGTGCAGCCCATTCGATCAAGGGAGCCAGCGCCACCTTCGGCTTTCCCGATCTGGCCGAAGTCACGCACGCGCTCGAATCGTTGCTTGGTGCCGTGCGCGGCGGCGAACTGGCGATGGACCGCGAAATCGCGGATGCGGTGCTGTACGCGAATGACGTGCTGAAAGTGCTGCTCGACGATGCTCGCGCCTATCGTCCCAGTGACAGCCAACTGATTCGTACCACTCGCCAGCGGCTTGACGCATTGATCGAACAGGCTGCCCGCCGCGTGCCGGAGCCCGAGCCGGCCGAACTGTTCGGCTTTTTCGATGCCCCGGCGCCCGAGCCGGCGCCGGAAGAGGACCCCGGCTTTGGCTTCTTCGACGATGCCTATTCGCAGCCACCGGTCGCGGCGCCTGCGGTCATGGCACCGGTGCCGCCCACGCCGATCGGCAGCGAGACCTCCATCCGGGTTGGCGTGGAACGGGTGGACCAGCTCGTCAACCTGGTCGGCGAGCTGGTGATCACCCAGTCGATGCTGCAGGAAGCGAGCCAGCCACTGGATCCGGCGGTGCATGAGCGGCTGCACCGGGCGGTGGACCTGCTGGAACGCCACACCCGGCAATTGCAGGAGGCAGTGCTCGGTATCCGCATGATGCCGATTGCCTTTGTCTTCAACCGGCTGCCGCGGCTGGTGCGCGATCTGGCTACCAAGCTCGGCAAGTCGGCGACGCTGACGCTCTACGGCGAAGGCACCGAACTCGATCGCAGCGTGATCGAGCACATTGCCGATCCGTTGATGCATATCGTGCGCAACTGCCTGGACCATGGCATCGAGCGGCCCGCGGTGCGCACGGCGGCGGGCAAGCCGGCCGATGGCAACATCGTGATCACTGCGCAAAGCCAGGGCGGCAACATCGTGGTCGCCGTATCGGACGACGGTGCGGGGCTGAGTCGTGAGCGCATCCTGGCCAAGGCCCGCGCCCAGGGGTTGCCGGTACACGATGCGATGAGCGACGAAGAGGTCTGGCAACTGGTCTTCCTGCCGGGTTTCTCCACGGCCGAGGCGGTGACCGATGTGTCCGGCCGCGGTGTCGGCATGGACGTGGTCAGGCGCAACGTGCAGGAGATCGGTGGGCGCATCGAGCTGGAATCGCGCCCCGGTGCCGGCACCTGTTTCACCATCCGCCTGCCGCTGACGCTGGCCATCGTCGATGGCATGGCGGTGACGGTGGGGCCCGCCACCTACATCCTGCCCCTCAACCACGTGACCGAATCACTGTTGCCGGAAACAACGCGCAGCCATTCGGTGGCTGGCGAGGGCGCCGTGGTCGAGGTGCGCGGCGAATACCTGCCGCTGGTCGAGCTGGCTGAAGTGCTGGGCAGCACGGTGGTGCGCGACGACGCCGGCATCGTGGTGCTGGTGGAATCGGCCGGCGAGCGCGCCGGGCTGCGGGTCGATGCACTGCTGGGCGACCGGCAGGTGGTGGTGAAGAGTCTGGAAGCGAACTATCGCAAGGTGCCGGGGTTGTCCGGCGCCACCATATTGGGCGACGGCGCGGTGGCGCTGATCGTCGATGTTGCCGAAGTGGTGCGGCTCGCCAGCAGGGGCGCCGCACAGCACGCAGGAGCCATGCATGGTTGAACTGACGCAGGCCGGCGCCGAATTCCTCACGTTCACGCTGGGGCCGGAGACCTACGCCATCGATATTCTCGCCGTCCAGGAGATCCGTGCCTTTGATGGCGCCACGCCGATCGCGCACGCCCCGGCCTTCATCAAGGGCGTGATGAACCTGCGCGGCGAGATCGTGCCGCTGGCCGATCTGCGGTTGAAGTTCGGCATCGGCGAGGCCCGCTATGACGACTACACCATCGTCGTCGTGCTCAATGTCGGGCGGCGGGTGGTGGGCGTGGTCGTCGACAGCGTGTCCGACGTGATCCGGCTGACGCCCGATGCGATCCGCCCGGTGCCGGAGATGAATTCAGCCATCGACCTGCGCTATATGCGTGGCCTCGCCGGCCATGAAGGCCAGATGGTGATCCTGCTCGATATCGAAGACTTGATGCTCAGCGCCGATATGGCGCTGTTCGATGCCTGATTCCTGGAGAAGACGATGTTCAATTCGCTCACCATCACCCAGAAGTTGTCGGCAGGTTTCGGCGCCGTGGTCGCCTTGTTGCTGTTGCTGGCCGCCGTGGCCTACATCAACGTATCGCGCCTCTCTGAGGCAATGCGCTGGGATTCGCACACCTACGAGGTGATCAACGAGGGCAATGGCCTGCTGGAGCAGATGCTCAATATCCAGACCGGCATGCGTGGCTTCCTGCTCACCGGCGAAGACCAGTTCCTCGGGCCGTATCAGCTGGGTCGGGTCGAGTTCCAGCGTCACTGGGCCAATGCCAAGAAGCTGACCGCGGACAACCCGGCGCAGCAGGCGCGGCTGGTGAAGCTGCTGGCGCAGCACAACGAGTTCGTTGCGTTCGAGCAGACGCTGATCGATCACCGTATTGCCGCTGGAAACGATACCGTCAAGATCGCCGAGCAGTACAACGTGGTGCGCGAAGGCCAGGGCAAGCGGATGATGGATGCGTTCCGTGGCCAGATCGCCGAATTCGTCGCCACCGAGCAGTCGTTGCTGCAGGGGCGCCGTGCCGACGTGCGACGGTTGGAGCAGACCACCGAGCTGGTGCTCACGCTGGGCTGCCTGCTGGCCATGATCATGTCCTTCGTCGTCGCCTACGCCATCATTCGCGGCTTGTCACGCCAGCTCGGCGGCGAACCGCGCTATGCATCGGAAGTGGTGCACCGCATCGCCCAGGGCGATTTCAGCCACCGCATCAAGCTGCGTACCGATGATGAAAGCAGCCTGCTCTACAGCATGTCGCAGATGCAGGATGGTTTGGCGCGGCTGATTGCCCAGGTCAAGCATGTGGCCGAGACCATCAATGTGGGCGCGCAGGAAATCGCCATCGGCAACAACGACCTGTCGCGCCGAACCGAACAGCAGGCCGCCGCGCTGGAGGAAACGGCATCCAGCATGGAGGAGCTGACCTCGGCGGTGAAGCAGAATGCCGACAGCGCCAAGCAGACGCGCACGGTGGTGGACGGCACCGCCGCCGTTACCCAGCGTGGCGGGGAATCGATGCAGCAGGTGGAGAACACCATGGGTGCGATCACCGAAAGCTCGCGTCGCATCGTCGACATCATCAGCGTGATCGATGCCATCGCCTTCCAGACCAATATCCTGGCGCTGAATGCAGCGGTGGAAGCCGCACGTGCCGGCGAGCAGGGGCGAGGCTTTGCCGTGGTGGCCGGCGAAGTGCGCACGTTGGCGCAACGCTCGGCGGCGGCGGCCAAGGAGATCAAGCAGCTGATCAATGCCTCGGTGGAGCGCGTGGAAGGGGGCAACCGCCAGGTCGATGCGGCAGTGGCCACCATCCGCGAGCTGGTGTCATCGATGCAGCGGGTGGCGGTGCTGACCAATGACATCGTCGATGCCACGTTCGAGCAGAGCAACGGCATTGCCCAGATCAACACCACCGTGGTGCAGATGGACGAGGTCACCCAGCAGAATGCGGCGCTGGTCGAAGAAGTGACGGCGGCGAGCGAATCGCTGGCGCGCCAGGCACGCATCCTTGCCGATTCGGTGGCGCGCTTCCGCCTGCCGGACAGCAGCGGGCGGGCAGCGGGCAGCACCGAGCCTGCCAAGACGCACGATGCCCCAGCTGAAATACCCCGGCCGTCCGCACCGCGCGACGACGACTGGGCCGAGTTCTGAGCTGCGGCTGAGCGGCCATGGCCAAGCAGCGCGACGCCGAATTGCCGACGGAACCGCGTCGTTACCACGACCACCGGTTTGGGCTGGATGCGGTCAAGCTGCTGCCATCGCACTACTTCGCCACCCAGGAAAACGTGGTGTTGGTTACGGTGCTGGGCTCCTGCGTGGCGGTCTGTTTGCGCGATCCGCTGGCCAAGGTGGGCGGCATGAACCATTTCATGCTGCCCGATGGCGAGGATGGCCTGGTTGGTGCGCCCGCGCGATATGGCACCAACGCCATGGAACTGCTGATCAACCGGATGATGAAGCTGGGCGCCCGCCGCTCGCGTCTGGAAGCCAAGGTATTCGGCGCCGCCGCGGTGGTGGCGGGCATTGCCAGCTGGCGGGTGGGCGAGCGCAACGCCGAATTCGTCCAGCACTACCTTGCCACTGAAGGCATACGCGTACTGGCCGAGGACCTGCGCGGCCAGCAGGGGCGCAAGCTGTATTTCTTTCCCGCCACCGGCCGTGTGCTGGTGCGGCGGCTCAAACAGCTGGGGAACCAGACGCTGTTCGAACGCGAAAACGCCTACTCGCGCGCGCTTTCCAAGCCGCGCGGCGGCGACGTGGACCTGTTCTGATGCTGGCGCGCGTGCTCATTGTCGACGACTCGGCCGCCTATCGCGGCCTGCTGACAAGGCTGCTGCAGGATCAGCCCGGCATCTTCGTGGTCGGCGAGGCATCGAGCGCGCAGGCGGCACGCACGGCGATCAAGTCGCTCAAGCCCGATGTGCTCACGCTGGATGTCGAAATGCCCGGCATGGATGGCATCGCCTTCCTGGAAAAACTGATGCGGCTGCACCCGTTACCGGTGGTAATGGTTTCGTCGGCTGCACGCCATCGCGCCGAGGTGGTGCTGGAGGCGCTGGCACTGGGCGCGGTCGATTTCGTACCCAAGCCGGAACAGGCTGACCCGCACGCCTTGTTCAATTTCGCCGAGCAGCTTGCCGGCACCTTGCGTGCAGCCGCCGGCGCGCGGCTCGGCTGTGCGGAACCCGACGAACCGGCCCCGGCCCCGGCTCCGCTGGCGGGGCGTGCCGAAGTGATCGCGCTCGGGGCATCCACCGGAGGCACCGAAGCAATCGCGCGCGTGCTGCGAGCGCTACCCGGCGACGTGCCTCCAGTGCTGATCGTGCAGCACTTGCCGGATCGCTTCGTGCCGGCCTTTGCCAAGCGACTGGAGCGGGATAGCGGCCTGGTCGTTGCGCTGGCCAAGGAAGGGCAGCCGTTGCAGCCGGGGCATGCCTACCTGTCGCCGGGCGACGTGCATCTTGCGGTGGCGCGGCGCCAGCGCCAGCTGGTGGCGGCGCTCTCCAGCGAGGAGCGGGTGCAGTTCCATCGCCCGGCGGTCGACGTGTTGTTCCACGCTGTGGCACGGGTAGTGGGCAAGGCCGCGCGCGCGGCACTGCTTACCGGCATGGGCAAGGATGGCGCAGCCGGCATGGCAGCGATCCGCGCTGCCGGTGGCTACACGGTGGCTCAGGATGAAGCGAGCTGCGTGGTCTATGGCATGCCGGGGGAGGCGGTGCATTGCGGTGGCGCTTGCGAGATATTGCCGCTGACCCAGATCGCGGGGCGGCTGGCGCCAAGGCGCTGAGCTCAGGTCGCGTCCGAGGCTTCCTCCAGCCATTGGCAAAAGGCGGTGATGGCCGCGTCGTTCATCGCACTGCGCGGCGTGATCCAGCAGTAGCCACGCACCGGCGCCACCGGGCCAGCCAGCGGAGCCACCAGCCTGCCGCTATCGAGCTCGGCCTGGATCATCGGCAAGGGCCCCAGCACCACGCCCAATCCATCCATCGCTGCCTGCAGCGCCAGGTAGAAATGATCGAAATGCTGGGTAGCGGCGGGTTTCAGCTCCGGCACCCCGGCCAGGGTCAGCCAGCGTTGCCAGGCGGTGGGTCGGGTGTCGGCGTACAGCAGCGTATGGCGGGAGAGATCGGCTGCTTCCTGGATCGGCGAGCGCTCGAGCAGGGCAGGGCTGATCAGCGGCAGCTCACGTTCCTCCAGAAAGGGCTTGGTGGCGTAGCCCGGCCAGTCACCTGGGCCGCGACGAATCGCCACATCGAACGGCGTATCCAGCCGGCTGATGTCGCGATCAGAGGTCATCAGCTTGAGCTCGATATCGGGAAAGCGCTGCTGGAATTGGGTGAGCCGCGGCAGCAGCCAGTACATGGCGAGTGTCGGCGTCGAGTTGATCGTCAGTCGCCGTTGCCGGTTGGGCTGCATCAGCTGGTGGGTGGCATTGGCAATCAGATCGAAGCCATCCTGCACCTGCACCAGGTAGCGCCAGCCAACGTCGGTGAGCTTTACCCGTCCACCGCTGCGCTCGAACAACTGCACGCCCAGCCACGCTTCCAGCTGCTTGATCTGCTTGCTGATTGCACCGTGGGTGACGAACAGCTCGGCCGCGGCGGCAGAGAAGCTTTCCAGCCGCGCGGCGGCTTCGAAGGCGCGCAAGGCATTCAACGGGGGCAGGGCTGCGCTCATGGTGAATCCAGTTCAAGGGCTGTCGCGGACGGACGGATGGCATGACAGTGATCGACATCGGCGGGGAATGGCATTGCGAGTGGTTCTCAGCTAGCCGCCCCCATGCACGATCGATGACGCTGCTGTGATTTTAACTCACACCCGATGTGGCGATTACTCGTTTGTACCGCGGCACGCATCCGCGTAATCTCTCGCCCCGAAGCGGGCCTTGCCGTTCAGCCTACGGCATGAAACGGCGCAGCGGCCCGCGTAGAATCAAGCCCGGCCCTGCCGGGCGCGCGGCGCCAGCCGCTTTTTCCCTGTCACGCAAAAGGTTGATCCATGCTTGAAGCCTATCGCCAGCACGTAGCCGAACGTGCCGCCCTCGGAATCCCGCCGCTGCCGCTGACCGCGCAACAAGTGGCCGACTTGGTCACCCTGCTGCAGAACCCGCCCGCTGGCGAGGAAGCCTTCCTGGTTGACCTGATCACCCATCGCGTACCGCCGGGCGTGGACGATGCCGCCAAGGTCAAGGCCGCATTCCTCGCAGCCGTTGCTGCCGGCAAGGATTCCTGTGCGCTGATCAGCCGTACCAAGGCCGTTGAACTCTTGGGCACCATGCTGGGCGGTTTCAACATCAAGCCGATGATCGATCTCTTGGGCGATGCCGAAGTCGGCACCGTGGCCGCCGAAGGCCTGAAGAAAACCCTGCTGATGTTCGATTACTTCCATGACGTGAAGGAACTGGCCGACGCCGGCAACGGCAATGCCCGCGCCGTGATCCAGAGCTGGGCCGATGCCGAGTGGTTCACCAGCCGTCCGGAAGTGCCGCAAGCCGTCACCCTGACCGTATTCAAGGTCACCGGCGAAACCAATACCGATGATCTGTCGCCGGCGCCGGACGCCTGGTCGCGCCCGGATATCCCGCTGCACGCGCTGGCCATGCTGAAGAACGCCCGTCCTGGCATCACCCCGGAAGAAGACGGCAAGCGCGGCCCGATCCAGTTCATCCAGGATCTGGCGAAGAAGGGCAACCTGATCGCCTACGTCGGTGACGTGGTCGGTACCGGTTCCTCGCGCAAGTCGGCCACCAACTCGGTGCTGTGGTGGACGGGCGATGACATCCCGTTCGTGCCGAACAAGCGCTTTGGCGGCTACTGCCTCGGCGGCAAGATCGCCCCGATCTTCTTCAACACCCAGGAAGACTCCGGTGCGCTGCCGATCGAAGTCGATGTGTCCAGCCTGGACATGGGCGATGTGATCGAACTGCGCCCGTATGAAGGCAAGGTCATCAAGAACGGCGAAACCGTCGCTGAATTCAAGGTGAAGTCGGACGTGCTGTTCGACGAAGTGCGCGCTGGTGGCCGTATCAACCTGATCATCGGCCGTGGCCTGACTGCCAAGGCGCGTGAATCGCTGGGGCTGCCGGCCTCGACGCTGTTCCGCCTGCCGCAGGCACCGGCTGCTTCGACCAAGGGTTACACCCAGGCGCAGAAGATGGTTGGCCGCGCGGTTGGCCTGCCGGAAGGCCAGGGCGTGCGTCCGGGCACCTACTGCGAACCGCGCATGACTTCTGTTGGCTCGCAAGACACCACCGGCCCGATGACCCGCGACGAGCTGAAGGATCTGGCTTGCCTGGGCTTCTCGGCTGATCTGGTGATGCAATCGTTCTGCCACACTGCTGCGTATCCGAAGCCGGTGGATGTGAAGACTCACCACGAGCTGCCGGAATTCATCCGCAACCGTGGCGGCGTTTCGCTGCGCCCGGGCGATGGCGTGATCCACAGCTGGCTCAACCGCATGCTGCTGCCCGATACCGTCGGTACCGGTGGCGACAGCCACACCCGTTTCCCGATCGGCATCTCCTTCCCGGCAGGTTCCGGTCTGGTGGCCTTTGGCGCCGCCACCGGCGTGATGCCGCTGGACATGCCGGAATCGGTGCTGGTGCGCTTCAAGGGCGAACTGCAGCCGGGCATTACCCTGCGTGACCTCGTGAACGCCATTCCGCTGTACGCGATCAAAGCCGGTCTGCTGACCGTGGCCAAGGCAGGCAAGAAGAACATCTTCTCCGGCCGTATCCTGGAAATCGAAGGCTTGCCCAAGCTCAAGGTCGAGCAAGCGTTCGAACTGACCGATGCCTCCGCCGAGCGTTCGGCTGCTGGCTGCTCGGTGCGCCTCGATAAAGAGCCGATCATCGAGTACCTGAACTCGAACATCGTGCTGCTGAAGTCGATGATCACCAACGGCTATGGTGATGCCAAGACCCTGGGCCGCCGGATCAAGGCCATGGAAGCGTGGCTCGCCAACCCGAACCTGCTCGAGCCGGATGCCGACGCCGAATACGCTGCGGTCATTGAAATTGATCTGGCCGACGTCAAGGAGCCGATCCTGGCCTGCCCGAACGACCCGGACGATGTGAAGGTGTTGTCCGAAGTGGCTGGCACGCACATCGACGAAGTGTTCATCGGTTCGTGCATGACCAACATCGGTCACTTCCGTGCCGCCGGTAAATTGCTCGAGGGCAAGCGCGATATCCCGGTCAAGCTGTGGATCGCCCCGCCGACCAAGATGGATGCCCAGCAGCTGACCGAAGAAGGCTATTACGGCACCTTCGGCACGGCAGGCGCGCGGACCGAAATGCCGGGCTGCTCGCTGTGCATGGGCAATCAGGCGCAGGTGCGCGAAGGCGCAACCGTGGTGTCCACCTCCACCCGTAACTTCCCGAACCGCCTGGGCAAGAACACCAATGTGTTCCTGTCCTCGGCCGAACTGGCCGCGATTGCATCGCGTCTGGGCCGTATCCCGACCGTTGCCGAGTACATGGCCGACATTGGCGTGATCAACGAGAAGGGTGCGGAAGTCTACCGCTACCTCAACTTCAACCAGATCGAGAGCTATCAGGCCGAAGCTGAGAAGGCTGCTGTCTGACAGGGTGGCTCCGCCCCCAACGAAAAACCCGCCTGATGGCGGGTTTTTCGTTGGTCGGGCTGCCGCGGGGCTGCAAAACCCCGGATAATGGCGGCCAAATCGTTTTCTGCGCTATTGGAATTCCCTCATGGAAATCAAGGTCAATTTTCTCGACAAGCTTCGCCTGGAAGCCAAGTTCGACGATTTCACGGTGGTGGCCGATCAACCCATTCGCTACAAGGGCGATGGTTCGGCACCGGGCCCGTTCGATTACTTCCTGGCTTCATCGGCTTTGTGTGCCGCCTACTTTGTGAAGTTGTATTGCGTTACCCGCAATATCCCCACCGAGCATATTCGCCTGTCGCAGAACAATATTGTCGATCCGGAAAACCGCTATCAGCAGATTTTCAAGATCCAGGTCGAATTGCCGGAAGATATCTCCGCCAAGGATCGCCAGGGCATCCTGCGCTCCATCGACCGTTGCACGGTAAAGAAAGTGGTGCAGGCCGGGCCGGAGTTCGTGATCGAGGAGGTCGATAATCTTGATGCCGACGCCCAGGCGCTGCTGATGCCCAATTCGGCGTCTGAAGCGAGCACCTATATTGCAGGCAAGGATTTGCCGCTGGAGCAGACCATTGCCAATATGTCGGGCGTATTGGCAAATCTGGGCATCAAGATCGAAATTGCCTCGTGGCGCAATATTGTGCCCAATGTCTGGTCGCTGCATATCCGCGATGCGCATTCGCCAATGTGTTTCACCAATGGCAAGGGTGCAACCAAGGAAAGTGCGCTGGCGTCGGCTTTGGGCGAGTATATCGAGCGCCTGAATTGCAATCACTTCTACGCCGGCAGTTTCTGGGGCGAGGATATTGCCAATGCCGCCTTCGTGCATTACCCGAACGAGCGCTGGTTCAAGCCGGGCCCCAAGGATGCGTTGCCGGCGGAGATCCTCGATGCGTATTGCCTGGATATCTACAACCCCGATGGCGAGTTGCGCGGCTCGCACCTGATCGACACCAACTCCGGCAATGTGGATCGCGGCATCTGCGCGCTGCCGTTTGTGCGTCAGTCGGATGGCGAGGTGGTGTATTTTCCGTCCAATCTCGTCGAAAACCTGTTCGTCAGCAATGGCATGAGCGCCGGCAATACGCTGGCCGAGGCACAGGTGCAATGCCTGTCGGAAATCTTCGAGCGAGCGGTAAAGCGTGAAATCCTGGAAGGCGAACTCGCGCTGCCCGATGTGCCGCAGCACGTGCTGGCGAAATACCCCCGCATTGCGGCCGGCATCCAGGGCCTGGAAGAACAGGGCTTTCCGGTGCTGGTGAAGGATGCATCGCTGGGCGGGGTGTATCCGCTGATGTGCGTTACCTTGATGAATCCGCGCACTGGTGGCGTATTCGCCTCGTTCGGCGCGCATCCCAGCTTCGAGGTGGCGCTGGAGCGCAGCCTGACCGAACTCTTGCAGGGGCGCAGTTTTGAAGGCCTCAATGATCTGCCCCGGCCCACCTTTGAAAGCCAGGCGGTGACCGAGCCGAACAACTTCGTCGAGCACTTCATCGATTCCAGCGGCGTGGTGTCGTGGCGCTTCTTCAGCGCCAAGGCGGATTTTGAATTTGTCGAATGGGATTTCTCCGGCGACGGCGAGAACTCCAATGCCGAGGAAGCCGCAACGCTGCTGGGTATCCTCGAAGGCATGGGCAAAGCGGTGTACACGGCTGTCTACGAGCATCTGGGTGCCACCGCCTGCCGCATCCTGGTGCCCGGCTATTCCGAGGTGTATCCGGTCGAGGATCTGATCTGGGACAACACCAACAAGGCGCTAACGTTCCGCGCCGATATCCTTAACCTGCATCGCCTGGACGATGCCAGCCTGGAAGCACTGCTGGATCGCCTGGAAGACTGCGATGTGGACCAATACAGCGATATCGCCACCCTGATCGGCATCGAATTCGACGAGAACACCGTGTGGGGCCAGCTCACCTTGCTGGAGCTGAAGCTGCTGATTCATCTCGCCCTGCAGCAATTCGAAGAAGCGCTGGATCTGGTAGGCGCCTTCCTGCAGTACAACGACAATACGGTCGAGCGCGGCTTGTTCTACCAGGCGGTCAATGCGGTACTGGAAGTGCTGCTGGATGATGAACTGGAGCTGGACGATTACGAGGCCAATTTCCGCAGGATGTTCGGCAACGAGCGGATGGATGCCGTGATCGGGTCCGTGGACGGCAGCATTCGTTTCTACGGCTTGACGCCGACGAGCATGCAGCTGGAGGGGCTCGACCGGCATCAGCGGTTGATCGACAGCTACAAGAAACTGCATGTGGCGCGCGCCAAGGCGGCTGCTTCCAGCGCGGGATGATTCCGGCGGGATCGTCTGGTCTGCCTCAGCCCGTAGCGCATTACGGGGCAGACCTGCCTGGCGATGCTTTGCCCTGACGGTACCAACACCGTCGCCTTGGCATTCATCTGATGGCGGACCGCCGGCTCCAACAACGAGCGGCGGAATGCGGCGTTGCGCGCGCCGTCTATTCCTGACATCGCGCAGCACTGGTGCTGGTAAGTCAAGCCTGGTCTGACAATTCCCATTGCTTCGACAAATCAGCGTTTTACGCTTCAAGCCGCTATGCGGATGTCGTTTCAGCGACAGGCCAGAGCGTGGATGCTGTGGGCCGCTCGCGTTCTTGAAACTAAATTATTTCTTTGATTGAAAGTTTAAAATTAAGTTTGTGTTATGCGTTTGTTGTAAAGCTTTCGTATTGCTATATCGAACTCAGCCGTTTTGTAGGAGCGCACTCATCGCCTTTGCAGGGCGGCCACCCGACGTGTCGACAGGCCCAGCCCTGGGCCGAACATGAGGATAAGACGATGAGTTTGAATGCCATGCTGGTTCGCCTTGCACTTGCCGGCGTAACCACCTCCCTTCTAACCACCACTTACGCCGCCAGCGATCTGCGCAAGGACGCAACGTCCAGCACCCAGGCCGCCAATGATGCATTGCTGCAGTACCTGCCATTCGCCGATACCTCGGATTTCGAGAGTGCCCATAAGGGGTTTATCGAAGCACTACCCAAGGAGGTGATCAAGGGCGAAGCCGGCAACCTGATCTGGAATCCGGAGCAATACGGCTTCATCAAGGAAGGCGAAAAAGCCCCCGCCACCGTCAATCCCAGCCTGTGGCGGCAGTCGCAGCTGATCAACGTCAGCGGCCTGTTCAAGGTCACGGACGGCATCTACCAGGTGCGCAATCTCGATCTGTCCAACATGACCATCATCGAGGGCAAGGAAGGCGTAACGGTGGTCGACCCGCTGGTGTCGTCGGAAACGGCCAAGGTGGGGATGGACCTCTACTACAAGAACCGTGGCAAGAAGCCGGTCAAGGCCGTGATCTATACCCACAGCCATGTTGACCATTATGGCGGCGTGCGCGGCGTGATCGACGAAGCCGATCTCAAGGCGGGCAAGGTCAAGATCTATGCGCCGGAGGGGTTCCTTGAGCACGCCGTGGCGGAAAACGTGATGGCCGGCAACGTGATGAGCCGCCGTGCCAGCTACATGTACGGCAACCTGCTGCCACCGGATGCCAAGGGCCAGGTCGGTGCCGGCCTTGGCACGACCACTTCGGCCGGGACGGTGACACTGATTCCGCCGACCAACACCATCACCAAGACAGGCCAGAAAGAGACCATCGATGGGCTGACCTATGAATTCCTGATGGCACCGGGCTCCGAAGCGCCATCGGAAATGCTGTGGTTCATCGAAGAGAAGAAGGCCATTGCCGCCGCCGAGGACGTGAACCACACGCTGCACAACACCTACTCGCTGCGCGGCGCCAAGATTCGCGAGCCATTGCCCTGGTCGAAGTACATCAACCAGGCCATCACCATGTGGGGTGGCAAAGCCGAAGTGTTGTTCGGACAGCACCACTGGCCGACCTGGACCAACCAGAGCGTCAACGCGCTGCTGAAATCGCAACGCGATCTGTATCGCTACATCAACGACGAAACGCTGCGGCTGGCCAACCAGGGCTATACCCGCGACGAGATCGCCGAGCAGTTCAAGTTGCCGGACAGCCTCGCCAAGGTATGGTCCAGCCGCGGCTACTACGGCTCGATCAGCCACAACGTGAAAGCCACCTATGTGCTGTATCTGGGCTGGTTTGATGGCAACCCGGCCACGCTGCACGAGCTGACGCCGGTCGAATCGGCCAAGCGCTATGTCGAGTTCATGGGCGGTGCGGATGCGGTGCTGAAGAAAGCCAAGGCTGACTTCGACAAGGGTGATTACCGCTGGGTGGCCCAGGTGGTGAAGCACGTGGTCTTTGCCGATCCGAACAACAAGGCGGCGCGCGAGCTGGAAGCCGATGCACTCGAGCAGATGGGTTACCAGGCGGAATCCGGGCCGTGGCGTAACTTCTACCTGACGGGTGCCAAGGAGCTGCGCGAAGGGGTGAAGAAGCTGCCGACTCCCAACACCGCCAGTGCCGACACCATTCGCGCCATGTCGCTGGAGATGTTCTTCGACTACATGGCGGTTCGCCTGAACGCGCCCAAGGCCGACACGGCTGCATCGGTGCTGAACTTCGATTTCGGCGATAGCGGCAAATACAAGCTGGAGCTGGAAAACGGCGTGCTGAACCATACCGCCAATGCACACGCCAGCAAAGCCGATGCCACGATCAAGCTCTCGCGTGCCACCTTCGACAAGATCGTGCTGAAGCAGACCACGGTGGAGCAGGCCATCTCGGCTGGTGATGTGAAGATCGATGGTGATGCCAGCAAGTTGAAGGAGCTGCTCGGCTACTTCGATGACTTCGAGTTCTGGTTCAACATCGTGACGCCTTAAGCGAGTACAGGGGCATGGTCGTGATCACGCCCCTTTTGCTTTGCCCGGCAATGGCTCAATGAATAGCGGTCAAGCCGGGCGCTTGCCCGTGCATGGCCACTCCAGCACAAACCTCGCTCCACCCAGCGGTGACGTCTCCACCCGGGCGCTGCCGCCATGCGCCAAGGCCACCTGCCGCACGATGGCAAGACCGAGGCCCACGCCGCCGGTATCGCGGGTGCGGCTGTCGTCGAGCCGGGCAAACGGCTCGAACACGCGTTCGCGGTCGGCTGCGGCGATGCCGGGGCCGTCGTCATCGACGATCAGTTGTTGCATTCCATCCGGGATGACCATGCTCAGCGCCACTTGGCCGTTTGCATGGCGGATGGCGTTGCGCAGCAGGTTGAGTGCTGCGCGGGCCAGCAAGCGCGGTTCCATCTGCAACTCGGGCGGGCAGGAGGGCGGCTCCACCAACGCGATGCCCTTCATCCGTGCTTCGAGTGCCACTGCGCCGAGCACACTGGCCACCCAGTCGCGGCCACTGACCGTGTCCTGAACCAGTGCGGCACCCGCCTGCTGCAGCCGGGCGTAGGACAGCATCTCGGTGATCAGTGCGTCGAGCTCGGTCAGTTCGTCGCGCATTTCGTCACAGCGCTGGCGCCGCGATGTGTCGTCGCCGGCGCTTTGCAGCAGATCAAGCTCGAAGCCCAGCCGCGCTATCGGCGTACGCAGCTCGTGGGCCACGCCATTGATCAGGCCACGTTGCTGTGACACCAGCAGCTCCAGCCGGGCCGCCATCGCGTTGAAGTTGCCGACAAGGGCACGGATGTCGGAAAAGCGCGATACCTCGGCCCGGGTATGCAGCTCCCCATTGCCGATGCGTTCGGCGGCGGCGGCCAGCCGTTGCAGATCGCGCCAGTGCCGGCGTACCCACCACCAGACGATGGCGGCAAAGCTCAGGGCCAGCAGCAGGTTGCCGGTCATCACGTAGATGCCGACGATGTCCGGTTCCTGCGGCAGCGCCACCTGCAGCAGGCTCTGCCGGTCGAGTGCGACCAGGAACACGGCGTTGTCATCCCGTGCCACGTAATCGCCACGTTCCAGCCGGATGCGCTCCGCCGGGGACAACCGCAGCGCTTGCCAGCCCGACAACTTCAGCTGCAAGCCGTAGTGCGGCTGCAGCTGGGCCAGACGGGTGGCACGGGCAGCGGGCGGATAGGTGGAGAGATCCTGCACCAGATGGTAGAGCTGGCCGCGCACCAGTTGCCGGGTGTGGGCATCCGATTCGGGCAAGGCGATGTGGACTATGGCCGCGTTCAGCAGCAGCAAGGCGCCGAGCAGGCCGCCGAACAGCAGCAGATAGAGGCGCAGATAGAGCTTCCACATCTCAGTCTTCCCACTGTCCGGGGCTGAACAGATAGCCCTTGCCCCAGACCGTCTTGATACGGCGCGCCTCGCGGCCTTCGTCGCCGAGCTTGCGGCGCAGCTTGCCGATGGTGACATCTACCGAGCGATCAAGCCCATCGAAATCGATGCCGCGCAGGGCATTGAGGATGGCATCGCGCGACATCACCTTGCCGGCGTTGCGCGCTAGCAGCAGCAGTAGTTCGAACTCCATGGTGGCAAGCGGCAGATCCTCGCCACCCAGCGTCACGCGGCGGTTGTCCGGATCGAGCGCCAGGCGGCCGAACTGCAGCGCGGTCGAATCGCCGGGCTGCTGGCGCCGTAGCAAGGCGCGGATGCGGGCTAGCAGCACGCGCGGCTGCACCGGCTTGATCACATAGTCGTCTGCGCCGAGTTCCAGCCCGGTGACTTGGTCCTCCATGCTGGCTGTCAGCATCAACAGCGGCACCGCCGTTTCGCCACACAGATCACGGCACAGCGACAGGCCGTCGCGGCCGGGCAGCATCAGGTCCAGGATCACCAGCGCAGGGCGCACCCGGCGGAAGGCGGTGAGCGCGCGGTCGCCCCGGTGCTCGACGTGGACGCGATAGCCGTGTTCGGCGAGGTAGCTTTGCACCAGTTGGGCCAGCTTGGTGTCGTCTTCGATCAGCAGCAGGTCGGTCATGGCAGTGGCCGGGCGAAAGGTGGTCGCCATTGTGCCCCAACCGCGGGCGGCGGTCGGGGCGGCGGAGAGGACGGCGCGCTTCACGGTACGCGCTGAAAGTCGATGCCGAGGCCGCTGAGCTGATCGGCGCCGGCCTCCAGCACGTCACCGACGCCACGGCCGAGGCCGGCGAACACCGCGCGCTGATCGTCCAGCGGTTGCAACAGCCGGGTGATGTTGCCGCCGCTCAGCACCAGCCAGCCATCCTGCTCGGCCAGCATCACTTCCAGCTCGCTGCCCTCCTGGCGGTATTGACCCAGCCGGGCGAGCCACGCCGCAGGCAGTGCGGATGGCGTCACCTTGCTGGCGAACAGCATGCTCTGGCCGGCAGCATTTTGCAGGAACAACAGCGCGTTGCCGTCGACCTCGCGCCATTGCAGCCGCCGATTTCGGTCAGCCGTGCCCTGTTCCCCTGGCAGGCGCAGCCAACCGTCGTCGTCACGAAAGAGTTGCATTGCTTCGGCTTCACCTGGCGCTCGCAGGTGCAGCTGGCCGTTCTGTACAGTAATTTCCAGCGGGCCCGCGCTGCCCAGCGCATCGATGTACAGACCGGGGTAATGCTGCAGGTCATCTTGACTGGGCGTATGCAGTCCGCTGGCCGGCAATTGCGGCGCAGCGGGCAGTGGCCGGCCGGTCTTGCGGGCCCATAGGCGGCGCAGCGCATCGGTGGCAAGCTCGCTCGCATAGCCGCCAGCGCTATCGCTGTTGGCCAGCACGATCACGCCCAGTTTCTGTTCGGGCAGCAGCATCAGCTGGGCATTGAAACCGATGGTGGAGCCATCGTGATGGATCATCGGCACCCCGGGCGCCACCGGTGTCAGGCCGCACGGTGACACCACCCAGCCCAGGCCGATCCGGCAATCGCCGTCGTAGCGGTTGTCGCCGTTCTGCGGTGCCAGCATGCCAGCCAGCGTGGCCGGTTGCAGGATGCGCTGGCCGTCGAGCTCGCCCTGGTTCAGCACCATGCGCAGGAAGCGGCTCATATCCGCCGCACTGCTCCAGAGGCCGCCAGCCGGCATCCCGTCGTATTCAAGCTGAATGTCCACCGATTGCCCGTCAATGTGGCCATGCGCGCGGCCTGGCGTGGCATCGGCCAGGAAGCTGGAGCGCCGCATGCCCAGTGGCTGCAACATGGCTTGTTGCATCCGCTCGCTGTAGCGTTGGCCGCTGGCCGTTTCGATCACCGCGCCCAGCAGATCGAAGCCCAGATTGGAATAGGCAAACAGCTGCCCCGGCCGCTGCGCGAGCCAGGTACCGTTGACAAGACTTGGCAGCGTGGTCGGTGTCGCCTCTGGATTAGCGCCCATCCCTGCGAGGCTGGCTTCGGGCAGGCCGGCATGATGGGTCAGTACACGACGCAGCGTGACCTCCGCATTGGCGGCGGCGACATCGGGCTGCCAGCGCGACTGGATGGTGAAGCCGGGCAGGGCGCTTGCCAGCGATTGATCCGGCGAGAGCTTGCCCGCTTCCACCAACTGCATCAGCGCGGTGGCGGTGAACAGCTTGGAAATGGAGCCGGCGCGGAACAGTGTGTCGGCATCCACCGGCGCCGGCGTGGTCAGGTCGGTGACGCCAAAGCCCTGCTGCCACACCACCCGGTCGCCATCGACCAGCGCAATGGCCAGGCCGGGAATCTGCCGCTGCTGCATTTCGCTGGCAATCGCTTGTTGCAGTGCGGCGATATCTGCCGCGTAGCTGGGCTGGACAGGTGTCGGGGCCGGCGTGGGCGTGGGCGTGCTGGGTTGGGTGGGATCGTTGTCGCCGCCGCAGGCGGCAAGGGCCAAGGCCAGCGTGGCAAGGGCAAAGGGGCGGATGAGCATGGCGGACTCCTGGTTGGGAATACCGCGATGCTAGGTGCAGGCCGCAAGGCAAACCTGCGGCAGATAAACAGGATTTGTGAAAGATTGTGAACGCGCGCCGTCGCGTTGCCGCCATAGGGTATCTGCGTTATTGCCGCCGATGTTGCGGTGCAGGATAAAGCATGAAACTGTCGTTTCATGTCCACCATGCTGCGCATCCTGCTCGTCACCGATACTGCCAAGCCCATCGGCCAGCTCGCCGCCGCGCTGACCGCCGCCGGTTTCGACGTGATCGCGCAGGCTCCCGGTGCGCGGGCACTGGCCCAACTGGTGGAAAGCCGCCGCCCTGATGTGGTCATCGTCGATACCGAATCCCCCTCGCGCGATACGTTGGAGCAATTGGCGGTGATGAACGCGGCTGCCCCGCGCCCGGTGGTGATGTTCTCGGATTGCGCTGACCCGGCCACCGTACGTGCCGCGGTCGCCGTGGGGGTGACCGCCTATGTGGTCGAAGGCGTGGCGCCGGCGCGGCTTGCCGCAGTGATCGCGGTGGCGCAGGCGCGCTTTGACGAGGACAACCGGCTGCGCGAGAAACTCGCTGATGCCGAACAGAAGCTCGCCGAGCGCAAGCTGATCGATAAGGCCAAGGGGCTGTTGATGGACAAACGCGGCCTCACCGAGGCCGAAGCTTTCGAAACGCTGCGCCGACAGGCGATGAACCGGGGCATGAAGCTGGCCGATGTGGCGCGGCAGCTGATTGCCATGGCCGATTTGCTGGGATGACACGATGCGCCTGGAAAAGACCACGCTGACCCTGGGCTATATGCCGCTGACCGATTGCGCACCGCTGGTGGTGGCGCAGCGCATGGGCTTTGCCGAAGCGCGTGGTTTGACGCTGCAGCTGGCCTGTCAGCCTTCCTGGGCAGTGCTGCGGGATCGGCTGTTGGGCGGCGAGCTCGATGCCGCACAAGCGCTCTATGGCCTGCCGTACGGCGTGGAGCTGGGCCTTGGCGGCCTGCGCCACGAGATGGCCGTATTGATGACGCTGAACCAGAACGGCCAGGGCATTGCGCTGGCCCGCGCCTTCATGGATGCGGTGAAGAGCGGTGACGGCCTGCGCCGTGCGTTGCTCGCCGCAACACGGCGGCTGACCTTGGCGCATACCTTTCCCACCGGCACGCACGCGATGTGGCTGTACTACTGGCTGGCCGCGCATCGCATCCATCCGCTGCGCGACGTAAAAACCGTGGTGGTGCCGCCGCCGGATATGGCCGGCGCGCTGGCGCGTGGCGAGCTCGACGGCTTCTGCGCCGGCGAGCCCTGGCCCGCCGTGGCCGAGCTTGCACAGATCGGCTATACGCTGGTGCCCAGTGCCGAGATCTGGCCCGACCACCCTGAGAAAGTACTCGCCACTACGCGGGCCTTCGCCGATGCACATCCACAGACTGCCGTGGCATTGGCCGCCGCCTTGATCGAGGCCGGCCGCTGGCTCGATCACCCGGCGCAGCGCCAGCAGGCGGCGCCCTGGATCGCCGAAGCCATTGGCGTGCCCGAAGCCGCCGTCGCTCCTCGGCTGATCGAGGGCCACGGTCGTGGCGGGCGGGCGCATGCAGTACGTTTTTATGGCCGTGGTGGCGAGGTGTGCTATCCGTGGCTATCGGACGGCATGTGGTTCCTCACCCAGTACCGCCGCTGGGGACTGCTCGGCCAGGAGCCGGACTACTTGGCCTTGGCAAGCCGGGTAAACCGGCTTGACCTCTACTGCGAGGCTGCGCGCCTTGCCGGGGCCGATCTGCCAGCTACGCCGCTGCGGCGCAGCGTGCTGATCGATGGCAGGGCGTGGGATGGTGGCGATCCTCAAGCTTATGCAAACTCGTTTGCATTGCACGCCTGAATCCGGCGATGAGCATCGTCGGGCTGGTCTGCCGCTGCGCGATTAGGGTGTAGAACGTGCTGCAGACTTGCCAATGGCGTGTACCGGTTGCCTGGGCAGGCACACGCCATTGGCGAGCGCTTACGGAACCGGCACGTAGGTAATGTAAGGCGGCACCGTGCTCCAGTACTGCGATTTCCCCATTTGCTGGTGTTCCAGCAAAGTGCTCGGTCGACACTGATCCGGCGCACTGCATGACCACACCGAGATGAAACGGGACGCACCGGCAGGAACGGTGGCCGAGGCGCGCTGGATCCGGCCTTCGCTATTGGTTTGCAGCACGCTGCCTGCGCTTCTGCTGCAGCTGCCGTCGGGCAGGCGGGCCGGTGGCGGTGGTGGGGGCTGTGTGCCGGAGCTGAGGTTCTCGGTGATCGGCGCCTCATGGGCGGTGACGCCGTCCAGGCGGATCTTCCAGGTCGCGGCCCAGCGCAGCGCATCGCTCTCGGTCTTGACCGTGCACGCCGCCGTGACGGTGTGTACGTAGGTGACAGAGATCGAGGAGAGGAAGCTGACGGAAATCGTGTTGCCGGTCTTGTTGACCGTGGCGCTGAACAGGCCGGGCAACAGCATGGGATCGAGGTCCCCGGCCGGAGCATCGCCCTTCAGTGCCCAGGCGCCCCAGTCGCCGCCGGGCTGCTCGCCCTGTGTCCACCATTTGGCCTCGAACAGCTTGCCAGCGGAGATGACGCGATCGCCGGTGTTGTAGCTGCGGGTAGCCACCCATGGCTGCGGGCCGCCCGTCGATTCCTGTTCCCAAGCGCCCCAAGCAGCCCCTGGTGCCTCATTCTGGTTCCACCAGCGCGCCTTGTAGTTGATGCCGGCATAGGAAACCCGGTCGCCGGCAACATAGGCGGGTGCAGACTGCCATGCAGGGGCCAGTTGCACAGGCTGGGCGGTGTTGAGGCGGGCAATGACTTCGCTATTGGATAGGCCCGCGACGGTTCCCGAAGACGCGTGCTTGGCCAATGTGGGGCAGGCGCCACCCGACGTCGGCGGGATGTAGGGGAAGTTGGGGTCGAGGTCAGGCTGTACCACCGGCAGCTTGCCGTCGACACCAGGGGGCAGCGGGATCTGCAGCGGTGGTGGCGGAGAGCAGGCCCAAACCGGCGCCGCAAGGCCAGCGCTGCTGAGCAACGCAACAATAAACAGCGATTTCATTTCAATCTCCTCTTCTTGTGGGCATCACGTCATATCGATGTGGCCGGCGCAGCGGCAGTGAGTGCTGCCTGATTACGCCGTTGGCATGATTTCACCAGCGTTGTGCAAGGCGAGGAGGGCGTCAAGCAGTGCGTTACAGGGCAGATTCAGCAGCGTTTGCTGACATAGCAAGCGGAATCGGCTCGGGCGCCAAGTGGGCAGGCCTGATGGGCCGCCAGTCGTTGACCGGCGGAGCTGATGGTGGCGAACCACGAATGGCTAGATCGCCAGATCCACATGCTGGATGGTGCCGCCGCTCCCCGATTCGGACAGCCAGACGCCGGAGGCGCGGATCTGCCCAAGATTGCGGTTGTTGCTGTCCTTCAGGTCGAAATCCGCACGGCCGTGGCCGAGGTAGATGGCACCGACATTGAGATCGGACAGGCCCAGCAGCCGGTCGTTGCCTGCGTCATCCTTGAGCCAGACCTTCAGTTGGCCCCATACCGCATCGCCTTCGTCGATCCAGCCGTTGCTGTCGTCGTCGTAGAGCGCGAGGTCGGCAAAGCCATTGCCCGATTGCGGGCCGAACAGCTCGCGGCCATCGTCGACGCGGTCATTGCCGTTGCGATCGAGCGCCAGAAAGCCACTACCGGATTTCAGCAGCGAGATATCGTCCTGCTTGCCGTCTGCATCCAAGTCAAAAGCGAAGGTCTGCTCGGCGAGCTGTGCCGCGCTGCCGTCGAAATTGATCACCAGCGGATCCTTCTGCGGCCGTGCCAAACTGCCGGTAGCCATGGAGACCGAAGTCTCGCTGCGATAGCTGCGTTGCAGCAGCAGCTCAGCCGAGAAGCTGATTTCGCGACCATCGGCCGTCTTGACCACGCCGTCGGCGGTGAAACTCGCCGATTCGAACTCTTCCAGCACTTGGCGGTAATCGACGGCGAGGCCACCCTCGCTGCCACTGTTGCCGGGCTGGCTGGGCGCGCTGGCACTCATCAGCAGGCCATCGAGGTCCGCCACCTTGACCGATTTGCCGGTCATGGCCTCGACCAGCCGGCGCAGCAGTTCGATGCGCCAGTCGAGCCCGCCCGATTTCAGCGTGCCGAGCTCCGATGCGGCGCGGGCCTGGCCCGTGTCGGACAGGGCCACGTCTTCCTGCTGCGGTGGGCGAGGCGGCTCGCTGCGGATCTGCAGGCTGGTTTCGCTGCGGCTCTGGGCGGCCCGTTCGGCCCCGACGCTGACGGATGATTCGACGATACGCATGGCAGCCCCCACTGCAGATGCTGGTTCTGACTAGCGATCGGCAGGGTTGCGGCTTTCTTGAAGAAAGCCGCTCAGAGCAGGCCGCGCTCGGCGAACGATACGACTTGATGTCCTGCAACAAGAAAGTGATCCAGCAATCTGATTTCCAACAGATCCAGTGCATGGCGCAACTGACGGGTGAGCAACTCGTCGGCTTGCGATGGCTCGGCGCAGCCCGACGGATGGTTGTGCGCGACGATCACCGCGGCGGCATTCCACGCCAGCGCGCGGCGGGCGATCTCGCGTGGGTAGACCCGCGCCTCCTGCAGCGTGCCGCGTGCCATTTCCTCGGCGGCGAGCACCCGATGGCCGTTGTCGAGGAAAAGCGCCGCGAATACCTCGACATCGCGCCCGCGCAGCCACAGCCGCAGGTAGTCGCGCACTGCTTCAGGCGAGGTCAGCGCATCGCTCTGGCGCAGCGTTTCACCGAGTGCGCGGCGTGCCATTTCCTGCACCGCCTGCAGTTGCGCGTACTTGGCATCGCCCATGCCGGGCACCGCGGCAAATGCATTGCGACTGGCGGCAAACAGGCCGTTGAGCGAGCCGAAGCGGTTCAGCAACTGGCGCGCAAGGTCGACCGCGCTGACTCCCGGCAGGCCCACCCGCAGGAATAGCGCCAGCAATTCGGCATCCGACAATGCAGCGGCACCGTGCTGCAGCAGTTTCTCGCGCGGCCGCTCCGCCGCGGGCCAGTCAGTGATGGACATGGTTTACACTTCGCGCATTCAGATAAACCGATATACGCAAAGGGCTGCGATGAAGCAAAAACGCATCGTGCTGGGCGTCACCGGCGGGGTGGCAGCGTACAAGGCCGCCGAGCTCACCCGGCTCCTCGTCAAGGCCGGTTGGGACGTGCATGTGGTGATGACGGAAGCGGGCAGTCGTTTCGTTTTGCCGGTCACCTTCCAGGCCTTGTCGGGCAATCCGGTCTACACCGACCAATGGGATGCCCGACCGGACAACAACATGGCGCACATCAACCTGACCCGCGGCGCAGCTGCGGTGCTGGTGGCGCCAGCCACGGCAGACCTGATTGCCAAGGTGGCACACGGCCTGTGCGATGACCTGCTGACGACGCTGATCGCCGCGCGCGATTGTCCCTTGTTGCTTGCACCGGCGATGAACCGGCAGATGTGGGACAACGCACCCAATCAGCGCAATGTGGCGCAGTTGAAGGCCGATGGCGTGGCCATCCTCGGCCCCGGTTCGGGCGAGCAGGCCTGCGGCGAGGTCGGCGACGGCCGCATGCTGGAGCCCGAGGACATCCTGATGCGGCTGGAAGCGGCGCTGCGGCCCAAGCCGCTTGCCGGCAAGCGGGTGCTGCTGACGGCCGGCCCCACCTTCGAGCGGATCGACGCGGTGCGGGGCATCACCAATTCCAGCTCCGGCAAGATGGGTTTTGCGGTGGCCCGTGCCGCCTGGGAAGCCGGCGCCGAGGTGGTGATCGTGGCAGGTGAGACGCCGCTGGCCACGCCGCCCGATTGCCGGCGCATCGACGTGCAATCGGCACAGCAGATGCTGGCTGCAGTCGAGCTCGAAGTACCGCACGCCGACATCTTCATCAGCGTGGCAGCGGTGGCGGACTACTACGTGCTGAACCAGAGCGAGCACAAGATCAAGAAGGATGCGCACATCCTCACGCTGGAACTCGCGCCCAATCCGGACATCCTCGCCAGCGTGGCCTGCGCGCCCAAGCCGCCGTTCTGCGTCGGCTTTGCCGCCGAATCGGAGAACCTGCTCGAATACGCCGACGCCAAGCGCCGCCGCAAACAGCTGCCCCTGCTCGCCGCCAATCTGGTGCAGCAGGCGATGGGCGCGGATGACAACGAAGTCATCCTGCTCGATGACGCCGGCACCCACCGCCTGCCGCGCGGCCCCAAGCTCGATGTGGCGCGCCAGCTGGTGGCCCACCTCGCCGCGCTCTACACCCACACCAGGAAACCCGCATGACCCGCCCCATCCTCGACATCAAGATACTCGACGAGCGCCTGCGCCAGAACCTGCCGGCCTATGCCACTGCCGGCGCGGCCGGGCTCGACTTGCGCGCCTGCCTGGAGGCGCCGCTGGAGCTGGCGCCGGGTGCGACCACGCTGGTGCCCACCGGCATGGCCATCCACCTGGCTGATCCGGGCCTGGCCGCGATGATCCTGCCGCGCTCGGGCCTGGGGCATAAGCACGGCATCGTGCTCGGCAACCTCGTCGGCCTGATCGACTCGGACTACCAGGGCCAGGTATTCGTCTCGGTGTGGAACCGCGGCCACACCGGCTTCACCATCCAGCCGCTGGAGCGTATTGCGCAGCTGGTGGTGGTGCCGGTGGTGCAGGTCGAATTCAACGTGGTCGACGACTTTGCCGAGAGCGAGCGCGGCGAAGGTGGCTTTGGCAGCACTGGCAAGCACTGAGCTCACGGCACGGACCGAGGCACTGCTGCGCGCCGATGCCACGCGCTGGCGTTGCCTGACGGCGATGCAGGCGCTCGGCCTGCCTGATGGCTGGATTGTCGCGGGCTTCCTGCGCAACCTGGTCTGGGACCATCGCTTCGATACCCGTACCGGCTTGAACGACGTGGACGTGGTCTATTTCGACCCGGTCGATCTCGGCCGGGAGGGTGAGCAGCAGCTCGAAGCGCTTTTGGCGGAAGCGGAGCCACAGGTGTGCTGGCAAGTGCGCAACCAGGCACGCATGCACCTGCGGCATGGTCATGCACCCTACCGCGATTGCCTCGACGCCATTTCCCGATACCCGGAGTATGAAACCGCCGCTGGCGTGCGGTTGGGTCCCAACGGCACGCTCGAATGGCTGCTGCCATTCGGTCTGGAGCACAATTGGGCCGGGACTCTCACCGCCAATCCGACCGTGCCGTTGCCGGTATTCCAGCACCGCGTGCAGCAGAAACAATGGCTGGCGATCTGGCCTGAGCTGCGCGTCGTGGTGAAAGAGGTCGGCCCACGCTCGGACGGCGCGCCCGACGCGTAACGCGGTGTGACGGCCCGGTTACACGTCACGCCGTCTGGCTTACCGGGCGAAACCAAAAGCATGTTGTCGGCATAGGGAAAGCTGTCGGAAAGTGGCGGGGCGCGGCAATCCCGCCGTGCTTCGACCTGACCGGATCGCCCCCATGCAGCCCTCCCGTTTTCTGCCCATCCTGCTTGTCTTGAGCCTCGCCCTTGCCGCTTGCGGCAAGAAGGAGGAAGGCGGTGGCGACTTTTCCAGCGCGGAATCTGCCGCTCCCGCCATGGCCGAAGCCGCGCCCGCTGCCGCAGTGGCCTCCAGCCCGGCTGACGCGCTGACGTCTCGTGTACTGGGCAGCCTGCCGGCCGATCGCCGTTTCGTGATCACCGCCAGTGTCGAGGCGCGCGTAAAGGACACCTATCGTGCCAGTACCGCGATCGAGGATTTGGCGGCGACAGAGGGTGGTTTTGTGATCCGCAACGATCTCACCGCTGAGGTCAGCGATACCCGCGAGTTCGCCCAGCCGGATGGCACCCGCCTGGAGTTGGTGCAATACGTTACGCGCGCCCGCTTGATTGTGCGGGTGCCCACCGCACGCACGCAGGCTTTCCTGCGCGCGCTGGCCGCGCAAATCGATTTTCTGGAAGCGCGCAGCTATGGCGCCGAGGATGTGCAACTGGATTGGCTGCGGCAGCAACTGGCCGCGCGACGCAGCCAGGAAGCACAGCAGCAGATGGGCGAGGTGGCTTCCGCGCCGGGGCGGACCAGCCAGCGCATCGAGGCAATTGATCGCCAGTTACAGACCAAGGCCGCGCGCGATGAGGCGATGCTGGCGCAGGCGCTGCTGGACGACAAGGTAACCTACAGCACCGTGGCGCTGACGCTGCACCAGCCGCCGCAACTGCGCAGAACGGTACTGGCCGATTTCGAGTCCGCGCTGGCCGACCAACGTCCGCCGTTCCTGGCGAGCCTGGGCCAATCGCTGAAGACCGGTTGGCGCGGCCTGCAGACGCTGGTGATCGCACTGGCGGTACTGTGGCCGCTGTGGCTGGCTGTGGCGCTGGTGCTGGGCGTGGTGACATGGCACCTGCGCCGCCGCCGGGTCACGACGCAAGCGTGACGGTCAGTCAAGCAGCGCTGCCAGTTGCCGGGTGAGCTGCCTGGCGCTGGCTGCCGCGGCCTGTTCCAAGGGCGCCCGATGGGCTGCGTCGTCTCGCCAGCCAGCCTGGAACTGGACATCGTAGTCGTGCAGGTCGCCCAAGTCGGACTGTGCCCGCTTCAATGCGGCATGCAGCTTGCGCTGGCGCTTGGGCAACCAGCGCCCGGCGTGCTCGATCAGGTAACGCAAGCGCTTCACGTCGAGCCGCAGCGCATGCCAATGTTCGGCATCGCGTGGGTGGGCGAGATCGTCGGCGAGCCGCTGCACCAGACGCTGGCTACGGCGGCGGATGCGCCGGCGCAGCACGGCACGCTGCCGTTCGGCGAGGCTCAGGTCCAGCCAAGCGTGGCTGGCAGCAAGCAGCACCGGCCAGTCGACGCTGCTGAGCGCGGTACGAACAACGGCGTAACCGGTATCCCGCTGCTGGATGATCTGCGGGCGAGCAGGGTGGTCGTCGGACAATTGCGTCAGTTGCACTTCGGCATCGCGTGCCGGGCCGGTGAGGGCGGCGAGGCTGCGCCAGGCCTGCAGCAACGCAAGATCGGTCTCACGGCGCCGAAATACCAGCGGTAGCAGAGCACGCCAGCCTCGCAAGCCGATGCGTAGCTGGTGCAGAGCATCGGGCTGCGCGGCGAGCACGCCGTTGCGCTGGACTTCGATCTGGTCGAGCAGTGCATGCAGTTGCTGCTTCAACTGGCGTTTGCGGGGCATCGCGTATTACTCCAGCCAGCTCGCAGCCAGCGTGCGGGCTTCGCCCAGCGAGCGGACCACGGGCACGCCCAACGCCAGCGTCTCGGCAGTGGGTGGTTTCAGATCGGGCACCATGATGACGCGGCAACCGGCGGCGTGCGCGGCAGCCACGCCGAAATTGGAATCCTCGAACACCACGCAGTGCTGCGGTTTGGCGCCAAGCAAACCGGCAGCCTTGATGTAGATTTCCGGGTCCGGCTTCGGCTGGGCGATCTCATCGCCGCACACCAGCAAGCGAAACCGCGTGAGGATGCCCACCGCGTCGAGGTGATGCTCGGCGATGCTGCGCCGGGTGGAGGTGGCAACGGCCTTGGGCAGCTCGGCGTCTTCCAGCCAGCCCAGCAGCGACAACAGGTCGGCCTTGAGCGGAATGGGGCGGGTGGTTGCCGCCATATAGCGGGTGTGGGTGGCCGCGAGCAGCGCCTCGGTCGGGAAATCGCTGCCGAACAGGTCGGTCAAGTAGGCCGGCGCCTTGCTGATGTGCATGCCGACCATGCCGAGCGCGGCGGACTCCGGAAAGGTGAGGGCGAGTTCGGTGGCGGCATCCAGCCAGCAACCGATGGCGATGCGCTCGGTATCGAGCATCAGGCCGTCCATATCGAAAATGGCGGCGCGCGGCGGGGCAAGGGCGGACATGGTGGAACCGGGTTGCAGGTAAAATAAGCAGATTCGCCGAGTCTAACCGAGTTCCCGATGAAGCAAGCCGCCACCGTCACCTGCCATTGCGGCCTCAATGCCGACTATGTCGCCTGTTGTGGCCGCTACCATGCAGGTGAGGCCGCACCGACGGCGCAGGCGCTGATGCGCTCGCGTTACAGCGCCTATGTGCTGGCGCTGGAGCCCTATCTGCTCGCCACTTGGCATGCCTCGACCCGACCGCTCCAGCTTGATCTCGCGAGCGATGCTCCGGCCCGCTGGCTGGGGCTGACGGTGAAGCACCATGAAGCGACTGGCGATACAGCAGTGGTCGAGTTCGTCGCGCGCTACAAGGTGGGTGGGCGCGCCTATCGCCTGCACGAGACCAGCCGGTTTGTCCGCGAGGGTGGGCGCTGGTTCTATGTTGATGGCGAGTTGCACCAAGACTGAGTGGTGTCGGCGCCACATGCGGCGGCGTGGTGCATGTCCTTGATTTCGCATGCGCAATATTGGTGAGGGAAAATCCTGAGTCCTGATTTCCTGCACCAAGCTTGACTTCGTGCAGTTCCAGCGATAATTTCAAACAAACGTTTGAAACCCGGTTTGTCGGGTTACGTGAATAATGCCGGCGCAGCGACGCCGGCAATCGCTGGAGACCGACATGGCTGAAACGGCCAAGGCGCAGGAAACGTCGACGCGCATACTCGACGCTGCCGAGGTGTTGTTCGTCGAGCACGGCTTCGATGCCACCTCGATGCGCATGATCACCCAGACCGCCGGCGTGAATATCGCAGCGGTCAACTACTATTTTGGCTCCAAGGATGGCCTGTTCAAGGCTGTGTTCGAGCGTCGCGCCGAGCCCTTCGCCCGGCTGACGCTGGAAAAGTTGAATGAGATCGAGGCTGGTGGCGCGGTGCCCAATCCCCGCCAGATCACAGAGGCCTTCGTGGCCGCATCGGCGCTGATGGGGAGCGATACCACACTGGGTGGCCAGTTGTTCGTGCGCCTCCTGGGCCGCACTTTCGTCGAGCCGCATCCCATCCTCAAGGAAAGCATGCCGCGCCGCTATGGCGAGGTGACTCGCCGCTACGTCGCCGCCTACCAGCGTGCCTTGCCGCAGCTTTCCGAAGCCGAGGTGCACTGGCGTTTCCATTTCCTCACCAGTGCCATGTTCAACGCCTTTGCTGGCAACAACGTGCTGCGGCTGTTCATGACCCAGCCGCTCGTCAACGCGCGCGATCCCCAGCTGATCGCCCGCATGCTGCTGCCCTTTATCGAAGCCGGCCTCAACGCGCCGGCCGCCGCATAACCCGGAGGAGTACCCATCATGACCGTGCTGATTACCCTGGCCGTCATCCTCGTCGTCGTGACGATGCTGGCCTACTGGCGCGCGCCGCTCTGGTTGAGTTCGCTGTTTGCCGCTGGCGGTGTCGCCTACGCCGTGTTTGGCTGTGGCGCGCACTGGGCCTGGCTTGCCGCCACGCTGCTGGTGCTGGCCGTGCTCAACCTCAAGCCACTGCGCCGCGCCGTGCTGACCGGCCCCATCTTCCAGGTGTTCAAGAAGATCACTCCGCCGATGTCGCAGACCGAGCAGGAAGCGGTCGACGCCGGCACCGTGTGGTGGGACCGCGACCTGTTTTCCGGCAAGCCCGATTTCGACCGCCTGCACAGCTTTCCGGCCCCCACGCTTTCGCCCGAGGAAGAAGCCTTCCTCAATGGCCCGACCGAGGTGCTGTGCAGCATGCTCGACGACTGGAAGATCACCACCGAATCCAAGGATCTGCCGCCCGAAGTGTGGCAGTACATCAAGGATCAGGGCTTCCTCGGCATGATCATCAAGCGCCAGTACGGCGGCAAGGAGTTCTCCAACTACGCCCATGCCCGCGTGGTGACCAAGATCGCCACCCGCTCCGGCTCAGCCGCCGTCACGGTGATGGTGCCCAACTCGCTCGGCCCGGGTGAGCTGTTGCAACATTACGGCACGGAAGCGCAGAAGGATTACTTCCTGCCGCGCCTCGCCAAGGGCGTCGAAGTACCGTGCTTTGCGCTGACCAGCCCCGAAGCCGGTTCCGATGCTGGTGGCATCCCCGATTTTGGCGTGGTCACTCGCGGCAGCTACGTCGACCCACGGACTGGCGAGCGCCACGACAACGTGCTTGGCATCAAGCTTTCCTGGGAAAAGCGCTACATCACGCTGGGCCCGGTCGCCACCATCCTTGGCATGGCGTTCAAGCTGTACGACCCGGATCATCTCTTGGGGCAGAAAGACGAAATCGGCATCACCTGCGCGCTGATCCCCACCAACCACGAGGGCGTGAACATCGGCCGCCGCCACTATCCGGGTACCGCCGTATTCATGAACGGCCCGAACTGGGGCAAGGATGTGTTCATTCCGCTCGACTGGGTGATCGGTGGCGCGAGCTACGTCGGCCAGGGCTGGCGCATGCTGGTCGAGTGCCTGTCGGTGGGGCGCTGCATCTCGTTGCCGGCCATGTCGGTGGCTTCGGGCAAGCTCGCGGCCTATACCACCGGTGCCTATGCCCGCATCCGCAACCAGTTCGGCCTCGCCATCGGCCGTTTCGAAGGGGTAGACGAAGCACTGGCACGCATCGGTGGCCATGCCTACCAGATGGATGCGGCGCAGCGCCTGGCGCTGACCGGTCTCGACATGGGCGAAAAGCCGTCGGTGCTGTCGGGCATCCTGAAGTACCACAACACCGAGCGCATGCGCTCCGTGATCAACGATGCGATGGACGTGCATGCCGGCAAGGCGGTGTGCGTCGGGCCGCGCAACTACCTGGCCTCGGGCTACGGTGCGATCCCGGTGGCGATCACCGTGGAGGGTGCCAACATTCTGACCCGCTCGATGATCATCTACGGCCAGGGTGCCATCCGATGCCATCCGTTCGTGCTGAAGGAAATGCGTGCGGCGATGGCGAACGATGCGGTCACCTTCGACGATGCGGTGATCGGCCATATTGGCTTCACCCTGTCCAACAAGGCGCGCTCCTTCGTCATGGGCCTGACTGGCGCCCGCCTGGTGTCGGCGCCAAAATCCGGCCCGACTGCGCAGAACTACCGCGATATCGTGCGGCTGTCTTCCGCTTTTGCCTTCCTTTCCGACATGGGCATGGCCACGCTGGGCGGCAGCTTGAAGTTCCGCGAAAAGCTGTCGGCCCGACTCGGCGACATGCTGTCCAACCTCTATATCGCGACTGCAGCGCTGAAGAAGTTCCACGACGATGGCGAGCCCAAGGAGGACCGCCCGCTGGTGCGCTGGGCCGTGGAATCGGCGCTGTACGACTGCCAGGAAGCCATGAACGGCTTCCTCAACAATCACCCGAATCGCTTCCTGGCCTGGTGTATGCGCCGCGTCGTGTTCCCACTCGGCATGACGCTGAAAGGCCCGGCCGACCGCGTGGGCACACGGATTGCCCGCGCGCTGATGGAACCGTCGGCCTCGCGCGATCGCCTGGTGCAGTACATGTACCTGCCCAAGGAGGAAAGCGATCCGATCGGCGTGCTGGAACACGCGCTCAAGGCCGTGATCGATACCGAAGGCCTGGAGAGCAAGCTGCGCCGCGCACAGCGCGAAGGCCAGCTCAAGGCCATCACCGCGCGCGAGCGGCTGCAGGAGGCGCGAGGCAAGGGCCTGCTGACCGACGCGGAATTTGCCGCCGTGGAACGCGCCCGCCAGCTCAAGCGAGAAGTCATCATGGTCGACGATTTCGACGGCCATCTGCAGAACCCGGATCCCGATGCCATCCGCCGGGTGGTGATCTGACCCGTGTGCGCCGTGTCCGCCCGGTCTTGACTGGGCGGTCCGGCGAACCTAACAAAACCTAAACGGGGACGACGCAGCGCGAGCTGCACAAATAGGAGAGCACGAGAATGAAAAAAATCGCTGTAGCGGTACGCATGATCGGCGCCGGTTCGCTGGCACTCATTGCCGGTCAGGCAGGTGCTTCGGGTTACCACTTCGGTACCCAGAGCGCCAGTAACCAGGGCGTGGCCAACTCGGGTGCCGCTCAAGTGATGGATGCGTCGACCATCTTCTACAACCCCGCCGGCATGACGCGGCTGAAGGGCACCAACCTCACCGGCGTGCTCAACGTCATCATCCCGGATGGTGAATTCACCAACGATGGCAGCACCAGTGCCGCAGGCCAGCCAATCGCCGGCAACAATGGCGGCAACTTCGGCCCGACCACGCCGGTGCCGCATTTCTATGGCACCTACCAGATCGACGATGCGCTGACCGTCGGCCTCGGCATTTTCGTTCCGTTCGGCTCGCACAGCGACTACGACGAGAACTGGGTCGGCCGTTACAACTCGCTGGAAAACCAAGTCCAGACCGTCAACATCAACCCGTCGATCGCCTACAAGGTGAACAACGTGGTGTCCATCGGTGGTGGCGTCAGCGTCCAGTACATCAAGGGCAAGTTGTCCAAGGCCATCGACTTTGGTACCGGCGTGGCCGGCCAGCTGGGTAACCCGGGCCTGGTGCCGCTGCTGGGTGCAAACCCCACCTACGACGGCAGCGTCGTGATCAAGGGTGACGACATCGGCTACGGCTTCAACCTGGGCGCGCTGTTCGAGATCGACGAGAACACTCGCGTCGGCGTGGCCTATCGTTCGCGCATCAAGCACAAACTCGATGGCGATGCCGATTTCACCGTGCCGCAGACCTTCGGCTCGATCGCAGCACTCGGCCCGGCTGCCGGCGTGATCCAGGCTCGCCTCAACGCGCAGTACCAGGACACCGGTGCCAAGCTGAACATCGATACGCCCGAATCGTTCTCGATCAACGGCTTCCGCCAGATCAACGAGCAATGGGCGGTGATGGCCGACTACACCCGCACCAAGCATTCGCGGCTGCAGGAAATCCGCGTACAGCTCGATGGCCGTGCCGATGCCGTGACCGAAACCGACTGGAAGGACACCAATCGCTACTCGATCGGGACCACCTACCAGCTCAACGAGAAGTGGCTGCTGCGCGGCGGTCTGGCGTATGACCAGTCGCCCGAGGACAACGACAACCGCATCCCGGGCATCCCGGATAGCGACCGTACCTGGTTCGCCGTTGGTGCCAACTACGCGCTGACCGACCACAGCTCGATCGATCTGGCTGCGATCTACGTCTCGCTGAAGAAGGCACCGATCGATCAGACCGACGAGAACGGCTCCACCGTCAGCGGCCAGTACGACGTGAACTCGATCACGCTGGGCGCCCAATACAACCACCGCTTCTGATCCCACCCGCCGGGCGGCGACCCCGTCCGGCTCTTTATCACTGCGAGGTCCACACCAACATGGCCAACGTGCATATCCGCCGCGTCGCGGTACTGGGCGCCGGCGTCATGGGCGCACAGATCGCTGCCCATCTCGTCAACGCCGGTATCGAGACCGTCCTCTTCGACCTGCCGGCCAAGGAGGGCGACGCCAACGGCATCGTGCTGAAGGCGATCGACAACCTGAAGAAGCTCAAGCCCGCGCCAGTGATGTCCGCCATGCGCGCCGAGCTTATCCAGCCAGCCAACTATGGTTCGGACCTCGAACTGCTCAAGTCCTGCGACCTGGTGATCGAAGCCATTGCCGAACGGCTGGATTGGAAGCTGGATCTGTATGCCAAGATCGCCCCGCATCTCGCCGATCACGCCATCCTCGCCACCAATACCTCGGGTCTGTCGATCCAAAAACTGGCCGATGGCGTGCCCGCGGCGCTGCAATCGCGCTTTTGCGGCATCCACTTCTTCAACCCGCCGCGCTACATGTATCTGGTCGAGCTGATCCCGCTGTTGAAGACCGACGCGGCACTGCTCGACAACCTGGAAAGCTTCCTCGTCACTCGCCTCGGCAAAGGTGTGGTGCGGGCCAAGGACACCCCCAATTTCATCGCCAATCGCATCGGCGTGTTCTCGATGCTGGCAACGATTCATCACGCCGAACAGTTCGGTATCCGTTTCGATGTGGTCGACGACCTGACCGGCCCGCGCATGGGCCGGCCGAAGTCGGCCACCTTCCGCACCGCGGATGTGGTCGGCCTCGATACCTTCGCCCATGTGGTGAAGACCATGACCGACAACCTGCCCCATGACCCCTGGGCGGCCTACTACCAGAGCCCGGCTTGGCTGGCCGCACTGATCGAGAAGGGTGCGCTGGGCCAGAAGACCCGTGCCGGCATCTACAAGAAGGATGGCAAGGCGCTGTTCGTGTTGGACCCCAAGGCGGGCGAGTACGTTGAAGCCGGCCAGAAGGGCAGCGACGAGGTGAAGGCCATCCTCAAGCTCGACGATCCGGCCGCCAAGGTGAAGGCGCTGCGCGAATCGAGCCATCCGGAGGCGCAATTCCTCTGGGCTTGCCTGCGCGACGTGTGGCACTACGTGGCCACCCTGCTGCCGACCATCGCCGATTCGGCGCGCGATATCGATTTCGCCATCCGCTGGGGTTTTGGCTGGAAGCAGGGCCCGTTCGAGTTGTGGCAGGCCGCCGGCTGGAAGGCGGTGGCCGAGGCCGTCGCCGTCGACATCGCCGCCGGCAAGAGCATGGCCAAGAGCGCCTTGCCGGACTGGGTTGGCCAAGTGGACGGCGTGCATGCGCCAGCCGGCAGCTACAGCGCGGCGCAGGGCAAGCTGATCGAGCGCTCGACCTTGTCGGTGTACGGTCGCCAGCTCTATCCGCCGCAACTGGTCGGCGAGGCCGAGCCAGATTACGGCGAGACCGTGTTCGAGAACGACAGCGTGCGGCTGTGGCTGCCGCCTGCGGCGCCGGATGTCCCGGTGCTGACGTTCACCACCAAGGCCCACGCCATCGGCGCCAATGTGCTGGCCGGCGTGCAAGCCGCGATCAAGATCGCCGAGGAGCGTTTCCAGGGCCTGGTGATCTGGCATCCGGAAGCACCGTTCTCGGTGGGGGCTGACCTCGCCAGCATGGGGCCGGCCTTCATGACCGGTGACTTCGGCGCGATCGAGAACATGGTTGCCGAATTCCAGAACACCTCGATGGCGATCAAGTACGCCAAGGTGCCGGTGGTCGGTGCTGCCCAAGGTTACGCCTTCGGTGGTGGCTGCGAATTCCTGATGCACTGCGCCCGCGTGGTGGCGGCGGTGGAAACCTATATCGGCCTCGTCGAGGTCGGCGTGGGCTTGCTGCCGGCCGGTGGCGGCTGCAAGGAGTTCGCGCTGCGCGCCAGTCGTGAAGCCAAGGGCGGCGACATCCTGGCCTCGCTGAAGGATTACTACATGGCGATGGCGATGGCCAAGGTCGGCACCAGTGCCGAGGAGGGCCAGCAGATCGGCTATCTGAAGGAGTCGGATATCGTGCTGTTCAACGCCAACGAGCTGCTGTTCGTTGCCCAGGCGCAGGTGCGGGCGCTGGCTGCTACCGGCTACCGGCCACCGGTCAAGCCCAAGACCTTCCCGGTGGCCGGCCGTGCAGGCGCTGCCACCATCAAGGGTCAGCTCATCAACATGCTGGAAGGCGGCTTCATCTCCAAGTACGACTACCACATCGGCGTGCAGATCGCGGAGGTGGTCACCGGCGGCGATGTCGATGCCGGCACGCAGGTGAACGAGGAGTGGATCCTCAAGCTGGAACGCGAGCGCTTCATGGGGCTCCTGAAGAAGGGCAAGACCCAGGAGCGGATCATGTACATGCTCGAGAATAACAAACCGCTCCGAAACTAACCGATCTGCGGGCCTCCGCGGCGCATGGCGGCGTCATCGGGGCTGGTTCGGTTGCTCATGGGCATCAGCCCATTGCGCGGCCTCTCCACCCCCATTCCTTGCCCTGCACCACGGCCTTTCCGCAGCTCCGCAGATTCTGGAATCAAGGCGGTTCGCAGACCGCCCAAAAGCAAATCAGGAGCTCCTCATGAGCAAACAGATTCAGGAAGCCTACATCGTCGCGGCGACCCGCACGCCGGTAGGCAAGGCGCCGCGCGGCATGATGCGTCATGTGCGGCCGGACGACATGCTGGCCCACGTGATCAAGGGTGCGCTGGCCCAGGTGCCGGGGCTCGATCCGGCGCGTATCGAGGATGCGGTGGTCGGCTGCGCCATGCCGGAAGCCGAGCAGGGCATGAACGTGGCGCGCATCGGCGTGCTGTTGGCTGGCCTGCCCAATACCGTGGGTGGCGTTACCATCAACCGCTTTTGCTCGTCCGGCATCAACGCCGTAGCGATGGCGGCCGACAAGATCCGCCTCGGCGAAGCCGACGTGATGATTGCCGCCGGCACCGAGAGCATGTCCATGGTGCCGATGATGGGCAACAAGGTGGCGCTCAATCCCGAGTTCTTCGCCAAGGATGAGAACTTCGCCATCGCCTACGGCATGGGCCTCACCGCCGAGAAGGTGGCCGAGCAATGGCAGGTGAGCCGTGACGATCAGGACGCGTTCGCCGTCGAATCGCACCGCCGCGCGCTGGCCGCCATTGAATCGGGCGCCTTTGCCGACGAGATCACGCCGCTGGATGCCACCTATCGCGTGCCCAATCTCGCTACCGGCGAGGTGGAGCTGGTGAAGAAGACGCTGACCACCGACGAAGGCCCGCGCCGCGATACCAGCGCCGAGGGCCTGGCCAAACTCAAGACGGTATTCGCCGCCAAGGGCTCGGTCACTGCCGGCAACAGCTCACAGATGTCCGATGGCGCCGGTGCGGTGATCCTGGTGTCGGAAAAGGTGCTGAAGGAGTTCAACCTCACGCCGCTGGCCAAGTTCACCACCTTTGCCGTGAAGGGTGTGCCACCGGCCATCATGGGCATCGGGCCCAAGGAGGCGATCCCGGCCGCGCTCAAGCTCGCCGGCCTCAAGCTCGATGACCTCGGCTGGATTGAGCTCAACGAAGCCTTTGCCGCGCAGGCACTGGCGGTGAGCCGCGATCTGGGGCTCGACATGAGCCGGGTCAATCCCAATGGTGGCGCCATCGCGCTTGGCCACCCGCTCGGCGCCACCGGCGCCATCCGCACTGCCACGCTGGTCCACGGCATGCGCCGCAAGGGCATGCACGGCCAGTACGGCATGGTGACCATGTGCATCGGCACCGGCATGGGCGCTGCCGGCATCATTCAGGTTCTGTGATGCGAGGCCGCCGGCGATGTCCGGCGGCCACGGTGATGCGGCGCGACCACGCCTTTTCTCGCATTTTACCCGGCCGGGCCATCCGGCTTGGGTTCCGCTTTGCTCTGCCTGTCTTTGCCCACGGCGCGAACAGCCCGTGGGCGTTTTTTTGCCCGAGGAGGGAACAGATGAAAACGATGCAACAGACCCTGCTGGCTGCGACGCTGACGCTGGCCCTGCATGTCGCGCAGGCTGTCGAGGTGGGCGGCGTGAATGTCGCGGACCAAGCCAGCGTGGCAGGCCAGAATCTGGTGCTGAACGGCGCCGGGGTGCGGACCAAGATCGTGGTCGATGTCTATGTCGCAGCGCTCTATACCAGCACCAAGACCACTGATGCGAACGCGGTGATCAAGGCTGGCACACCTCGGCGCGTGGAATTGAAGATGTTACGAGAAGTGTCGGCAGCGACCATGCATGAATCCTTCGTTGATGGCCTGACCGACAACGTGGGCAAGGCTGGCCTCAAGCAGTATGCCGCCCAGCTCGAAGCGCTCGACAGGCTGTTCAAGGAAGTGAAGTCGGTCGGCAAGGGCGACAGCATCCAGCTCGATTTCATTCCAGGCCAAGGAACGCGCGTCAGCGTACGTGGCAAGGCCTACCCGGTGATTGCCGGCGACGATTTCGCTAGTGCCATGCTGTCGATCTGGTTGGGGAAGGACCCAGTCCAAGGTGGCTTGAAGAACAAGCTGCTAGGAAGCTGAAATCAGCTGTTTGATCGCTCGTGGTGCGGGCCGGCAATCGCCGGCCCTTTTTTTGTGCCGTAGTTTTGCTACTGATGTAGTTTTGCTCCATATTGCTTTGCTACATTTCAACGTGATGAAAATAAAAGAAAATATAAAAACTTACGTAGCCAGTTACAGATTGAAACGTGTGTATATACGTAGTTTTTCTACAAAATACTTGCACCAAAAATGTAGTCCGCGTACAGTTCGTTCTGTGGCCAACGGGCTGCACCACTTGAGGTCAAGCACTCCAGAAGGGTGAGACCCATAACAGGAGAACACCATGCGTACCTTGTTCCGAATTTTCCGCAACGCTGAATCTGCTCAACGTCTGCTTATCAAATCCTACGGCTGGCGTCTGACGCTGGATCGTTGATCCCCCTTGCGCGGGGAGGGTTATCCCGGCGCCTGCAGCCGTGCTGCTTAGCTTCATCTGTTTTTCAGCGATCCCCTTGATCGCTTATCGACTCCTCCATCCTGTGCCCAGTCTCGCCGCCGTAAGGTGTGCCAGCTGGGCGTTTTTTTTGCCGGCTGCCAACGTGTCGGATTGATCAACTGGCGTAACGCAGACAGGCGGCGTGGACCGTGGTGGCCTGGATGGCGACGGTATCGGCGATCGGCGTGGCATAGCCGCCGCCCATGGTGATGGCGACCGGGATGCCGAAACGCTGGCAATGATCGAGCACCAGCGCGTCGCGTGCTGCAAGGCCGGCGGTGGAAAGCGACAATTTGCCCAAGCGATCGCCCTGGTAGCTATCGGCGCCGGCGAGGTAGATCACGAGTTCCGGCCGCGCCAGCGTAAACAGCTGCGGCAGGCTGCCGGCGAGTACATCGAGATAGCGTGCATCGTTGCACCCATCGTCGAGCTCGATATCCCAATCGCTCATTTCCTTCTGGAACGGGAAGTTGTTGCGACCGTGCATGGAAAAGGTGAACAGGCTCGGCACGTCGGCCAGCATCGCAGCGGTGCCGTTGCCCTGGTGTACGTCGAGATCGATCACCAGTGCGTGCTGTAGCGCCCCCGCCTGCAGCAGCAGCTTCAATGCAACCGCGCTGTCGTTGAAGACGCAGAAGCCGCTGCCATGATCGGCATACGCGTGATGGGTGCCGCCTGCCAGCGACACTCCGCAGCCTTCGTTCAGCGCAGTGCTGCAGGCTGCGATGGTTGCGCCGACCGAGTGGCGCGAACGTACCAGCAATTCGTTAGACCACGGCAGGCCCAGCGCGCGCTCCTCGGCACGGCTCAGCGTACCGTGCTGCAAGCGGGCAAGATATCCGGCGTCGTGCGCCGCCAGCAGCGCTGCATCGCTGGCGGCGGGTGCATCGACGATCAACGGCGCGGCAAACTCGCGCACCGCTTCATACAGCAGGTGGTATTTCTCGACGGGAAAGCGATGGCCCGGCGGCAGCGGGAGTGGATGCTGATCGGTGCGATAGATCTTCACGCCGGTTCGGCGTCGGCATCTGGCTGGCGCGCGGCGTGGGCCGGGGAGGTGGTGCGCAAAAACTCGCGCAGGATCTGCTGCTCGACACGGGCGCGCTGGCCAAGCGGTGCCGGCAGCTGCAGATGCAGGCCGATCGCCTCGCGATCATCCAGCGTGATCTTGATGCGGGGCTCCAGCGTTGGCGCCTCCAGTCCGAAGCCACGCTGCAGCTCGCGCGCATGCTGGCTCAAGTCTTCGCTGTAGCTGGCCACTACAGCCTGGGCGGCGGTGAGCAGTGCCAGCTCCGCACCCTCCCAGTCGGCACTGCGGCCGATGTCGATGTGCAGCGTATGCATCACGTAGCTGCCCAGCATGGTTTCGTTGTAAACAGGCTGCGACAGCAGCATGCTGTTGGGAAAAGTGATGCCGCGGCCCACCGTGCCCTTGTTGGCCATGGCTTGGCTCGATTCGACGAGCGTGGTCGACAGCACATTGGTGTCGATGACCTGGCCTTTAAGCCCGTTGATCTCGATGCGGTCGCCCACCGTGTAGGCATGCGTGCTGGTCCGGTAGATCGAACCCATCAGGCACAGGATCATTTCCTTGGTGGCCAGTACGATGGCGGCAGCGATGGCCACCAGCGACACTGCCAGCGTCTCGATCTCGTTGGCCCAGATCAGCGCCATGCCCAGCATGAAGATCACCAGCCAGGAATTGCGCAGCGTTACCAGCCAGCGCCGCTTTACCTCCGGGCCCAGATCCGCGCGCTTGAGCACCGCATGCCGGATCAATGTGCGCAGCACCATCAGGATGACGAGGAAGATCGTCGAGGCGGCGAGATCGCGCAGGAATACCTTGTCGACGAAATCGGGCAACCACTGGACCAACATGCAGACTCCTCATCTCCGGCGGCGGCCGGTAACGCGCCCATTCTAGCAGCGCCCCTTGCCCCACACCCCTGGCAGTCACTACGCTGCAGCATTCTTCATTCGCGTAACGGTGCCATGCGTAAGCTGATTCTGCTGCTTTGCCTGTTATTGGCCGCTTGCGGCCAACCCAAGCTACCCAAGATCCCCGCCGGCGCGACAGTGCTCGCGTTCGGCGACAGCCTGACCTACGGCACGGGCGCAGAGCAGGGGCAGGACTACCCAAGTGTGCTGGCAGGATTGATCGGCCGCACGGTGGTGAACCAGGGCGTGCCAGGCGAAACCAGCGCCCAGGGCCGCGCCCGGCTGAATGCGGTGCTCGACGAGGTCAGGCCTGCGCTGGTGATCCTATGCCTGGGGGGCAACGATTTCCTGCAGCGGCTACCGGCGCCGGAAACCGCCGCCAACCTTACCGCGATGGTCGAGGAGATCCGCGCGCGCGGTGTACCAGTGCTGCTCATCGGCGTGCCCAGGCCCGGCTTTGGCCTGAAGACGGCCGAGCTCTACACCGAAGTGGCCGATGCCACCGATGTGCCGCTGGAATACCAGGCGCTGGCCGACATCCTGGGTGATCGTACGCTCAAGAGCGATCCGATCCATCCGAATGCTGTCGGCTACCAGCAGCTGGCCGAGGCGATTGCTGCCGCGTTGCGCGAACGCGGTGCCTTGTAGCGCTGTTCAGACCGTCCCGACCGGCGCTGGATGTTTGGCGCAGAACGCGCGTTTTTGTGCAGGGCTCAGCTGCTTGAGCCGGTATTCCTGCTTCAGCGCCTCGCTCCGATCTGCACAGGGCAGAACGGCCAGCAGCGTGGCCGGCGGATGGCTGCGGGTATAGCGCGCGCCGCGGCCGCTGGCGTGCTCGGCGTAGCGCCGGGCCACATCGGTGGCGATGCCGGTGTAGAGGCTGCCATCCTGGCATTCGATCACGTAGAGGAACCACGGCATGGGCGAGGGTACGGGGAGCGCGGGTGAAACAAAAAACCCCCGATCGTTGATCGGGGGCTGGGGGACTGAGGCTCAGTCTTCGCGGCGCATCTGCGGGAACAGGATCACGTCGCGGATGCTCGGTGCATCGGTCAGCAGCATCACCAAGCGGTCGATGCCGATGCCGCAACCACCGGTGGGTGGCAGGCCGTATTCCAGCGCGCGGATGTAGTCGGCGTCGAAGTGCATGGCTTCGTCGTCGCCCTTGTCCTTCAGGTCGACCTGGGCCTGGAAGCGGGCGGCCTGGTCTTCCGGATCGTTCAGCTCCGAATAGCCGTTGGCGTGCTCGCGCCCAACCATGAAGAGCTCGAAGCGCTCAGTGATGCCGGGATTGCCGTCGTTGGCGCGGGCCAACGGCGACACTTCTGCCGGGTAGTCGACGATGAAAGTCGGCTCCCACAGCTTCGCTTCGGTGGTTTCGTCGAATAGGCTCAATTGCAGGCCGCCGATGCCATCAGTCAGCACCGATTTTCCGCCCAGGCGCGCGATCTCGGCCTTGAGCCAGGCGCGATCGTTCAACTGTTCGCTGGTGTACTGCGGGTTGTAGTGCAAGATGGCCTGTTCGATGGTGTAGCGGGCGAACGGCCTGGACAGATCGACCGTCTTGCCCTGGTACTCGACTACCGTGTGGCCCAGCACCTCGCGCGCGGCGTAGCGGATCACGCCTTCGGTGAGGTCCATCATGCGCTGGTAATCGGCGTAGGCCTCGTAGAACTCCATCATGGTGAATTCGGGGTTATGGCGCGTGCTCATCCCCTCGTTTCGGAAGTTGCGGTTGATCTCGAACACCCGCTCCATGCCGCCCACCACCAGGCGCTTCAGGTACAGCTCCGGCGCGATGCGCAGGAACAGCGCCATATCGAGCGCATTGTGGTGCGTGACGAAGGGCTTGGCCGTGGCGCCACCCGGGATCGGGTGCATCATCGGCGTTTCCACTTCCAGATACGCTTCGTTCACCATGAACTCGCGGATCTTCTGCACGATCTTGCTGCGCTTGATGAAGGTATCGCGGCTCTGCTCGCTGACGATCAGATCGACATAACGCTGGCGATACTTCTGCTCCTGGTCGGCCAAGCCGTGGAACTTGTCCGGCAACGGGCGCAGGCTCTTGGTCAACAGGCGCAGCGCCGTCACCTCGACCGACAATTCGCCGGTCTTGGTCTTCATGAGGCGGCCAGTGGCGCCGAGGATGTCGCCCATGTCCCAGGTCTTGAAGCTGGCGTAGACATCCTCACCGACCGCATCGCGGCTGATGTAGAACTGGATGCGGCCCGAGCCGTCCTGCACCGTGGCGAAGCTAGCCTTGCCCATCACGCGTTTGAGCATCATGCGGCCGGCGACGGTGACCTCGACTGCCAGCGCGTCGAGTTCTTCCTTCTCCTGGCTGCCATACTTGGCGTGCAGGTCAGCGGCAAAGTGCTCGCGCTTGAAATCATTGGGGAAGGCCGGGCCGGCTTCGCGCAGCGCCGCAAGCTTGGCGCGGCGCTCGGCCATGATCTGGTTTTCATCCTGGGGCAGGGCTTGTTGTTGTTCGCTCATCGTTGTAATTCCACTGAATAGCTTGAGGGGCGGGTTTACACGCCCTGCTTGAGGCTGGCTTCGATGAAGCCGTCGAGGTCGCCGTCCATCACGCCCTTGAGGTTGCCCACTTCATAATTGGTGCGCAGGTCCTTGATCCGGCTCTGGTCGAACACGTAGGAGCGAATCTGGTGGCCCCAGCCGATGTCGGATTTGCCGGCTTCGAGCGATTGTTGCGCTTCCATGCGCTTGCGCAGTTCCAGCTCGTACAGTTTGGCGCGCAGCATCTTCCAAGCCTCGTCGCGGTTCTTGTGCTGCGAACGGTCGTTCTGGCACTGCACGACGGTATTGGTCGGGATGTGCGTCAGTCGCACCGCCGAGTCGGTCTTGTTGATGTGCTGACCACCGGCGCCGGAGGCGCGGAAGGTATCGGTACGCACGTCGGCCGGATTGATCTCGATCTCGATGCTGTCGTCCACCTCCGGGTAGACGAACACCGAGCAGAACGAGGTGTGGCGGCGCGCGTTCGAATCGAACGGCGACACGCGCACCAAGCGGTGCACGCCGGTTTCGGTGCGCAAGAAGCCGAACGCGTAATCGCCGGATAGCTTGATGGTGGCGCTGGTGATGCCGGCGACTTCGCCTTCGGATTCTTCCAGCACTTCGACGGTAAAGCCCTTGCGTTCGCCGTAGCGCACATACATGCGCAGCAGCATGCCGGCCCAGTCCTGCGCCTCGGTGCCGCCAGCGCCCGACTGGATGTCGATGAAGCAAGGGCTTGGGTCCATCGGGTTGTTGAACATGCGGCGGAATTCGAGCTTGGCGATCTTTTCTTCCAGCGCGGCCGCGTCGGCGGCGATCGCTTCGCAGGTCTCGAAATCATCCTCGCCGCGTGCCATCTCGAAGAGTTCCAGCGCATCCTTTGCGCCACCGGCCACTTCGTCGAGCACTATCACCACGTCTTCCAGCGTCTTGCGCTCGCGACCGATCTCCTGCGCCTTTTTCTGGTCGTTCCACAGCTCGGGGTCTTCCGAGAGCCGAACCACTTCCTCCAGCCGATCGCATTTGGTCGGGTAGTCGAGGTAGCGTTTCAGTTCCTCGGCGCGGTTGGCGAGGTCTTCAAGGTGGGCAACGATCTGGTTGAGCTGTTCGGCTTCCATCACTGGGCTCGGATTGCGCGAAACCCGCGATTATACCAGCGAGCCGGGGAGGCTGTCCGACCGGCGCGGCATGGCGCTTATCCGAAATGCGTCACAGAAGGTTAAGCCCGCCTGTGACGACGGTTTGACCGCGTAGCTCAGCTTGCGACGAGCCGCCCCTTGAGCTCGCGCAACGCTGCCGAGATCATGGCGAGATCGGGCGTGCTCTCGCGCAGCTCGGCCAAAAGGCCGTGCCATTGCAACGTTGCGTTCTCGCTGCCGGAAAGCCAGCGCATCAGGCGCTCGGCGATGTCGCCATTGCTGGTCTGCCAGGCGGCCTGCGCCAAGGCCACGTGCAGCCGCATCAGGTCATCCCGCGCGGCGATGCGTGCCATCGCCTGCCAGCGATTGTCGCGCGGAAGCCGTTCGATGGCACCGGCCAGCCAGTCGAAGGCCAGTGCGTCGCCCAACGCCAGATAGAGCCGCATGCGCTCGGCCAGTGAGCCGGTGTCGCCGGTGCCACGCGCCAGCTCCAAAAAGGGCAGGGCGTAATCGAGCGCCAGCGCTCGCCCGGCGGTGTCGGCTGGAATGCCTGCCGACAGCCAGGCCTCGCGCTTGGCGAGTGCCACGCCCTGCTGCACCAGCCATTCCGGCAATTGCGCTAGGCTGAGCGCGGCGCAGGTGCGCAGGTGATCGAGTGAGGCCGCGTCGAACGCGCCTTGAATCAGCCAGCGCGCTACGCGCTCGGTCTGGCGCCGCGCGCCGAGCAGCAGGCCGTAGACTTCGGCCGTGGGTACGCCACGCGCGACCAGTCCTTCGACCAGTCGCGCCAGCGTTTCGGTTTCCAGCAGCGATTGTGCCTGGTAGAGCGCATCGATGACGCGCGCGGTCTCGCTGCCGGTTTCCTCGGCGAGGCGGAATACACAGGTCACACCGTAGCGGTTGACGATGTGGTTGGTCAGCACGGTGGCGACGATTTCGCGGCGCAACGGGTGTTCGGGCAAGCGATCGCCGAAGCGGGTGACCAGCGTAGCCGGGAAGGCATCGGCCAGCAGCTTGTCCCAGCGCGGCTCGTCTATGAGCTCGCTCGCCAGCAAGGCCTGCTTCATCACGATCTTGGCGTAGGCAAGCAGTACCGACAATTCTGGCCGGGTGAGGCCGATCCCGGCCTGCGCACGGTCCAGGCACAGGCTGTCGCTGGGTAGGTATTCCAGTCGGCGCGACAACTTGCCGTCCTTTTCCAGCTTCTGCATGAAGCGCTGGTGGATGGGCAGCAGCGAGATCGCCTGCTCGGCCTCCAGCGCCACCGCCAGTGTCTGCAGTGTGTTGTCGCGCAGCACCAGCGTGCCGACCTCGGCGGTCATGGCCGCGAGCAGCTCGTTGCGCTGCTTGTCGGTGAGATCACCCGAGGCCTGGATGCGGCCGAGTAGGATCTTGATGTTGACTTCGCGATCCGAGCAGTCGACACCGGCTGAATTGTCAATGGCGTCGGTGTAGAGGCGTCCACCGGCCAGCGCATACTCGACGCGCCCAAGCTGAGTGAAGCCGAGGTTGCCGCCCTCGGCCACCACCTTGGCACGCAGCTCCTTGCCATCGACGCGCACCGCATCGTTGCCTCTATCGTTGGCCTCGGCCTGGCTTTGCGTACTGGCCTTCACATAGGTGCCAATGCCGCCGTTGTAGAGCAGGTCAACCGGTGCCCGGAGAATGGCCTGGATCAACGGGGCCGGCTCGAGTTCGTCCACGTCGATGGCTAGCAACGCCTTGATCTCGGGCGAGAGCTTGATGATGCGCGCATTGCGCGGCCAGATGCCTCCGCCTTGCGAGATCAGCGCGGGGTCATAGTCCTGCCACGACGAGCGTGGCAGCGCGAACAGGCGCTCGCGTTCGGTGAACGAAGCAGCAGGATCGGGGTTGGGATCGATGAAGATATGGCGGTGATCGAACGCGGCAACCAGCTTTACCGCCCGCGAGCGCAGCAGACCGTTGCCGAACACGTCGCCCGACATGTCACCGACACCGGCAATGGTGATGGGATCTTTCGCCACATCGACGCCGATCTCGCTGAAATGGCGCTCCACCGAAATCCATGCACCGCGCGCGGTGATGCCCATCTTCTTGTGGTCATAGCCATTGGCGCCACCGGAAGCGAAGGCATCGTCCAGCCAGAAGCCATAGTCGCGCGATACGGCGTTGGCGATATCGGAAAAGCTGGCCGTGCCCTTGTCCGCCGCGACGACGAGATAGGGATCATCCTCGTCCAGCCGCACCACCTGGGCTGGGGGTGCCACGGCGCCGCCGACCAGGTTGTCGGTGAGATCGAGCAGGCCACGGATGAAGGTCTGGTAGCACTCGATGCCGCGCGCCAGCAGCGCCTCGCGCTCGGCCGGCGGGTGCTTGACCACGAAGCCACCCTTGGAGCCCACCGGCACGATCACCGTGTTCTTCACCATCTGCGCCTTCACCAGCCCGAGCACCTCGGTACGGAAGTCGTCGCGACGGTCGGACCAGCGCAGGCCGCCTCGAGCCACCTTGCCGCCACGCAGATGGATGCCCTCGATCTCGGGTGAGTAGACGAACACTTCGAACAGCGGCACCGGCTGCGGCATGCGCGGTATGCGCGATGGTGCCAGCTTGAACGAAACATAGGGCTTGGGCGCATTGCCCGCCGCCTGGAAGAAATTGGTGCGCAAGCTGGCACGCAACGCGTGCCGGTAGGCAGACAGCACCTTCTCGTCGTCTACGCTGACGAGTGCATCGCTCTCCGCGGCAAGCCGCAGCGCCAATGCGTCGGCAGCCGCGAGATCCTGTGCGGCCGGATCGAACTGCAGGTGGAACAGCTGCACCAGCGCGGCGGCATGGTCAGCGTGGCGCAGCAGGCAATCGGCCACGGTATCGATATCGACATTGAGCCCGATCTGCTTCAGATAGCGGGCGTAGGCGCGCAGCAGCAGGACTTCGCGCCAGGCCAGATGGGCCAGCGGCACCAGCCGGTTGAAGGCATCGTTTTCCACCTGGCCAGCCAGCATGGCGACGAAGGCATCGACGAAGCGCTGCCGCGCGGCGGGGGCTTCGAGCATGCCGGCTGCCGGCAGGCGCAGGCCGACATCGACGATCCAGGCACCACGGCCGTCATCGAAGGCGAGTGCGTAGGGCTTCTCGTCGAGCACCCGCACGCCAAGGTTTTCCAGCAATGGCAGGCAGTCGGATAGCTCGATCGGCCCCGCGCGATACAGCTTGAGCCGCCATAGCCGGGTGTCGCTATGGCTGGCGGCGACGAGCCGGGCGGTGGTGCGTTCACTGCCGAGCACGGTCTCCACCGCGTCGATGTCGTGTACGGCCAGCCGTGGTGCATAGTCGGCGGCATAGGCGGCAGGGAAGGCGCGTTGGTAGCGCTGGTAGCGATCAGACCCCAGTTCCTCGCCGCTGTGCTGCCGCAGTTGCTGGCGCAGTTCGTCCTGCCAGCGCTGCGCCAGCTCGACAATCTGTGATTCCAGCTGGACGGGGTCGTAGTTTGGAATCTGGCCGTGCGGGGTACGCACGATGAAGTGGATGCGTGCCAGCGGCGCATCGGTGAGCAGTACATTGAATTCGGCGCTTTCGCCATCGAGGGCATCGAGCAGCAACCGTTGCACCTTCAGCCGCACGTCGGTGGTGTAGTTGTCGCGCGGCATGTAGAGCAGCATCGATACGTAGCGGCGGTAGATGTCGTCGCGGAAGAAGGTGCGCACGCGCATCCGTTCGTGCAGCGACACGATGCCCTGCACGATGCTGGCGAGCTCCTCCGCGCCGATCTCGATCAGCTCTTCGCGCGGGTAGGTATCGAGCACGTTGAGCAGCGTCTTGCCGCGATGACCGGAGAGATTGACGCCGGAGAGCCGGATCACCTGCTCGATCTTGCGCCGCAGGATGGGCAGTTCGCGCGGCGGCGAGGTGTAGGCGCTGGCGGTGTAGAGGCCCAGCAGCCGGTGTTCGCCGATCACGCTGCCGTCGGCGGCGATGCGCTTGACGCACACCATGTCGAGATAGACCGGTCGGTGGATCACCGAACGCACGTCGGCCTTGGTCAGGATCAGCAGCGTCTGGTTGTTGTAGGCCAGCTCGCGCAGCTCGTCGGTCAGCGAGGCGAAGGTGCGCGATGGTCCGCCGACGCCTTCGTCTCGCAGCAGACCGAGGCCCGAGCCCGGCACGATCATCAGCTGTTTGCCGTAGGCGGTGTCCTCAAAGCGGTACTCGCGACTGCCGAGGAAGACGAATTGCCCCGCCAGCATCCAGTCCAGGAAGGCGAGGCTTTCGGCCAGCTCAGCGTCCGGCAGTGGCGGCGGCGCATCCTGCAGCGCGGCCAGTGTGCTCGACAATGCGCCGGTCATCGCCGGCCAGTCGGCCACCGCCGTTTCCAGTGCCGCCAATGCCTGCGCCACTTCGGCATGCAGCGCATCGAGCTCGCGTCCGTCCGAGGCGCGATCGACCTCGAAGCGCATCCACGATTCAGGCTTGCCCTCGGCGGATAGGCCTTGCCATTGGCCGGCGCCGTCACGGGCGTTGGTCAGCACCGGGTGCATTACCAGATGCACCGCGTGGCCGCGTCGTGCCAGTGCCATCGCCACGGTATCGACGAGGAAGGGCATGTCGTCGGATACCACCTCGACCACGGTGTGGCTGCCCTCCCAGCCATGCTCGGGCAGGCTGGGGTTGTAGACCCGCAACAGCGTCTGGCCCGGCAGGCGCTGCACACCGAAGCGATGGTGCGCGCACGCCGCGCCAATCCAGTCTTCCGGCACGCGGGACTGGAAATCTTCGCGAGCGAGATTACGATGGTATGCGGTCAGGAATTCGCGCAGGCTGTCGGGCGCCATGGCGAGCAGGGGGAGCAGCTCCTGGCTGGTGATCAGGTAACTCATGGGCTGGGGCACATCCTTGTGGGACACGCCTCAATCTATATGCGGGCATCGCGCTTCGCCTTTGGGGTTTTCCGCATTGGGGAAGGCGGCGTGACGCATGGACGGACCGTTCGTTCCGACGGACGCACGGTTTTCTGGTACGACTGACACAGGGAGTGAATATCATCTCATGCTAATATTTGGCAAGAGCAGCTCAAACCCCGGAGAAGCCGAATGCAACAGGCTCGCAACCCGCAACCCCCACCGCGATTGAGCGCCACGCTGGCCGCCTGCCGCGACATGGCGCTGAAGTTGCTCTCCGATTCGCTCGATGGCTATTTCGCAGAGCTTGAGGAGAAGTTCTTCGAGCTGGCGGAGAACACCCACGATCGCGAATTGCGCGATGTGTATTTTGGTGCCCGTACCGAGATCAAGGCCAAGAAGCTCGAGATCATCGGTGCGTTCCGCAACCAGTTCGTCGATGCGTTCAACGAGCGCTGGAGCGGCAACAAGAACCCCGCCAGTGGCTTTTTCAAAGTGGTGGTCGATACCGGCGAGCTCAGCCTCGTCGCCAATGACGACTACGAGGAAAGCCTCACCGCCAGCCGCGTTGCCAATGCACTGAAGCAGAAGGGCGGCGACACGCTGTCCCAGCTCGAGCAGCGCCTGGCCAGCCTGATGCCGCGCGACGAGAACGACGCGATCAACAACCCGCTGAGCCCGGAGGCGATCTGCGAGGCCTTCCTCGCTGCCTGCCGCCAACTGGAAAGCGGCCTATCGGCTCGGCTGGTGGCGCTGCAAGCGTTCGAGACCGCGTTGTCCGACCGCGTGGCCAGCGTCTATCAGAGCGTCAACCAATACCTGATCCAGCAGAACGTGCAGCCGATCGCCACGCGCGGCGTGGTGCGCCGTACTGGACCGCAACAGCCGCAGAGCCAGGGCGCAGGACCGGAAGCGGGCGCTGCACCGGCCATGCCGGACGCCGGTTATGGCACGCCGCAAGGTGGATATCCTGCGGGGAGCGTTGCGCCTGGGATGATGGGGGGCGGTTTTGCTGCCGGTGGCGGGCTCGGTGCTGGTTATGGCATGCCCGCAGCAGGCATGGCCGGTGCCGCAGGCGCGCCCTACATGCCGTCGTATGGCCTCACGGCCGAGCTGGCACAACATTTCGTCCGGTTGGCCACGGGTGAAGCCGAAAGCCGCAGCAACAGTCTGCGGCCGGAGTGGTTTTCCTTCCTCGACAACCTGCAGCACGATCCCCCCGGCGCGACCAACGTACAGGGGCGGCCGGAAAACCTGCTGACCCTGCTGCGCAGCACGCGCTGGGCGGGCGAGTTGGGCCGTGGCGACACGATGACGTTCGATCTCGTCGCCATGCTGTTCGACCGGCTGTTCGAGGATCCGAACCTGCCCAATGTCGCCAAGAAGCTGCTGGCGCGTTTGCAGATCCCCGTGCTCAAGGTGGCGCTGCTCGATACCGGCTTCTTCGCCGACAAGCAGCATCCGGCACGTCGCTTCGTCGACTTGCTGGAAGAAGCCTTCGCGGACAAGGAAGGCGAGCCGGCTGAGGACGACCCGGTGCTGGTGACCTTCACCGATGCGGTGGCCTGGGTGGTCGATCACTACGAGGATGACCTGGGCGCCTTCGATGCCGCGCTGGGCCGGATCGAATCGTTCTACGCCGAACTGGAAGCAGCGGCCGAAGCCCGCACCCGCGACGCAGCCGAAGATCTGATCCAGAACGAGGTGCAGGAGCTGGCCAACGTGACGGCCGGCGCACTCGTCGATGCCCGCTTGCACATCAACCCTGACGCACCGCCGCTGGTACGCGACTTCCTCGCCGTGTGGTGGAAGGGGGCGCTGGCTGCCGCGTATGGGCCGGAAGGCGAAGCGGGAGAAGAGTTCGGGCGCTACGTGCGCGTGATGGATGAGCTGCTGTGGAGCTTGCGCCCCAAGACCACGCCGGAGGAGCGGCTGCAGCTGGTGAACACGCTGCCGGCCATGCTGAAGGCGCTGGAGCAGGGTGCGCGCCGCGCAGGGATCAGCCCCGACGCGTCCAAGGAGTTCTTCTCACAACTGGTGCAGTGCCATGCGCTCGCCATTCGCAGCGGATTGCGCGCGGCCAGCGAGCCGGCGCCGCAAGCGCCAAGCGAAGGTACCGTTGTGGCGCAACCGGTCGCGGTACAACCAACGCCGGTAGTGCAGGCGACTGCCTCGGCGCCGCAACCGATGCCGGCATCGGTCAATCCGGTCGGCATCCAGCGTGGCGACTGGGTGACGTGGGAAAGCGACGACAACCGTACGGTGCGGTTGCGCCTGTCGTGGCTCAGCCCGCAAGGTACCCGGTTCCTCTTCACCAACCGCCAAGGCGAGAATGGCCTCACGCTGACGCGGCTGGAGCTCGATACCCATCTCGATTCCGGCCGCTTGCGGCTGGTGGAGGTGGAGGAAAGCGCGACCGATCGGGCCCTCAACCAACTCCGCGAACAGCTGGGCGCGTAATCCCGGCACAGAGCACACTTTGTACATGTACAAACGGGGCGCCTTGGCGCCCCGCTTTTTTGCCATGACCCCGTAGTCGGGGTAAGGCATCAGATACCGCGCAGCAGCTCGTTGATGCCGACCTTGCCACGGGTCTTCTCGTCGACCTTCTTCACGATCACCGCGCAGTAGAGGCTGTAGCTGCCATCCTTGGACGGCAGGTTGCCCGACACCACCACCGAGCCGGCGGGGATGCGGCCGTAGCTGACTTCACCGGTTTCGCGATCGTAGATCTTGGTGGATTGGCCGATGTACACGCCCATCGAGATCACCGAGCCTTCCTCGACGATCACGCCTTCGACCACTTCCGAGCGGGCGCCGATGAAGCAGTTGTCCTCGATGATGGTGGGGTTGGCCTGCAGCGGCTCCAGCACGCCGCCGATGCCGACGCCACCGGACAGGTGCACGTTCTTGCCGATCTGGGCGCAGGAGCCGACGGTGGCCCAGGTATCGACCATGGTGCCTTCGTCGACATAGGCGCCGATGTTCACGTACGACGGCATCAGCACCACGTTCTTGGCAACGAAGGAGCCCTTGCGCGCCACGGCGTTCGGTACCACGCGGAAGCCGCCAGCGCGGAAGTCCGCTTCGGTGTAGTCGGCGAACTTGCTCGGCACCTTGTCGAAGTACTGGGTGCAGCCGCCGGCCAGTGGCACGTTGTCGTTGATGCGGAACGACAGCAGCACCGCCTTCTTGATCCACTGATGGGTCTGCCAGTCGCCGGCAATCTTCTCGGCGACGCGCAGCTTGCCGGTGTCGAGGCCATTGATGACTTCGTTGATGGCATCGCGCAGCTCGGCGGAGACGGAGGCCGGCGTGATGTCCGCGCGGTTTTCGAACGCGGTTTCGATGACGTTTTGCAGGCTCATGGTGGTTCCTGGTTGGGGATGATTTACAGGCGGCCGACGAGGCGCACGATGCGCTCGGCGGCGTCGATACAATCGGCCAGCGGGGCTACGAGGGCGATGCGCACGTAGCCGGCGCCCGGATTCACGCCGTGGGCTTCGCGGGCGAGGAAGCTGCCCGGCAGTACGGTCACGTGCTCCTCGGCATACAGCCGGCGCGCGAAATCGGTGTCGGACAGGCCGGAGGGCGTCTTCGCCCACAGGTAGAAGGCGGCATCGGGCAAGGACACCTCGAGCACCTGGCCGAGCTTGGCGGTCACGGCCTCGAATTTGGCGGCGTACTGCAGCCGGTTGTACTCGACGTGGGCCTCGTCATTCCAGGCTGCCGCACTGGCGGCCTGCACGGTGGGGCTCATCGCGCAGCCATGGTAGGTGCGATAGAGCAGAAACTGCTCGAGCACCTTGGCGTCGCCGGCAACGAAGCCCGAGCGCAGGCCGGGCACGTTGGAGCGCTTGGACAGCGACGAGAACATCACGATACGGCTGAAATCGCGACCGAGCTTGATCGCGGCTTCCAGGCCGCCCAATGGCTTGTCACGACCGAAGTAGATTTCCGAGTAGCACTCATCGCTGGCGATCACGAAACCGTAGCGATCGGACAGCGCGAACAGCGTGCGCCAGTCGTCCAGGCTGGCCACCGCACCGGTCGGATTGCCTGGCGTGCAGACATAGACCAACTGCGTGCGCGCCCAGACTGCTTCGGGCACGCTGTCCCAGTCTGGCTGGAAGCGGTTTGCCGCGAGGCAGTTCACGTAATAGGGTTCGGCTCCGGCCAGCAGTGCCGCACCCTCGTAGATCTGGTAGAACGGGTTGGGCGAGATCACCACCGGCTGCGGCGCGGTCGGGTCGATCACTGCCTGGGCGAAGGCGAACAGCGCTTCACGGCTGCCGTTGACCGGTACCACTTCGGTGGCCGGGTTGGGGGCGGCGATGCCATAGCGTTGCGCAATCCAGCGCGAGATGCTCTGGCGCAGCGCATCCGAACCCAGTGTGGCCGGGTAGGCGGCAAGACCATCCAGATTGTCGACCAGCGCATCCTTCACCAACTGCGGCGTCGGATGCTTGGGTTCCCCGATCGACAGGTTGACGTGGCTCAGCGCCGGATTGGGCGTGAGGCCGGCAAACAGTTCACGCAACTTCTGGAACGGGTAGGGATGCAGCTCGGCAAGGCGCGGCGACATGGCAGCAGGCGTAGGGGAAAACGCCGATTATAGCGGCGCGGACATCTTGCCGTAACCCGCGATGCACGCACTGTATGGCTCAGCGCCCGCCGCTACGCACTGCCGGTGCGTATGGATTGAAGCAGATATGGCGCAGCGACGGTGCCCTCTAGCGAGTTGATGCCGGGGATTACTCCGTGACCAGTGGCGCGAAATATTGCTTCAGTTTCTGCACTTTGGGCGCTGCCACGGCCATGCAATACGGCTGATTGGGGTGTTGGTTGTAATAGTTCTGATGGTGATCCTCGGCCGGATAGAAGGTCGGGGCAGCGACCAGCTCGGTCACGATGGGCACCGGCAGGCTGCTGGCGAGGCCCGCCAGCGTATGCTTGGCAACCACTTCCTGCTGCAACGTATGCCAGTAGATGGCCGAACGGTACTGCGTGCCGACGTCATTGCCTTGGCGATTCAGCGTGGTCGGATCGTGAATGGTGAAGAAAATGTCGAGTAGTGTCTCGTAGCTGACCACGGCCGGATCGAAGTGGAGCTGGACCGCCTCGGCATGGCCGGTGCTTCCCTCGCACACGCTGCGATAGTCCGGATCGGGCACATGGCCACCGATGTAGCCAGATACCACGCGTTCGACGCCGCGCACGCGCTGGAATACCGCCTCCAGGCACCAGAAACAGCCACCGGCCAGGGTTGCGATCTCGCTCATGATTGCTTCTCCTTGGATTGCGAAGTGCGCGTTAGTGGCACGTGGAAGCCAGATGGGGCCATGCACCCCCAATGCCAAGCTTGGCGCCGCCAGCAAAACCCCAGCGCAGCGGTTCTGGCAGGAGGTGCGAAACGGTCTGAGGGTCGGTCCGGACTTCGGTCAATTTAGATGCTACAAGACGTACGGCAAGGGAGCGCGACGTAGTCCGACGGGTTTTGTTTGCGTCTCTTAGTGCTCGCGCCAGCCCTTGAGCAGTACCAGCACCGCGCCACTGCCGCCGTCGACCGAGCGGGCCTGAGCAAAGGCCAGTACTTCGTCGCGCTGCGCCAGCCAGTTCTTCAGTTTGAGCTTGAGCACCGGCTGCTTCTGCTTCGAGCCCAGACCCTTGCCATGGATGACCCGCACGCAGCGATGGTTGCGGTGGCGGCAGCCCAACAGGAATTCGGCAACCGCCAGCCGCCCGGTGTCGACGGTATGGCCATGCAGGTCGAGCTCTGCCTGTACCACCCATTCGCCACGACGCAACCGCTTGAGCGTGTCGAGTTTCATGCCTGGCCGCAGGTAGAGCAGTTCCTCGCCGCTTTCCAGCTCATCCCAAGGCCAGAAATCGCTCATCGCCTCGGACATCACGCGCGCTTCGTCCTGCCAGCGTTGCAGCGGCCAGGGGCTGGGCCGCTTGGGTGGGTGGATGTAGCGATCCCAGCTGATGGGCTTGGCACCCGCCACCGCGGCGAGGAACAGCTCGTGATCGCTCGGTGGTGGTGGCGTTGCCGGCCGCACGACCGGCGCGGGTACCGCGCGCAGCGTTTTCTTCAGTTGCTTGAGCAGGCGCTTGGCGTCGTCGTCCATGCCAGGGCGTCCGGGATTGAGGTGCGCCTAGGTTAGCACGGGCCACGGCGCCGCCAGCGGCAGGGCGATACGCACGGTGAGGCCGCCGCCGGGAGAGTCGTCGAGTTGTACCTGTGCCTGATGGCGGGCGGCGACCTCCGCGACGATGGCAAGGCCCAGGCCGCTGCCGTCACCCTGCGCGGTGGAGCCGCGGTGAAAGCGTGAAAACACCAGCTCCCGTTCGGCAGGCGGGATGCCTGGCCCGTTGTCCACCACCACGATCACGGCGCATTCCGCGTCACGCTCGACGCTCAGCGTGATGGCGCTGCCAGGACCGGCGTAGCGGATGGCGTTGTCGATCAGGTTGCCGACCATGTCCTGCAGCAGTGAAGGATGGCTGCGCACCAGCAGGCTGGCGCAGTCGCCAAGGCCCAGGTCGACGCCCTGGCGCCGTGCCAGGGCCACCCAGTCGAGCGCGCATTGCCGTAGCGCGGCCGAGAGGTCGAGCACCGTCAGCGGCAGCGGGCCAGTGGCATCCTGTTCCAGCCTGGCCAGTTTCAGCAGCTGGCCGACGCCGTGCGATGCATCCTCCAGCGAGCGGCGCATGGTGCCGAGGCGGCCGCGCATGCTGCGGCTGTCCGGTTCGCGTTCGGCGAGCTCGGCCTGGGCGGTCAGTACCGCCAAGGGGGTCTTCAACTGGTGGGCGGCATCGGTGAAGAAGCGCTGCCGCGCCTTCAACATGCGCCGCAGCCGTTCCAGGTACTGGTTGAGCGCCGCCACCAGCGGCATGAGTTCTTCCGGGCGCTGCTGGGTGGGGAAGGGCGCGAGGTCATCCTCGCCGCGCCCGCGCACTTCCCGGGTGAGTAGCCACAGCGGCGCCAGACCACGCCGCAGGGCGGCGAGCACGATGGCGGTCATCAGTGCCATCAGCAGACCCTGGCGCCACAGCGCGTCGAGCAGCATGCTGCGGGCAAAGGCGCGGCGCAGCTCGCCGCTTTCGCCGACGATGACCCAGACCACGCGCGAGGGCATGGCCGCTACCGCGTGTACCGGTTGGCGCATCGCGATCAGCCGCAGCCGCTCACCGTGGTAGTCGGCATCGTAGTAGCGCGGCTGATAGAGCTCTGGCGCCGGGCCTTCCGGGTGCGGCAGGTCGCCATAGCCGGTGAGCAGCAGGCCGCGCTCGTCGCTAATGCGGTAGAACACCCGCACCGCTGCGCTGTCGTCGAAGTATTCGAGCGCCTCATGCGGCAAGGCCACATGCAGCTCGCCACGGCGTAGGGAGATACCGTCGAGGATGCTGCGTGCCGAGGCATACAGCGTGCGATCGAACCCGGTGTAGGCACCTTCCAGCGCCCGGTGATAGACGATGACCGCGTCGAGCACCAGCACCAGCAGCATCGGCAGCAGCAAGGCGACCGCCAGGCGCCGCCGCAGGCTGCGCGGGGTCATGCTGCCGCTTGCGCTTCGAGCATGTAGCCGATGCCACGCAGGGTGACGATGCCGACATCGGCGTCGCTGAGCTTGCGGCGTAGCCGGTGTACATAGATCTCGATCGCTTCGGCACTGCCCGATTCCATGCCGAACACCTGGTCGGTCAGCGTTTCCTTGGCCACCGCGCGGCCGGCGCGCAGCATCAAGAGCTCCAGCACCGAGTGCTCGCGTGGCGTGAGCGCCAGCGGGCTGCCCTTGAGCGTGAACAGCCGGCCCAGTGTGTCGTAGCCGAGCGAGCCGTAGGCCAGCTGGGCCTGTTCCAGCCCATGGGCGCGGCGGATCAGCGCGCGGGCGCGGGCTTCCAGCTCGGCGAGCTCGAACGGTTTGGCGAGATAGTCGTCGGCACCGAGATCGAGACCGCGCACCCGGTCTTCGATGGCACCGTGGGCGGTCAGGATCAGCACCGGCACGCGATTGCGCCGGTTGCGCAGACGGCGCAATACCTCCCAGCCATCGAGCCGGGGCAATGCGAGATCGAGCACGACCAGTTGATAGGACTGGGTGAGCAGTACATGGTCGGCTTCGGCACCATCGACCGCGTGATCGACTGCGAAGCCTGCCTGCTTCAGCGCCGTGACGATGGCTTCTGCCAGGGTCTTGTGATCTTCAACCAGCAGGATGCGCATGGCAGGGCTCCGGGGTGAGGCTGCGGCGAATGTGAACGAAAGGTTTCATCCTTGCTACTGCCTTCAGTCGCGGCCAGATGGTGCGCTGGTTGAAAGCGGATTGCAGGTTAAGTTGCATTACGATGTATGAAAAAGTGGATGCGTATTCTGCCACCGGAGCGCGCATGCCCTTGCTTTTCCCCTGTTCACGCCACCCGTTGCTGGCAGCGCTGAGCATTCCCTTGTTGTTGCTGCTGACCACGATCGCGTTGCTGGCGCTGCCCTCACCCGAAAAAGCGCTGTATCACCAAGCGCGCGAGGAAGGCCGCCTGCTGATCTATTCGGTGACCGACGCGCAGCGCGTGGCCCCACTGATCGCCCGCTTCACGGCCCGCTACCCCGGCATCGACGTCATCTATCGCGAGATGGGCAGCCTCGCCATGCACCGCCGCTTCCTCGACGACCTGACGCATCGCCACGCCGGCGCCGACCTGCTGTGGAGTTCGGCGATGGATCTGCAGATCAAGCTGGTGAACGATGGCCATACCCAGCCTTATCGCAGCCGCGAGCGCGCGGCATTGCCGGAATGGGCGAACTACCGCGACCAGGCCTGGGCCACCACCTTCGAGCCGGTGGTGATCGCCTACCATCGAAAGCGCCTGCCGGAGGCCCAGGTGCCGCACAGCCATCTCGCGCTGGCGCGGCTGCTGCAGGCGCAGCCGGCACGCTGGCGCGGTCGCATTGCCACCTATGACATCGAGCGCTCAGCGGTCGGTTTCAGCTTCCTGGCACAGGACGAGCGCATCGGCGGCGAGGCGATCTGGCAACTGGTGCGCCGGCTGGGCGCAGCCGATGTACGCCTGAGTACCACCACCGAGGCAATGGTCGATGCGCTGGCCAGCGGCGAGGTCGACCTCGTCTACAACGCGATCGGTTCGTACGTGCTGGCGCACGCGCAACGCAATCCGGACATCGGCTTCGTATTCCCGCGTGACTACACGCTGGTGATGAGCCGCATCGCAGTGATCCCACGTACCGCGCCGCATCCGAACGCGGCCCGGTTGTGGCTGGATTTCCTGCTGTCGCGCGAGGGCCAGCAGTTGCTCAGCGCCCAGCAGCTGTTGTCGATCCGGTACGACAGCGACGACGCACTCGGCGCGAGCGGCCTTGCCAAGGTACTGGGCGACAGCCTCAAGCCGATCCAGCCGGGGCTGGGCTTGCTGGCTTTCCAGGACCAGCGCAACCGGGCGGCATTGCTGGAGCGCTGGCGACGCGAAATCGGCCATCGCTGAGTGCTGTCGGGATGAGTGGCGCAAAACCAAGGTTGAACGTCAAATCAGTGTTGGGAAACAGACAGCTTCGATTCGGATACTGGCGCCTCCTTCGCCATGCTGCGGAGCAACACCACAAGGAGATTCCCATGCAGAAGCTGTTCGACGGTACCCGCCGTTTCCGCACCGATACCTTCCCACGTCGCCGCGAATTGTTCGACCGACTCTCGGCGCAGCAGCAGCCGGAAGTGCTGTTCATCACCTGCTCCGATTCGCGCATCGATCCCAACCTGCTGACCCACACCGAACCCGGCGATATCTTCGTGCTGCGCAACGCCGGCAACATCGTGCCGCCGCACGGCGCCAGCAGCGGCGGCGAGGAGGCGACCATCGACTACGCGGTGCAGGTGCTGGGCGTGGCGCACATCGTGGTCTGCGGCCATTCCGATTGCGGGGCGATGAAGGGCCTGCTGCACCCGGAAAAGCTCGATGAACTGCCCACGGTCGGCCGCTGGCTGGCCCATGCCGAGGCCACCCGTAGCGTGGTGCGCTGCACCTGCCATGATCGGCCGGATCATGAAAAGCTCGATGAAGCGATCCGCCAGAATGTCCGGGTGCAACTCAACCACCTGCGCACCATCCCGTCAGTGAATGCCCGTCTGGCTCAGGGCCGGCTGCAGCTCCATGGCTGGGTGTACGACATCGCCTCGGGCCAGGTCCATGTGGTCGACGAGCTCACCGGTCGCTACATCGCCAGTGCCGATGCGGCGCTGGCCACCAACTGAGGGCCGGCGCCATGCAAGCAAGCAATTCGTCCATCGCGGTCGATGACCTCGACACCGTGCTCGGTTTGCCCAGCGACAGCGACGTGCGCTTCCAGCAGCAACAGCGACAGCGCGGTGAAGGCTGGCTGGCTGGCGTGCTGGGCTGGCGGCGCACTGCCGCCGCAGACACGCTGGCGTCGGTGGTGGTGTTCCTGGTGGCGCTGCCGTTGTGCATGGGCATCGCCATTGCCTCGGGCGTGCCGGCTGCCACCGGCATTCTCACCGGCATCATCGGCGCGCTGATCGTCGGTCCGCTGGCGGGCTCGCCGCTGCTGGTGAGCGGGCCGGCAGCGGGGCTGGCGGTGATCAACTGGGAACTGGTGCAGCAGCACGGCATCATGGCACTGGGCCCGGTGGTGCTGGCTGCCGGCCTGATGCAGATGGCGGCCGGCTCGCTGCGGCTGGGCCAGTGGTTCCGCGCGGTGTCGCCCTCAGTGATCCACGGCATGCTGGCCGGAATCGGCGTTTCCATCGTCGCGGCGCAGCTCTACATCATGCTGGACATGAAGCCGCTGGGGAACGGCCTGCGCAACCTGTCCAGCTATCCCGAGCAGCTCGGCACCGTGTTGGCCGGGCTGGTGGCGGCGCCGGCCAGTCTGCTGGCTCCGGTCAATGGTTCCAGCGCGCATCTGGCTGGCCTCGTCGGCGTGGTGACCATCGTGCTGATGGTGGCCTGGGGCAAATTTGCGCCCAGGTCGATGAAGCTGATGCCGGCGCCACTGGTAGCGGTGATCGGCGGTTCGCTGTTCGCTGGCGTACTGGCTTTGCCGATTCGCTACGTGGACGTGCCGGCCAACCTGCTGGAAGGGGTGAACCTGATCAGCCCGCTGGAAATGCCCAGGCTGCTGTCGGGCGAGCTCCTGATGGCTGCGCTCGCCATGGCCTTCATTGCCAGCGCGGAGACGCTGCTGTCGGCGGTGGCGGTCGACAAGCTGCATGATGGCGCGCGCACCAAGTATTCCAAGGAGCTGTTTGCCCAGGGCGTGGGCAATACCTTGTGCGGATTGCTGGGTGCGTTGCCGATGACCGGCGTGATCGCCCGTTCCAGCGCCAACGTGCAGGCGGGCGCGAAGAGCCGCGGCTCGACCATCCTGCACGGCGTGTGGCTGCTGTTGTTCGTTGCCCTGTTGCCTTTCGTGCTGCGCAGCGTGCCCATTGCCAGCCTGGCGGCGGTGCTGGTGGTGATCGGCTGCAAGCTGATCAGCCCCAAGGATATCGTCAAGCTCAAGGAATTCGGCAAGGTGGAGCTCGGCATCTACCTGGTGACGCTGCTCGCCATCGTATGCTCGGACCTGCTCGACGGCGTGATCCTCGGCATCGGCCTTGCCTTTGGCAAGCTGCTGTACGACCTGCTGCATCTGGAAACGCGGCTGCGCATCGACCAGGCGTCACGCCGCGCGGTGCTCAAGCTCAAGGGCGCGGCCACCTTTGTGCGGCTGCCGACGCTGGCCAAGTCGCTGGAGCAGGTGCCGCACGATGTGGAGCTGCACGTGAACATCCGCGAACTCAGCTACATCGATCCGGCTTGCCTGGAACTCCTGGAGGATTGGGGACACCAACATCGCGCCACGGGGGGCTCGGTCGTGATCGAGTGGGATTCGTTGCTCGCCAAGTACCGGCGCAATACCCGCACCGGGTTGCAGCAGTTGCACGGCAGCGTGGCATCTCAGCCCGCCAAGGCTTGATTTTGTTTTCCTCCCAGTGACTATCGAGGGTAGTCCGATTTGCGCGGCGCAAGCCGCGCTTTTTTTTGCTGCTACGAGGCGCGGCGGCGCAGCGCGAGCGCGGCCAACAGCCAGAGCAACACGCCGAGCGCGGCGCCGCTGCCATTGGCCAGCATATCGAGCGCTTCGAACTGGCGGAATGGCGTGAGCAACTGGGCGAACTCGACAGCGATGCCCATCAGCGTGGCGCCGATCCATACCGGCCAGGGCCGGCGCACGGCCCACATGCCGAGCAGGGCGAGCACACCATAGCCGACAAAGTGATGCAGCTTGTCGCCGCCGGGGGCGACGGGCGCGGTGAGCGGCCACAGTGAACCGATCCAGATGGCGGCGGCCCAGAGGGCGAAGAGGGACTTGGCGAGCATGGAAATCCTGATGACGGTGAGGGCCGCGATGGTCATGAAAAAGCCGCCCGAAGGCGGCTCTTTCATCGCGCGGAGCGCTTAGCGCAGCGATTCCAGGTACTTGTCGGCATCGAGCGCGGCCTGGCAGCCCGAGGCGGCCGAGGTCACAGCCTGGCGATAGATATGATCCTGCACGTCGCCGGCGGCGAACACGCCGGGGATATTGGTGCCGGTGGCACCGCCTTCGCGGCCGCCCTTGGTGATGATGTAACCGGTCTGATCCATCTCGACCTGGCCCTTGAAGATGTCGGTGTTGGGCTTGTGGCCGATGGCGATGAACACGCCGGCAAGCTGCAGTTCGCGCGTTGCGCCGTCCTGGCTCGACTTCAGGCGCGCGCCGGTCACGCCGCTGGCATCGCCCAGCACCTCGTCCAGCGTTTCATTCAGCGCCAACGTGATCTTGCCGGACTCGACCTTTTCCATCAGGTGGTCGACCAGGATCTTCTCGGCGCGGAAGGTGTCGCGACGGTGCACCAGGGTGACATGGTCGGCGATGTTGGCGAGGTACAGCGCCTCTTCCACGGCGGTATTGCCGCCGCCGATCACGGCGACCTTCTGACCACGGTAGAAAAAGCCGTCGCAAGTGGCGCAGGCGGATACACCCTTGCCGGCGAATGCCTCCTCGGACGGCAGGCCCAGGTACTGGGCTGAAGCGCCGGTGGCGATGATCAGCGCATCGCAGGTGTATTCGCCGGCATCACCGATCAGCTTCTTCGGTGTCGACTTCAGGTCCACCGTGTGGATGTGGTCGAAGATCATCTCGGTGCCGAAACGCTCGGCATGCTTCTGGAAGCGTGCCATCAGTTCCGGGCCTTGCACGCCGTCGGCGTCGGCCGGCCAGTTGTCGACATCGGTGGTGGTCATCAGCTGGCCGCCCTGGGCCAAGCCGGTGACCATCACCGGCTTGAGGTTGGCACGAGCGGCATAGACGGCGGCGGTGTAGCCGGCCGGGCCGGAACCGAGAATCAACAAGCGGGCGTGTTTGGTGGCCATGGGCGTGGTTCCAGAGTCAGTCTGCGAAAGGCCCGTAGTGTAAACGGCGGGTACGGGCCGGGCTAATCGGAATTGTTTATGGGGTCGATTGACGGATTTCTCCAGTCACCCGGCATGTGCATGGCGTTACGGCGCGCAACGGCCCCAGACGCTACCGATCTCAGCCCTTGAGCCAGTCCACGGTGCGCAATCCCAGCCAGGTCAGCGTGAGCGAGCCTGCCACGTGGGCCATGATGCCGCCCAGCGCCCATAGCGGCTGCTGGCGCAGCATCAGCGTGGTGATTTCGGCCGAGAAGGTAGAGAAGGTGGTCAACCCGCCGAGGAAACCGGTGGTGACCAGCAGCTTGAATTCATCGGGTAGCGTTTGCCACAGGCTGAAGACGCCCAGCGCGATGCCCATCAGGTAACCGCCCACCCAGTTGGCAGCGAGCGTGCCCATGGGTAGTGCGGGAAACAGTGGGTTGAGCATCACGGAGAGCCCCCAGCGCGCCCAGGCACCCAGGGCGGCACCCAGGCCGATCAGCAGGAAAGCAGTTGGGTTCATCGCGGCAGGTTGTAAGCAAGTTTTGGCCGATTATAGGCGCGCTTTGCTATAGTCGGCGCTGATCCCCGTTTCCTGTCGGCCATGCCGCTTCCCACCGTCCTGACTTCGCTGCTCGAGTTGCGCCGCCCGCCGGTGCGCCGGGTGCTGCTGAAACAGATCTATTTCACTGGCAACGAAGCCGCCTTCATCGTGCTGCTGATCGGTTTTGCGCTCGGCGGCATCGTGGTGAGCCAGTTGCACGACCAGTACGGCCAGAGCCGTGAGGCGGCACAGCGCCTGCTCGCCATGTTGAGCTTTCGCGAGATCACGCCGCTGATGGTGGGACTGGTGCTGATCGCGCGTTCGTCGTCGGCGGTGGCGAGCGAGCTGGCCAGCATGCGCGTCCATGGCGAGCTCCGCAGCTTGATGCGCTTCGGCATCGACCCTGTTGCCTATCTGATCCTGCCGCGCGTGCTGGGTATGACCATCGCTTCGGCACTGCTGGGCTTCCTGCTGGCGACCTCGGTGCAGATCGGCGGCGCGGTGTTCGCATCCGGAGCCGATGTCAGCTACGAACTATTGCAGGTTGATCGGGTGCTGACCCCTGGCATGGTGCTCACTTGCCTTGGCAAATCCGCGTTGTTCGGCATGGCGGCCTCGTTGGTCGCCTGCGTGGTCGGGCTGCGCGCCAAACCGTATGTGACCGAGATCCCCAAAGCCTCCTCCCGCGCCGTGGTGCGCGGCCTGATCGCGGTATTCCTGATCGACCTCGTCTGGTCACTGGTGGGGTGATGGCGGACACCGACTACACCTTGCCGCTCGATCTGCCATTCGCCGTTCAACTCGGCGAGCGCTACTGGCTGGAAGTGGCTGGCGAGCACCAACGCGAGCGCCAGCTCGACCTGCTGGCCGCCGCGGCACAGCGTGTGTGGCCGGGCCTCGTTGCCAGCCTGGATGGCACTGGCGGTCTGGTTGCCAACCTGCGGGTGTGGGAGAACCTGATCTTGCCGGCCTGGTACCACCACGCCGAACCGCTCGGCTTGCTGGAGGCCGAATTGCTGCAGCTGTTCGACGAAGTCGGAATCAATGACGACGAAGCGGCCAAGCTGTGCCAGGGCCTGCCGGCTGCTTTGGCACGCGAGCACAAGCGTGAGCTGGCGCTGCTGCGGGCGGCACTGTTGAAGCCGTATTGCCTGATCGTGGATGGTGACTGGATCAGCTTCCTGTCGTATGGTCGGGGCCTGGCTTGCCGCGCGCTGTTCGAGCGGATCGCACAATCAGCGGTGACCTTTGTCGCCGCCGCGTATCCGCCCGCCGAGGCAGGCTATCGCCGCCTGGTGCTGGACGAGGCCGGGCAACTCATCGTATCGGGCGAACATGAAACTGCTTAAGGACACCGATCCCCGTTTCCAGTGGCTGAGCTGGCGCGTTGGCGCCTTCGTTGGCAGCGCACTGATGCTGGTGCTGGTGGTGATCGCGCTGCTGGGCTACAAGCAAGGCTACTTCGTGCCCAAGAACCGGCTGCACTTCGTGGCCGAGAACGGCAACGGCATGGTCGCCGGCATGCAGGTGCGGCTGTCGGGTTTCAAGATCGGCGTGGTCGACCGGGTGGCGCTGAATGATCAGGCCAAGGTCGATGTCGAGCTCCTGATCGAGGAGCGCCACATGAAATGGATCAAGCCCGATTCGACTGCGCTGATGCAGCAGGAAGGCTTGATCGGCGACCATTACATCGAGATCGCCGGTGGCAGCCCCAATGCCAAGCCGGTGGAGGATGGCGCCAAGCTCACCTACGCGCCAACGCTCGGGCTGTCGGAAATCGCCCTCGACCTGCGCCAGCGCACCATCCCGGTGATCGATTCGGTGCAGAGCACGCTTGACTACCTGAATGATCCACAAGGCGACCTGCGTGGCACGGTAGCCAATGTGCGCAAGCTGACCGAGGAACTCAGCACCACGCGCGCCGCCATCGACCAACTGCTGGCCAACCTGGACAAGCTGTCCGGCGAACAGGTGCCGCAGGCCGTGGCGCAATTGCAGGGCACCTTGCAGCGCACCGAACGGATCGCTGCCGAAGTCGAAGGCAAGCTGCCCGGCGTGATGGACAAGCTCGATGGCACCCTGAAGGAAGCGCAAGGCGCCGCCAGCGAAGCGCGCGCCGCCGCGACCACCGCGCGCAAGGCGGTGGACGAGGCCGCGCCGCGCCTGCCGTCGCTGGTGCGCAATGCCGATGATCTTGTCAGTACCGGCAACGATGTGCTCGACGGCGCCAGCCGCAGCTGGCCGCTCAAACTGTGGCTCACGCCCAACGATGCCTCGGCGCCGGTCGCCGCGAGCCGGGAGTAGGGCGATGCGCAGCCTGATTATTGTGGTGGCCCTGTTGCTCACTGCCTGTGCCAGCGAACCCAAGGTGACGCCACCGCCGCGTCTCGCCACCGCCGAATCGGCGATGAAAGCAGCGCAGCGCGCCTGGCAGGGCGAACGGTATGCCGATGCTGCTGCATCGTGGCAGGTGGCGTTCGAAGCCTATCGCAGCATCGATCATTGGCCAGGGCAGGGCGAGGCCAGGTTGGGCTTGGCCCAGGCTTTTTCCCGTCAAGGCGAAACCGCTGCGGCGCGCAATGTGCTGCTCGGCATGCCGGAGCAGGCTTTGTTCCCGGCGCCGCTGCGCACGCGTGCGGCCTATCAATTGGCATTGCTGGCAGTTTCGGCACCACCAGAGGCCGATGCCCGGCTGGCGCAGGCACGGGCGCTGTGTGCCGCGCCCTGCGCTGTGTCGGCCCAGCTCGATAATCTTGAGGCTCGCTTGAACCTGCAGCGCGATCCGGCACTGGCCGCACAGCGCGTCGCTGCAGTACTGGTGCTGGGCGAAGTGGCTCCGGCGGCCGAGCGGGCGCACGCTCTTCGTTTGCAGGCCGAGCTGTTGCTCAACGACGGTGATGCCACAACGGCGCGCATCTCGCTGCTGCAGGCGATCACCATTGACAAGCAACTGGCAGAATCCATGTTCCTTGCCGACGATTTTGCGCTGCTGGTGCGGGTGCAGCAGGCTCTGGGCGATGCAGCCGGCCAGCGCGAAGCCGAGGCCAGACTGGCCAGCCTGTGCGCGGCATTCAGGGCACCTGCTTGCCGCAATCTCTGACACGGCTTGTGGTCGACTGCGCTTGCACGCTATACTTGCACGTTCCGCAAGTCGCGGAAATCTTCCCGGTTCGCCCTTAAGGGTGCCCTGCTTGATGCAGGGTGTCGCGCGAACGGTAGGCCATAACCCTTAGTTAGGAAAAAAGTCATGTCGATCAGCATGCGCGAAATGCTCGAGGCCGGTGTTCACTTCGGCCACCAAACCCGTTACTGGCACCCGAAGATGGGTCAATTCATCTTCGGCGCTCGCAACAAGATCCACATCATCAATCTGGAAAAGACCCTGCCGCTGCTTGAAGACGCGCTGAAGTACGTGCGTCGCCTGTCGGCCAACAAGGGTTCGGTGCTGTTTGTCGGTACCAAGCGCCAGGCCCGCGAAATCGTCGCTGAAGAAGCACAACGCGCCGGCGCTCCGTTCGTCTCGCATCGTTGGCTCGGCGGCATGCTGACCAACTTCAAGACGGTCAAGCAATCGATCAAGCGCCTGGAAGAACTGCAAGCCGTGCTGGCTGATGAAAACAGCGGCTACGGCAAGAAGGAACTGCTGGACATCACCCGCGAAGTCGAGAAGCTTGAGCGCTCGCTCGGCGGCATCAAGGACATGAAGGGCCTGCCGGACGCCATCTTCATCATCGATACCGGCTACCAGCACGGCACCGTGGTCGAAGCCAAGAAGCTCGGCATCCCGGTCATCGGCGTGGTCGATACCAACAACGACCCGCAAGGCATCGACTACGTGATCCCGGGCAACGACGATTCGTCGCGCGCCATCCGCCTGTATGCCCGTGCCGTGGCCGACGCTGTACTGGAAGGCCGCAACCAGGCTGTGACCGAAATCGTCGAAGCGGCTGCTGAAGTCCAGGCGTAATCGTTCGCGGTTAGCATTCAGCGAAAAAGGGGCATTCGAGGCCCCTTTTTCGTAATCGTAAAATCCCAGAATTCAGGAGAACACCATGGCGGAAATCACCGCAAAGATGGTTGCCGAGCTGCGCGAAATGACCGGCCTTGGCATGATGGAGTGCAAGAAGGCACTGGTGGAATCGGACGGCGACGTCAAGAAGGCCGAAGAGCTGCTGCGCATCAAGTCGGGCAACAAGGCTTCCAAGATGGCTGGCCGTACCGCCGCCGAAGGCGTGGTTGTTGCCTATATCAGCGATGACAAGAAGCTGGGCGCCATCGTTGAAGTGAACTGTGAAACCGACTTCGTCGGCAAGGACGAAACCTTCGTCGCGCTGGCCAAGGCTGCCGCCAAGGCTGTTGCCGTGCACAACCCGGCCAACATCGAAGCGCTGGCCGGCTGCGCCACCGATTCGGGCGAAACCGTCGAGGACGTGCGCAAGGCGGCCATCGCCAAGCTGGGCGAGAACATGACGCTGCGCCGCTTCGAGCGCTACACCACCGAAGGTCAGCTGGCTTCGTACCTGCACGGCGCCAAGCTGGGCGTGCTGATCGACTACACCGGTGGCGACGAGCAACTGGGCAAGGATCTGGCTATGCACATCGCTGCCAGCAAGCCCAAGGCCCTCGACGCTTCGGGCGTTGATGCCGAGCTGATCGAAACCGAGCGCCGCGTCGCCATCGAGCGTGCCAAGGAATCCGGCAAGTCGGGCGAGATGCTGGACAAGATCGCCGAAGGCACCGTAAACAAGTTCCTGAAGGAAGTGACGCTGCTGAGCCAGGTGTTCGTCAAGGCCGAAGACGGCAAGCAGACCATCGAGCAACTGCTGAAGTCGAAGTCCGCCGCGGTGAATCGCTTTGCCCTGATCGTGGTCGGCGAAGGCATCGAAAAGGCCGTGGTCGATTATGCTGCCGAAGTGGCAGCGGCCGCCAAGCTGTAACCGTATCAAACGGCCCAGCGGGGCCGTTCATCCCCCGCAACACGCCGCGCGGCAACGCGCGGCGTTTCTACGCCCAGAGTCCCTATCGATAAGGAAATCCGCATGAGCCAGGCACCCAAGTACAAGCGCATCCTGCTGAAACTCTCCGGCGAGGCCCTGATGGGCGAGGATAGCTATGGCATCAACCGCGCCACGATCGAACGTATCGTCGGCGAAGTGAAGGACGTGGTCGACCTAGGGGTGCAGGTCGGCGTTGTCATCGGTGGAGGCAATATCTTCCGCGGCGTTGCGCCGGCCGCCGCCGGCATGGACCGCGCCACGGCCGACTACATGGGCATGCTCGCCACCGTGATGAACGCGCTGGCGCTGCAGGATGCGATGCGCCACGCCGGTATCGTCTCTCGCGTGCAATCGGCCTTGACCATCCAGCAAGTTGCCGAGCCTTATGTGCGCGGCAAGGCCATTCGCTACCTCGAAGAGAACAAGGTCGTGATCTTCGGCGCCGGTACCGGCAACCCGTTCTTCACCACCGATACCGCCGCCGCGCTGCGTGGCATGGAAGTGGGTGCGGACATCGTGCTCAAGGCCACCAAGGTCGATGGCGTGTATACCGACGATCCCAAGAAGAATCCGGATGCAGTGCGCTACCAGACCGTCACCTTCGACGAGGCCATCGGCCGCAACCTGAAGGTAATGGACGCCACGGCCTTTGCGCTGTGCCGCGATCAGAAGATGAACATCGCCGTCTTCAGCATCTTCAAGCAAGGCGCGCTCAAGCGCGTCGTACTTGGGGAAGACGAAGGCACGCTGGTACACTGCTGAATTCGCGACGCAGTCCATCGCCAGTCGTCCGCAAGCATTGCAAGAACAGGCGGCATCCCCGCCTGTTTGTTTTCGTAGCAAAAGGATTTAGTCATGACCGCCGAGATCAAACAGACCACCGACGCCAAGATGCAACGGTCGGTCGAGACCCTGAAGGCCAACCTCGCCAAGGTGCGTACCGGCCGTGCGCATACCGGCCTCCTGGATCATGTGATGGTCGATTATTGGGGCAGTCCCACCCCGATCAGCCAAGTGGCTGCGGTCAATCTGATCGATTCACGCACCATCGGCGTGCAGCCATGGGAAAAGCCGATGGTCGCCAAGGTGGAAAAGGCCATCCGTGATTCGGACTTGGGCCTGAATCCGGCCACCAATGGCGACGTGATCCGCGTGCCGATGCCGATGCTGACCGAGGAACGCCGCAAGGACCTGACCAAGGTCGTCCGTGGCGAGGCCGAAGATGCCCGCGTGGCGGTGCGCAACGTGCGCCGCGATGCCAACGATCAGCTCAAGCGCCTCTTGAAAGACAAGGAAATCTCCGAGGACGACGAGCGTCGTGGCCAGGACGATGTCCAGAAGCTGACCGACCGCTACATCGCCGATATCGACAAGCTGCTCGCCGAGAAAGAAAAAGAGCTGATGACCGTTTAAGGAACGCGCCGTGGCGATCTTCCGCAGTTCCACGCGCGAGGTGCCCGAGGCGGTGCCGAGCGTGCCCCAGCACATCGCGGTCATCATGGATGGCAACGGGCGCTGGGCCAAGCAACGCATGATGCCGCGCGTGTTCGGCCACAAGAAGGGCGTCGACGCACTGCGGGACACCGTGAAGCGTTGCGATGCCATTGGTGTGCGCTATCTCACGGTGTTCGCCTTCAGCAGCGAAAACTGGCGTCGCCCGGCTGACGAGGTCTCGTTCCTGATGGGCTTGTTCCTCAAGGTGCTGGGTACCGAGATCGACCGCATGCACGAACGTGGCATCCGCCTGAAGATCGTCGGCGATCGCAGCAAGTTCGTGCCCGAGCTCGTTGCACTGATCGAGGCAGCGGAGGCACGCACTGCGGACAACGCGGGCCTCACGCTGTCGATTGCCGCCGATTATGGTGGCCGCTGGGATGCGCTCAATGCGGTCAATCGCTTGCTCGCGATCCAGCCGGACAAAGCAGGGCAGGTGAGCGAAGACGATATCGCGCCCTATCTCGCCATGCATTATGCGCCGGAACCGGATCTGTTCATCCGCACCGGTGGCGAGCAGCGCATCAGCAATTTCCTGCTGTGGCAGCTCGCGTATACCGAGCTTTATTTCACCGATAAGCTATGGCCGGACTTCGATGCGGCAGCGCTCGACGATGCCATTGCCTGGTATCAAGGGCGTGAGCGGCGCTTTGGTCGCACCAGCGAGCAATTGCAGGCGGCCAGCGGATGCTAAAGGCCCGCGTCCTGACTGCTGTTGCGCTGCTGCCGCTGGTGTTGGCGGCGTTGTTCCTGTTGCCATATTCGGGCTGGGTGCTGTTCTCGGCGCTGGTTTGCGGCCTGGCGGCATGGGAATGGAGCCGCCTGTGCGGTCTGAAGGCCGGCCTGACGTTGTTGTTGCCGCTGCTCGTTGCTGGCGCGATCGTCGTGTTGGCACCCGGGCAGTTCCTGCTGTACGACGCGCCATGGTGGCCATTGGTACTGGCCGGGGCGCTGTTCTGGCTGCTGGTCGCTCCGGCTTGGCTGCGCTGGCGCTGGCCGCTGGCGCAGACGCTGGCGCGTGGCCTGCCTATCGGCTTTCTGCTGCTTTTGGCGGCCGGCCTTGCGTTGATCGCGCTACGCGGCGCAGTCGGTCCCTGGGGCGTATTGGCAGTGTTTGCCATTGCCTGGGTTGCCGATACCGCGGCCTACTTTGCCGGCAAGGCGTTCGGTCGACACAAGCTCGCACCCGCCATCAGCCCAGGCAAAACCTGGGAAGGCGTCGCAGGCGCATGGCTGGGCGTGTCGATCTATGCGCTGGTGCTTGCGGTGTTTGCCGACTTCTCCTGGTGGGCCATGTTGCTGGCAGGCTGGCTGTTGCTGGCTGTTTCCATCGTTGGCGATCTGGTCGAGTCGCTGTTCAAGCGGCAGGCTGGCCTCAAGGATTCGAGCAACCTGCTGCCGGGGCACGGCGGCGTACTCGACCGTATCGATAGCCTGATTGCGTTGCTGCCGCTGGCCTTGCCGGTCATCTACTGGCTGCCGCTCTAGTTTCCCGGATCGCTCCATGCCCCCCATCCAGACCCTGACCGTGCTCGGTGCCACCGGCAGCATCGGCGTAAATACGCTCGATGTCGTTGCCCGTTATCCTGAGCGCTATCGTGTGTACGCGCTGACCGGTGCCAGCCAGATCGACAAGCTGCTGGCGCAGGCGCTGCAGTTCCGGCCACGCTACGTGGTGGTGCTTGATGAAGCATCGGCCGATCGACTGGCGCGCGAGCTCAAGCTGGCCGGCAGCGAGACCGAGGTGCTGTGCGGCGCCGCGGCGCTGGAAGCGGTGTCGACGGCGCCCGAAGTCGATGCGGTGATGGCCGCCATTGTCGGCGCGGCCGGCATGCGTCCGACCCTGGCCGCGGCGCGAGCTGGCAAGCGGGTACTGCTGGCCAACAAGGAGACGCTGGTGCTGGCCGGCCGGCTGTTCATGGATGCGATCAATGCCAGCGGCGCTGAGCTGCTGCCGATCGACAGCGAACACAATGCCATCTACCAGGTGCTGCCGCGCGCGCATCGCGAGCATCCGTACGGGCAGACGCTGGCCGACGTCGGTGTCAAACGCATCATCCTGACAGCCTCGGGCGGCCCATTCCGTACCCGCGCGGCCGAAACCTTCGCTGCCATCACCCCCGAGGAAGCGGTCAAGCATCCGAATTGGGCGATGGGGCGCAAGATTTCGGTCGATTCGGCCAGCCTGATGAACAAGGGGCTGGAAGTGATCGAGGCGCGCTGGTTGTTCAATGCGCCGCCCAGCGAAATTGCGGTCGTGGTCCATCCGCAGAGCATCGTCCATTCAATGGTCGAATACGCCGATGGCTCGGTGCTGGCGCAATTGGGCACACCGGACATGCGTACGCCGATTGCCTACGGCATGGCCTATCCGGAACGGGTGGACGCCGGCGTGAAATCGCTGGACCTCTTCAGCGTCGGCCGGCTCGATTTCGAAGCGCCGGATCTGGCACGCTTCCCTTGCCTGCGGCTGGCTTTTGAGGCGCTGGAGGCGGGCGGCGCAGCCACCGCCGTGCTCAACGCCGCCAATGAGGTCGCCGTGGCGGCTTTTCTGGATCGCCGTCTGTCCTTCCCCGGCATCGCTGCGCTGAACGAATCGGTGCTCGGCGCGCTCGCCGGCTTGCCGGCTGACAGCCTGGAAGCGCTGATGCAGGCCGACGCGGCCGCACGCGAATCCGCCACGGCCTGGCTGGCCCGCGAGGGTGTGCCATGCTGACCTTGCTGGCCTTCGTTGTCACACTGGGGGTGCTGGTCACCATCCACGAGTACGGTCACTACTGGGTGGCCAAGCGTTGCGGCGTGAAGGTGCTCACCTTCTCGATCGGCTTCGGCAAGCCGCTGGTTAAATGGCAGCGTGGCGACACGACTTGGCAGCTGGCATTGCTGCCGCTGGGTGGCTATGTGCGCATGCTGGACGAGCGCGAGGCCGCTGTCCCCGCTGCCGAACTGGCTCGTGCCTTCAATCGGCAGCATCCGCTGAAGAAGATGGCTGTAGTGGTGGCCGGGCCGGTCGCAAACCTGATTCTCGCCTGCGGGCTGTACTGGGGATTGGGCGCCTGGGGCGTCGATGCCTTGCGCCCCATCGCCAGCGAAATTAAGCCCGGCAGCCCGGCTGCACTGGCCGGCATGCGTAGTGGCGACGAGATCCTCCGAGTCGGCGAGGCGAACATCGCCAGCTGGGATCGGTTGTTCATCGCGCTGATCGACGAAGCTGGCGGTGATGGGCCAGTGTCGGTAACCGTTCGCCGCGAGGGTGAAGGCGAGCGCATCATCGCGCTGCCGTCGGTGGCCGTGCGCGACATCGATCCGCAGCTCTTGAGCCGACTCGGGCTGAGCCCCGTGCCGATGATGCTGCGCGTGGCGCAGATCGTGCCGGGAAGCGCAGCAGCCAAAGCCGGCATGCAATTGCACGATGATCTCGTCGCCTTCAATGGCGTGCCATTGCAGTCCTGGTCGATGTTCCAGTCCTTGGTGAGTGCAGCGGCGGACCAGCGCGTGAATATCACCGTGCGGCGTGGCGACAAGCTGGTCGAGCTGGCTGTCACACCGGAGCGCACGCAAGTCGCTGGCAAGCCGGTCGGCCGGTTGGGGGTGGCCCCAGCGGTGAACGAAGCAGCGTGGGAAGCACAGCGCTTCCGCCTGCAGTACGATTTGGTCGACGCACTGGGGCAAGGCCTTGATAAGGCATGGACTTATGCGCGCATTACCTTGGTGATGTTCGGCAGGATGCTGATCGGCCAAGCGCCGCTGGACCAGATCAGCGGGCCGGTCACCATCGCCGTATATGCCGGGCAGAGTGCCGAGGCGGGCTGGACCACCTACCTAGACTATCTCGCGCTGATCAGCCTCAGCCTCGCGGTGCTGAACCTGCTACCAGTGCCGGTGCTGGATGGCGGGCATTTGCTGTATCATACCGCCGAGCTTTTGACCGGCCGTCCGGTCCCCGCCCGCGTTGAGGAAATCGGTCAACGCATCGGACTTGTCTTATTGCTGGCGCTGATGGCTTTGGCGCTGTTCAACGACTTCAATCGCTTCGTCCCAGGCTGAACCGGCCAACCGATCCGACACCATGAAACTGAAACCGCTCCATCTGCTGCTTGCTGCCGCGCTCGGCTCCCCCCTCTCTGCGGCCTGGGCATTCGATGCCTTCGTGGTGCGCGACATCCGTGTCGAAGGTCTGCAGCGCACGGACCTGGGAACGGTCTTCAACTACCTGCCGGTCAAGGTCGGCGAAACGGTGGACGACACCCGCGCCAGCGAGGCCATCAAGGCACTGTTCGCTACCGGCTTTTTCAACGACGTGCGTGTCGAGCGCGATGGCGGCACGCTGATCGTGACCGTAGACGAGCGGCCGACGATTGCACAGATCAACATCAATGGCTCCAAACTGCTGGAGAAGGACCAGATCCGCCAAGCGCTGCGCACGCAGAACTTCGCGGAAGGCCGTATCTTCGAACAAGGCGTGCTTGATGCTGCTGTCAACGAACTGAAGCAGCAGTATTACGGCAGAGGCCGCTACTCCGTCATCATCAAGACCCAGATCACCAAGCTCGAGCGTAATCGCGTCGGTGTGCAGTTCGATATTTCCGAAGGTGATGTAGCGCGCATCCAGCGTATCAATATCGTCGGTGCCAAGGCCTTCGACGAAGATGATCTGATCGAACAATTGTCGTTGACCACCCCGAACTGGATGACTTGGTACACCCGCAGCGACCAGTATTCCAAGCCGAAATTGCAGGCCGATCTGGAGGCGTTGCGCTCCTTTTACCTCGATCGTGGCTATCTCGAATTCAGCGTCGATTCGACACAGGTTGCCCTGTCCGAAGATCGTGAGGCGGTATATTTAACCATCAATATCACCGAAGGTCAGCAGTACAAGGTCAGTGACGTGAAGCTGGTTGGCGATACCGTGGTGGCGCCGGACGAGCTGTCTCGTCTGATTGAATTGAAGAGCGGCGAAGTCTTCTCCAGACAAAAGCTGAATCGATCCACTGCTGCAATTTCAGAGCGCCTCGGTGTCGAAGGATATGCGTTCGCCAATGTGAATGCGGTTCCTCAAATCGATAAAGAAAGTCGTACTGCAGCGTTTAACGTGTACGTGGATCCGGGTCGCAAGGTTTATGTGCGACGCGTCAATATCATTGGCAATAATTTGACTCGTGATGAAGTCATCCGGCGGGAGCTGCGCCAGCTTGAGTCAGCGCAGTACGACGGCAGCAAGATCAAGCGCTCGAAGCAGCGTCTGGATCAGTTGGATTATTTCTCCGAAGTAACAGTCGATACGGCCCCTGTTTCCGAAGCATCGGATCAAGTCGACGTCAATGTGCGTGTAGCGGAAAAAAAGACGGGTAATTTCAATATCGGTGCCGGCTACGGCCAATCCGAAGGGATTATTTTCGTACTCTCCTTGTCGCAAAGCAATTTCTTGGGGTCTGGCAAACAGTTTTCTGCCGAGTTCAACAACAGCAGTGCGAACAAGGTTTACTCGTTTTCTCTTCAAGAGCCGTACATGACACCGGACGGTATTTCTGTCGGGTATAACCTGTATCGACGCGATACCGATCCTTCCGAGCTCGATATCGGCGATTATTCGACCTCTTCCTATGGAGGCAGTGTCCGATTTGGCATTCCAACCTCGGAAACGAATCGAATCAATTTTGGCTTGGCTGCAGAGCATTTGAAGCTCCAAACCACATCTGAGTCGCCGGACCGGGTACTGGATTTCATTGGCCGAAATGGCGAAGTCAACACCACGTTCACGACCACTCTATCCTGGGGGCGTGATACTCGAGACAGCGCTGCTTATCCCACCCGCGGCATGCAGACGAGCATTGGTGGCGAGGTCACGATTCCTGGCTCGGACTTGGATTTTTACAAGATCAATTTCTCCAATCAGCTGTTCATTCCCATCTGGAATACCACCAGCTTGATGTGGAATCTCGATATTGGCTGGGGTGATCAATACAACGACAGCGAGTTCCCGTTCTACAAGAATTATTATGCCGGCGGTGTAACATCGATCCGTGGCTATAAGTTCGGCACGGTTGGTCCAAAGGACGAGAATGGCGACGGTATTGGCGGAAACAAAAAACTGGTCAATAACGTTGAGTTGCTGTTCCCTATCCCGGGAATGAAGGATGATAAATCCACTCGGCTCAGCTTGTTCGCAGATGCCGGTGCAGTCTGGGGCACCGGTCACGACGTCGATTTTGCAGAGCTCCGATACTCCGCGGGGATGGCCTTTACCTGGATTTCGCCGATTGGCCCGATCAAGCTTTCCTATGCCAAACCGTTCAATGAACAGGAAGGTGATAGGCTCGAAAGCTTCCAGTTCCAGCTTGGTAATGTGTTCTAAGGCAGTTGCTGTTTAAAGCAGGGTGACATGATGAAAGCGCGTTTTGCATCGATACTGGCCTTGTTGTGCTTGTTCTGGTCCGGCTGGGCAGCGGCGGAAATGAAGATCGGCTTTGTCGATACCGAGCGCATCCTGCGTGAATCGGCACCGGCCGTGCGCGCAGCCAAGCGCCTGGAGAAGGAATTCGAACTGCGTCGCCAGGATTTGCAGAAGGTCTCGGCACAGGGCAAGGCACTGCAGCAAACGCTGGACAAGAGCCAGATGCAGGAGGCGGACCGCAAGGCCAAGGAGCGCGAGCTGGTTCGGCTCAACCAAGATTTCCTGCGGATGCAGCGCGAGCTGAATGAAGATCTCAACACGCGCCGCAATGAGGAACTTGCTGGCTTGCAGGAGCGGGTGAACAACGCCATCCAGCAGATTGCCAATAGCGAGAAATATGATCTCGTGCTGCAGGAGGCGGCGTTTCGCACGCCCAAGATTGACATCACCGACAAGGTGCTGAAGCTGCTGTCCGACAAGTGAGCGTGCGATGCGTCTGTCTGAACTGGCGACCCAGCTGGGTGGAGAACTGATCGGTACCGATGTCGAGATCGGTCGCGTATCGAGTCTGGAACAGGCGGGTGCCGATAGCCTGAGCTTCGTGGCGCAAAAACGCTTCATTACCGCTGCGAGCCAGAGTGCAGCTGCTGCATTGCTGGCCCGGCCCGAGGCTGTATCGCAGCTTGGCAAGCCGTGTATCGCGCTCGCCGATCCCTACTTGGCTTATGCCCGCGCAGCCCGCTTGCTGCATCCACTACCTGCGCGAGTGCCTGGCATTCATGCATCCGCGGTGGTTTCGCCGGAGGCGCGCGTTGCTGCCACTGCACAGCTTGGGCCCGGTGTGGTGATCGAAGCCGGTGCGACGATCGGTGAACACTGCGTGCTGCAAGCCAACGTATTCATCGGTCGAGATGCAGAGGTCGGCGAAGAGACATTGATCCATCCGCATGTCACCGTTGCAGCAAGTTGCCGGATCGGGGCGCGGGTGATATTGCATCCAGGCGCGGTGATCGGCTCCGATGGCTTCGGCAATGCTTGGGCTGGCGATCGCTGGGAAAAAATTCCGCAAATTGGCAAGGTGATCATCGAGGATGACGTCGAGATCGGTGCCAATACCACGGTGGATCGCGGTGCGCTCGACGATACGGTAATTCGGCGTGGCGCGCGGCTCGATAACCTGATCCAGGTGGCGCACAACGTGGTGATCGGCGAGCATACGGCGATTGCTGCCTGTGTCGGGATCGCTGGCTCCACCCGGATCGGTGCGCGCTGCCAGATCGGCGGAGCGGCGATGATTAGCGGCCATCTCGACATCTGCGACGGCGTGACCATCCTCGGTGGCACGTTGGTGGCCAAGACCATACGCCAGCCGGGAGCTTATTCCGGCTCCTATCCAATGCAGGGACACGGCGACTGGCTGAAGAATGCGGCGCAGTTGCGGCATCTGGATGAACTGGCTGATCGCGTCAAACAACTCGAAAAACAACTGGCCGCGCGCGACGTGGCGGCAGGGGAAGCAGAATGAGCATTTTGAACATCAACGATATCGTCAAGCTGTTGCCGCACCGATACCCGTTCCTGCTGGTCGACAAGGTGATCGAGCTGGAAGAGGGCAAGTCGATCAAGGCGATCAAGAACGTCACGATCAACGAACCGTTCTTCCCGGGGCATTTCCCGCAATACCCGGTGATGCCAGGCGTGCTGATCATTGAGGCGCTGGCCCAGGCTGCTGGCGTATTGGCGTTCAAGAGCAGTGGCAAGAGCGGCGATAGCGGCACGCTCTACCTGTTTGCCGGTATCGACAACTGCCGTTTCAAGCGCCAGGTGGTGCCGGGCGATACGCTGACCCTGTGCGTCGAGATCGTCACGCAGAAGCGCGGAATCGGTAAATACAAGGCCCAGGCTTTCGTTGGCGACGAGCTCGCTGCCGAAGCCGACCTGCTGTGCGCCGAGCGCCAGCTCAACCCGGCCTGATCGATCGTTCCAGGGGGCATATGGCCAATATCCATCCCACCGCGCTGGTCGATTTGAAGGCGGAGCTGGCAGACGACATCGAGATCGGACCTTACGCCGTCGTCGGCGCCGGTGTCCGTATCGGTGCCGGCACCAAGGTGGCTGCGCATGTCGTGATCGACGGTATCACCGAGATCGGCGAGCGCAACACCTTCCATGCCGGCAGTCATATCGGCTGCGCGCCACAGGACAAGAAGTATGCCGGCGAGCCGACTAGCCTTGTGATTGGCAACGGCAATACCTTTTTCCAGAACATCACGCTGTCGACCGGTACCGTGCAGGATCAGGGTGTCACCCACATCGGTGATGACAACTGGTTCATGGCCTATGCGCACGTCGGCCACGATTGCAATATCGGCAGCCATACCATCTTCGCCAATTCGGTAACACTGGGTGGGCATGTGAACGTGGGCGACTGGGCGATCCTCGGCGGGCTCTCCGCCATCCACCAGTTTTGCACCATCGGCGCGCACGCAATGGCGGGGGGCGGCTCCATCATCGTCCAGGACCTGCCACCGTTCGTGATCTGCGAAGGCAACCGGGCCGTAGCGCGCGGCATCAACAGCGAAGGCTTGAAGCGTCGCGGCTTCACCACCGACGCCATCAGCAACGTCAAGCGTGCTTACAAGCAGCTCTACCGGGAAGGTCTGTCGTACGACGACGCGCGCGCCCAGATCGAGGCTCGCGTGGATGAGCAGCCAGAGCTGCAGCCGTTCGCCGATTTCTTCGCGCTGAGCCAGCGCGGCATCATTCGATAAGAACAACAGCTACACGATGAGCGAAAAACTGTTTGCGCCGGGCGGGCAGGGGCCCCGTCTCGCCATTGTTGCAGGGGAAGCCTCGGGTGACTTGCTGGGTGCCGACCTGATCCGCGCCGTCAAGGCACGGTTGCCGGAAGCGCGCTTCGCCGGCATCGCCGGTCCCAAGATGAAGGCAGCCGGCGCGCATAGCCTGGTGCCGATGGAAAAGCTGGCGGTGCGCGGCTATCTGGAAGTGCTGAAGCACTTGCCGGAGCTGCTGGGTATTCGCCGCAAGCTCAAGCGCGCCATCCGCGAGGAGCGCCCGGATCTCGTGATCGGCATCGACGCGCCAGATTTCAATCTCGGTCTCGAGCGGGCGGCGCGCGAGGCGGGGATGACCACCATGCACTATGTCAGCCCCTCGGTCTGGGCTTGGCGCATGGAGCGGTTGAAGAAGATCGGTCGCGCTGCATCGCATGTGCTGCTGCTGTTTCCGTTTGAGGCGGCCATCTATCGCGATGCGCGGATTGCTGCCACTTATGTCGGGCACCCGTTGGCCGACCAGTTTCCGCTGGCACCGGATCGCGACGCAATTCGTGAGCTGCTCGATCTACCCAAGGCCGGTTTGGTGTTCGCTCTGCTGCCGGGTAGCCGCGTCAGCGAGCTGGAAATGCATGCCGAGCTCTTCGTGGAGACGGCGAAGAAGCTGCATGAGCGATACCCGGAAGCACGCTTCCTGGTGCCGCTGGTCACTCGTGAGACACGCAAGCTGTTCGAGGAAACGATCTGGCGGCTGGATGCCGGAGAGTTGCCTTTCCGCCTGATGTTCGGCCACGCCCACGAGGCGATGATGGCCGCCGACGCCATTCTGGTTGCCTCCGGTACCGCTGCCCTGGAGGCGATGCTGGCCAAGCGCCCGACGGTGGTCACCTATCGCATCAGCCGGCTGACCTACTGGATCGTCAAGCGCAAGCTGAAGATCCCATACGTCAGCCTGCCCAATGTGCTGGCTGGCGAAAAAGTCGTGCCCGAGCTGCTGCAGCACGATGCCACGCCGGACAAGCTCTCCAGCCAGTTGATCGAGTTCATCGAGAACAAGGAAGCGAGCGCCGCGCTGGCCGCGCGTTTCACCGAACTGCACGAGAGCCTGCGTTGCGGCGGCGCAGAGCGAGCGGCCGACGTGATCGTACAGCTGCTGCAGGGGCGCGGCGCATGATCGTCTGCGGCGTCGACGAGGCGGGCCGTGGCCCATTGGCCGGCTCGGTCTACGCCGCCGCAGTGATCCTACCCGATACGCACGGCATAGCCGGGCTCAACGATTCCAAGAAGCTGAGCGCGGCGCAGCGCGAAAGGCTGTTCGGCGAAATCCAGCTACGGGCCACGGCCTGGGCCATCGCCAGCGCCAGCGCCAGCGAAATCGATGCGATCAATATCCTGCAGGCGACGCTGCTGGCGATGAAGCGCGCGGTTGAAGCGCTGTCGGTGGCGCCTTCCAAGGCACTGGTCGATGGCAATCGCCCACCACGGTTGACCATCCCGGTCGAGACCATCGTCAAGGGCGATGCCACCGTACAGGCCATCTCGGCGGCATCCATCCTCGCCAAGGTTGCGCGGGATCGCGAAGCACACGAGATGGAGCTGCAATACCCTGGCTATGGCTTTGCCCAGCACAAGGGCTACCCGACCGCGGCGCACCTGGAGGCACTGGCCCGGCTTGGCCCTTGCCCGCTGCATCGCCGCAGTTTCGGGCCGGTGCGTGCTGCGTCGATGCAGCAGACACTGTGGTGAAAGTTGTTCGTCCCCGCCCCAGCCACTAAGATGCCTGAGAGGCGGCAATTTTTGCCGCCTTGCTCCCGATAAAAACAAGACAGGTCCGCCTCGCCCATGTTCGTCATCATCGGCTACGTCTTTATGTGCGCGTGTATCCTCGGCGCATACGCATTCCACGGTGGGCACCTGGGCGTGCTGTGGCAGCCCTCGGAAATCGTCATCATCTTCGGTGGTGCACTCGGTGCCATGATCGCCGGCTATGGCGGCAAGCCGCTGAAAGCGGTGCTGAAGGCGATGCCGTCCGTGTTCAAGGGCTCGAAGTACGGCAAGGCGTTCTACATGGACCTCTTTGCGCTGATGTTCGAGATCCTGTCCAAGGTGCGCAAGGAAGGCCTGATGTCGATCGAGGGCGACGTCGAGGATCCGCACAACAGCCCCTTGTTTTCCAAGTACCCCAAGATTGCGCACGACCACCACCTGGTCGAGTTCATGACCGACTACCTGCGGCTGATGGTCGGCGGCAACCTCAATGCCTTCGAGATCGAGAACCTGATGGATGTCGAGCTCGATGCCCATCATCACGAGGAGGCGGTTCCGGCCAGTGCTGTTTCCAAGCTGGCCGATGGTCTGCCGGCCTTCGGTATCGTCGCTGCCGTGATGGGGGTGGTGCACACCATGGGCTCGCTGCATCTGCCGCCGTCCGAACTCGGTGGCCTGATCGGTGCTGCGCTCGTTGGGACCTTCATGGGGATCTGGCTGGCTTATGGCTTTGTCGGCCCGCTCGCCGTCATTCTGGAGAACAAGGCCGCCGAGAACAGCATGGCGTTCAATGCCATCAAGGTCACGCTGCTGGCCAGCCTGAACGGCTATGCGCCGCAAGTGGCGGTGGAGTTCGGCCGCAAGGCGCTCGGTTCCGCTGATCGCCCGTCGTTCAAGGAACTGGAAGACTTCGTCAAGAATGCCAAGAACAAGTAAGCGCGAGCCGGTGCCAGCATGAGCGACGATTCCCAACGCCCCATAGTCGTCAAGCGGGTCAAGAAGGGTGGCCATGGCCATCACGGTGGCGCCTGGAAGATCGCCTATGCCGACTTCGTGACTGCGATGATGGCGTTCTTCCTGCTGATGTGGCTGTTGGGCTCTGTGTCCAAGGGCAATCTCAAGGGCATTTCCGACTACTTCAACAATCCGCTCAAGGTGTCGTCGAGCGGTGGCGAAGGCGCAGGTGCAGCCGAATCGCTGATCAAGGGCGGCGGCAAGGATCTGACCCAGGATGCTGGTCAGATGAAGAAGGGCGGCGCTGAAGAAACCGAGATCGCGCACGATCGCAAGCGGCTGTCCGAACTCAAGCGCAAGTTCGAAGCGATCATGAACGACAAGGCGCGCGACAATACCCGTCTCAAGGAATTCAAGAGCCAACTGCGGCTCGACATGGTTGCCGAGGGCCTGCGCATCCAGATCGTCGATGCGCAGAGCCGGCCGATGTTCAAGTCCGGCAGCAGCGAGATGGAAAGCTATGCCAAGGATGTGCTGCACGAGATCGCCCAGTTGCTGAACGAAGTGCCGAACACGGTCTCGCTGTCCGGGCATACCGATGCGCAGCAGTTCGCCTCCGGGCTGCGCGGTTTCTCGAACTGGGAGTTGTCCGCTGATCGTGCCAATGCTTCGCGCCGGGAGCTGGTGTTCGGCGGGTTGGGTGAGGACAAGGTATTGCGGGTGAATGGCTTTGCCTCGGAAATCCCGCTCGACACCAAGAACATCTACAACCCTGTCAACCGGCGTATCAGCATCGTGGTGCTGAACAAGGACGCCGAGCAGGATATCCGCGATCAGGCCGGCACCGGTGACAACACCCCCGCCAGCGCCGTGGCGCAGGCCGCCGTTTCCGGGCACTGACATGCAAGTGCTTCGCCTGCTGGGCGTGCAGCTGGCCGCTCTGGTTCTCGTCGCCCTGACCGCCCATGTGCTCGATTGGCCGGCATCGGCGTGGGGCTGGGCAGGCAGCTGCGCTGTACTTGCAGCCGTGCTGGCTGGCTGGCTGCACGACGGCGGCTGGTGGCGGCTGATCCATTTGTTCTTCCCATTGGCGGCGCTGGCCGCCCTGCAACTGGATTGGCCATCCTGGGCCTGGCTGCTGGCGTTTGCGCTGACGGTGCTGGTCTACGGTGCCGTCTGGCGCACCCGCGTGCCGCTCTACCTCAGCAACGACAAGGCATTGTCGCTGCTCGCCGAGCGCGTCCCGAAAGGCGGGACATTGCTCGACCTTGGCGGCGGCACCGGTACCGTGCTCGCCTGGTTCGGCCGGCATCGGCCGGATGTGCAAACCGTCGGCGTCGAGGCTGCCTGGTTGCCGTGGCTGATCGGCTGGGTCCGCTTGTGGGGTTCATCCGCCAGATGGCTACGTGGCGATTTGCAGGCGCAGTCGCTGGCTGGTTATGACGTGGTGTACGCCTATCTGTCGCCCGCTGCCATGGGTGCACTCTGGCGCAAGGTGGAGGCCGAACTGGACGACGCTGCGCTCTTTGTCAGCAATACCTTTGAAATTCCCGACCAGCCGCCTGCCGAGCGCTTGGCAGTGGGTGACTGGAAGGGGAGCGAGCTGTTGCTATGGCGACGTTGAACGAGAGCTGGGTCGCCTACTGGTCCGGTCGGCCACTGCCTTCGCTGAAGCAAACCCGCGACAAACTGCAGCCGCTGATGCGGCGTCCGGAGCGCACCAGCCCGGCTGATGTGGCCGAGATCGTGTTGCGCGATCCGCTGTTGACCGCGCAGGTGCTGCGAGCCGCTAACCAGCGCGTGCGCTCGGGTTTGGCTGCGGACGTGGTCTCGGTGGAGTCCGCGGTGATGCTGTTCGGTGTCGCGCCGTTCTTCGAGCGCTTCTGCCGCGGACCCACGGTGGATGAGCTGATGGCAGGCGATGCTGCGCGCCTGGATGCCTTCCGCGCCACCGTGCTCGAAATCCGTTTCGCCGCGAGGCTGGCGCGGGATTATGCCTACCGCCGCTTCGATGCCCGGCTCGATGAGGTCTATATTGCCGCGCTGCTGCAGGGTGTACCGCGGCTTCTGGCATTGGTCGCGACACAGGATCCTGCAGCACCGGCACCAGTCAGCCAGGCGACCGATTTGCTGGCCAGCTGGAAGTTGCCCGAGGTAGTCATCGCGCTGACTCGTGAGGATGGCGAGGCACAGCCTCGCTTGACCTTGCAGCTGGCAGCGTTGCGACTGGCGCAGGTGCTGGGGCAGGGCTGGTGGCAACCGGAGGTGCAGCGCGAGCTCAAGCTGATCGCTCCGGTGCTGCAATGCGAGGAAGGCGCTGCCTGGGATGTGGCCACGGGGCTGATGTTGGGATTCGCCCGGCGTGAATACACCGGTGAGCCGGCTTCTCCGCCTGCCCGGTGGTTGCCCATGCTGCCAGGCCCCTGGCCCAAGCCGCCTGCGCCGAAGGCCGTGCAGCCGCTCACTGCGGCTGTTGCTGCGCCGAAGAGCGCTCAAACAGCACCTGCTTCGGCCAGTGCTTCTGTGCCCGCCTCCCCGCGTGCAAGCGTTGCGGCGCCGCCAGCAGCGCTCAACGTCATGGCCGAGCGCCTGCGTGCATTGCAGCAAGCCGGGCGCGAACGGGCTGCTGCCAACCACATCATGTCGCTGGCGGTGCGTGCGCTGGCCGATGGTCTTGCCATGCGCCGCATCATGCTTGCATTGCTCACGCCCGACGGCAGCGTGCTGCGCGCCCGTTTTTGCCACGGCGCGGCAGAGGCTGACCCCTTGCGCAATCTGGCGCTGCCGTTAGGGGTGCCCAGCCTGTTCTCGCGCCTGCTCGAGCGTCCGCAATGCGTGCGCGTCGACGTTCCCTATCGCGGCGAGATCAAATCGCTGCTCCCCACGGATCTGGTGCGACAGATCGGCGACGGGGCATTCTGTGCGATGTCGCTGTTCGTGCACGACAAGCCGCTGGGCATTCTCTACGCCGACCGTGCCCACAAGCTGGACGAGGCTGAATACCACCAGTTGCGGCAGCTGTGCCAGCTTACTTCGGCAGCATTAGCAGCTGGTGCCGTCAGCTCAGGTGGGGGCTGACGGACGGCTCAATGGAAATCCCGGCTGCGGGTATCGAGCCGGCCCAGCAGGTGGCTGAGGTTGACGAGCCGCTTGGCCAGCAGGTGCACCACGCGGCCTTCTCGCTGCACCACGCCATAGACAGCCATCAGCCGTGAGGTCAGCAATTCGCGGCGCTGGGTGTCGGCGAGGCTGCGCCAGACGATGACATTGACGTTGCCGGTTTCGTCCTCCAGCGTGACGAAAGTCACCCCGCTGGCCGTGCCCGGCCGTTGGCGCCCTACGACAATGCCGCAGGCGCGGGCAATGCGGCCATCCGGACAGGCGCGGATCTCGGCGGCGGTGAGCAGGCGCTGCGCAGCCAGTCGCTCACGCAGCAAGGTAAGCGGGTGGGGTGCCAGGGTCAGCCCCATGCTGCGGTAGTCGGCCACCAGATCATCACCCACGCTTGGGGCGAGCAGCGTGGCTGGGGCCATGTCGCTGCCGGTATGCCCCAGGTCGCCAGGGGTGACAAGGCCGGCGACCTGCCAGTGCGCTGCACGGCGGTGGCCGGCCAGGCGGGAGAGCGCACCAGCATCGGTCAGGGCATTGAGCGCGTGCGAGTCGAGCTGAACGCGCTGTTGCACGTCATCCAGCGATTCATAGCCGGTCGCAGGTCGTGCCGTGGCCAGCGCGGTTGCTGCTGCAACAGATAGCCCACGGATCCGGTTGAAACCCAGGCGGACGGCAGATTGGCCGGCGGCATTGGATTCCAGCGTGCTTTCCCAATCACTGACCTGCACATCGACCGGCCGGACCTCCACACCGTGGCGATGCGCATCCTGGATCAGCTGCGAGGCGGAATAAAACCCCATGGGCAGCGCATTGAGCAGGCCGCAGAGAAAGGCCGCCGGTTCAAAGCGTTTGAGCCAGGCCGAGATGTACACCAGGATGGCGAAGCTGGCTGCATGCGATTCGGGGAAGCCGTATTCGGAGAAACCCGCGATCTGCTGCAGGATGCGATCGGCGAATGCGCCCTCATAACCGTTGCCGACCAAGCCATCGCGCAGCTTCTGCTTGTAGTGCTCCAGCGTGCCCTTGCGGCGCCAGGAGGCCATCGAGCGGCGTAGGTCATCGGCTTGGCCTTGCGTGAAGCCGGCCGCGACCACAGCCAGCTGCATCACCTGTTCCTGGAAAATCGGCACGCCGTGGGTGCGCTCCAGCACGGCGGCCACTTCCGGAGTCATCGGCTCGACAGGCTCTTCACCGTTGCGCCGGCGTAGATAGGGATGGACCATGTCGCCCTGGATCGGCCCTGGCCGCACGATGGCGACTTCGATGACCAGATCGTAGAAACGTTGCGGCTTGAGCCTGGGCAGCATGCTCATCTGCGCGCGTGATTCCACCTGGAACACTCCGATCGAATCGCCGCGGGAGAGCATCTGGTAGACCTCGGGGATGTCGCGCGGTACGTCCTGCATGGTGGCGGGCCTGCCGGGCTGCGCCGACAGCAGCGCCAGCGTGCGGCGGATGGCAGACAGCATGCCCAGCGCCAGCACATCGACCTTCAAGAGCCCCAGCGCTTCCAGATCGTCCTTGTCCCACTGGATCACCGTGCGATCCTTCATGGCTGCGTTTTCGATCGGCACCAGCCGGGCCAGCGGACCGGCGCTGATCACGAAGCCCCCCACATGCTGGGACAGATGGCGCGGAAATCGCCGCAGTTCGCGGGTGAGTGCCAGCAGCAGCTCTACCTGGCGGTTGGCCGGATCGAGGCCCACTTCGATCATGCGCTGGGCCAGCTGCTCCGGGCTGTCCCACCAGGCCAGATTGCCGCCCAGCCGTTCCAGCTGGTCTTCGGCAAATCCCAGCGCCCGGCCCACATCGCGCAAGGCGCTGCGGGTGCGGTAGGTGATGACGGTGGCGGCTAGGGCAGCACGGTCGCGGCCGTACTTGTTGAACACGTACTGGATGACTTCTTCACGCCGGTCGTGCTCGAAGTCGACGTCGATATCGGGCGGCTCGCCCCGCTCCTCCGAAATAAAGCGCCCGAACAGCAGGTGGCTGTCTTCCGGCCGGACCTCGGTGATGCCAAGCGCGTAGCAGACGGCGGAATTGGCTGCTGAGCCCCGGCCCTGGCACAGGATGTCTTTGCTTCGGGCAAAGCGGACGATGTCGTGCACGGTGAGAAAGAAGGCCTCGTAGCGAAGCCGGCCGATGATGGCGAGCTCTTCAGCGATCTGCGGGTGCACGCTTGCTGGTGTGCCCTGCGGATAGCGTATTTTCAGCCCTTCCTCCGTCAGTGCGGCAAGGTGCTCGGTGGCGGTCATCCCTGCGGGCACCAGCTCCTCCGGGTATTCGTAGCGGATTTCCTTCAAATTGAAATTGCAGCGCGCGGCGATGCGCTCGGTCTCCGCCAGCAGCTCGGCCGGATAGATGCGGGCCAGACGGGCGCGGGCACGCAGGTGGCGCTCGCCGTTGGGAAACAGGGCCAGGCCACAGCGGGCCACCGGCTGGCCAAGCCGGATCGCGGTCAGCACATCCTGCAGCGCACGGCGAGAGCGGACATGCATATGCACATCGCCGCTGGCGACCAGGGGCAGGCCGCATTGCTGGCCCAGCCACCGGCATTGCGCCAGCCAGGTATCGTCCGCCGGACCGTGCAGCAGCGTCACCGCCAGCCAGGCACGATCGTCGAACAGTTGCGCCAACCAGCGGCCCTCATCCGGACCGGTGGCCTCGGTGGGCAGCCACAGCGCGAGCAGGCGGCGGGCATGTGCGGCCAGGTCGTCGCGATCCAGCCGATAGCTGCCTTTGCTCGCATTGCGCCGGCCGACGGTGATCAACTCGGCCAGGTCGCCATAGGCCAACCGGTCGGGCGCCAGCAGCAAGAGCTTGAGTCCGCAGGTCAGCGTGAATTCGCTTCCCACCAGCAGCTTGAGCCCGAATTTCTCGGCGCGCATGTGCGCACGAACGATGCCGGCGAGCGAGCATTCGTCGGTGATGGCCAGGGCGCTGTAGCCCAGTGCGCTGGCCCGCTCGACCAGTTCCTCGGCGTGTGAAGCGCCACGCTGGAAGGAGAAATTGGATAGGCAATGCAGCTCGGCATAGCCGGGCAGGATCGGGCCGGGTGAGGTCATCCGAACACCCCGTGCAGCCACCAGCTCTGGTCGACACGGTTGCGGAATACCCAGTAGCACCTGCCATCGGGGGCCGTGGCAATGTAGTAGTCGCGGGCAATCGGGTCGTCATCCCACCAGCCGGCTTCGATCCGCTCGGGCAGGCTGACGAGCCGCAGCGCACCGTTTTGCCAGGGATGGCCATCGCGCTCCGGCAAAGACTGGGGTTGCGGCAACAGCCAGCCGGGCCGCAAGCCCACCACCAGCGCCGGGCTACGCTGGCCTGGGGTCACAGTCGCGCTCGCATGCTCGGGCCGGTGGTCGGACGCAGTGGCGAGCCCGATCACAGCTTCGGCCCCCAGCCGAGCCGTCAGCCGGGCCAGCAGCAGCGTGATGTCGCCCCCGCTGGCATGGCCGAACAGGTCGCGGGCTTCGCCCGACAGCGGGTGCAGGTTGTCCGCAATCAGCCCGACCGATGTAGCCGGCGCCGCCAAGCGATAATGGACGACCTTTTCGCGCAGCACCTCCTGCCAAGCCGAGGCGGAGCAGCTGGTGTGGCCCATGCCGACCGTCAGCGTCGTCGGTGCCAGTTCCTCGTGGGTGAAGCGAAAACGCAGCTGTTGCACGCCCAGGCCCCGCCCGGAGAGGAAGGCTGCCAGACCATCGAGCAGCCGGCGGGCCAGCTTGAGGAAAACGTCGACGGTTTCCACTGGCCAGTCGAGATCGATGGTGCGCTGGTAGTGATCAGGCGCCACATGCAGCGCACGTGGGTCTGGCTCGGCACCCAGGGCCTGGGCCAGCTGCCGAGCCAGATCGGTACCGAAGCGGCGGTTGAGGCCGGCGCGTGGCAGCGCCAGCAACTGCGCCAGCGTGCTGATGCCCAGTTGTTGCAGCAACTGGTGCGCACTGGGATCGAGCAGCAGCACGCTGGTGGGCAATGTGCCCAGACGGGTCGGCAGATCCGCAAGTCGCAGGACAGGCGTGGTCTCGGCCTGTTGTGCCAGCCAGGCTGCAGCCAATGCCGTGGGAGCAAGCGCGCTGCGCCAACCATATTCCTGCTGGGTCAGGCCTTGCTCGATCCGCGAGCGCAGTGCGACGAGGCCACCGAAATAGGTGAGACAACCGCCGATTTCCAGCAGCAAGGTGGCAGGCGGTGAGCAGACCACGGTCGGGGTGAATTGCTGGGCCCAGGTGGCCAGGGCAGTCAGCGCTTCCTGCTCGCGATCGGGGCGGCGGCGATGGATGACGAGCTCGTTGACGAGGGCCAGTGCGGCCGAGAGTCTCATGCCCGGCTTCAGCCCCAGGCTGGCGGCCAGTGCATCCATCTGCTCCAGCCGTTCGCCGCGGCCGTGGCTGGCGACCACGATGCGGGGGCGAACGGGGCCCTCAGGCAGCGCATCAGGCGGAAAGACGTTGAGCGCTAGGGTATGTAAGTGCAGGGCCAGCCAGAGCATGGCGCACCTCAATGTCGGTCAGCAGCACGGGATGGGTCAGTGGCAGGCCGCGCCGCTTGAGGATGCGGACTTGCAGGCCACGCTGGCATGCATCGAGCGCCACACGCAGTGGAAAGGGCGAAGCTACGCCATCGCTGACGCCTTGGCGCAGCAGGAAGCCCGCCCCTTGGCCGCGCCGTGCCGCCAGTTGCAACCGGCGTGCGTGGCGGTCGTCCAGCCTGCCATGCCACCAGCCCAGTGCGGCGGCACAGTCAGGTTCTGCCAGCGTCTGCTCCAGGGCCCACAGCACGTCAGCCGGCGCCTGGGGGCGCACCCAGATCAGCCGCTCCGGTGCAATGCCGGCCTGGGCCCAGGCCGGTGCATACGGCGGCCAGGGCGGCGCCACCAGCACCACCCGGCCCCGGCTTTGGCGCAAGGCCGGCCACAATAGGCGCAACTCCCCCAGGCCAGGTACATGCAACAGCTCATTGATCTGGCCCAGCCCCCAGCCTCCACCCGGCAGTTCCGCATCGAGTGCGACATGGCCGCTGGGCAGTACGGCTTGCGTGCTGCTGCCGCTGCCTCGCCAGATGGCGGGATGCTTGAGCACGTCTTGTAGCGAAGGAGAAGGGGAGAGAACAGGCATGTCGGTCACCGGACAATGCCCTTAGATTATAGAACGATTGTTCTATAATCAATTCGACAGGATGAAAGGCAGTACCTCGTTTAACGGTGCCGGGTTGTGCATGGGCGGGCGTTATGCCCACCCATGATGGTGCTTCAGGGCCTGCGTGACAGGCAGGTCTGATAGCGCCAGTCCACGCGCTTGGCGAACCATTCGGTGGTCAGCTTGCGGGTGATCTTGGGGCTGACGAGGCGGATCTGCGGCAGGGCGGCACGTGGCAGCGGCTTGCCGGCTGCGGCATCGGCGGCAGCGAACACACGCTTGTAGGTGTCGCTGGCGCCAAAGGCATTCATCTTCTCCTGCTCCAGATCGCGGCGGATCTGGGCTTTGCTCAGGTTGAGCCGGCCTGCCACGGTATAGAGCGCGGATTCGACGCTGCTGGTGCCGACCGGCCGGCCGGCCTGATAGCGCAACAAGTCGCCATCCTCGGTGAGTTCGCGGCCAGTCAGGCGCGATACTGCGCGCTGGAAGGCCACATTGCGGCTGGCATAGCGGCCGGCGTTGTAGTCGGCGAAGCGATAGATCATCGCGTCGTACGGCGCGGGGTAGTGCAGCAGGTTGGCAATGCCGAAGTAGGTGCCGCCGCGGCGGGTGAACACTTCCTGGCGAATGCTGCCGCGCCGCGGGTAAGGATAGGGCCACACCCGGACATGGTTCTGGGCGAATTCGACACTGACCTGCATCGGGCCGCCGGTGCGGATCGGGTTGGCCATGTTGAGCGGCAGGCCCAGGTTGCGGGCTTCGCGCGCCATGTCCTCGAACAGGTCATTCATCTCGCGTTCGGTGCGCAGGTTGTCGATGCGCGCCTTGTAGCTCTGGCCGGTGGGCGAGGGCTTGAGCAGCGCCGTTTTCACCACGGACAGCGGCACATGGTAGCGACTGGCCTTGGCGTCGATGGCCTTCCAGACGATGCTGGGTAGGCCCGGCACCACCGGATCGCCCTGCCAGGTGGACTCCTGCTCGATGGTAGCGGCCGCGGCGCAGAACAGCTCGGCAGTGTAGGGCAGCTTGAGTGCGGTGAAGGCATCGAGGATATCGGCGCTCCAGCCGGCGCGATCCGGCATCTTGGCGGGCAGCAGCTGGTTCAGCAATGCCCGGCCCTGGGCTTCGGTCAGGCGCGGCTTGGTTGATGTCGCCGGTGGCGGGGTCGGCACGGTGGCTTCCACCGGTTCGCTGGCGGCCACGCTGCTGGCGTCGCTTGCCAGATCGTCGATGCTGGCTGGCATCGATGCGTTGGCTGCTTCGGAGGCGACGCTGGCTGTTGGAGTGGACGACGGCGGCGTCGTAGGGCTGGAGGTGGCGCAGGCAGCGAGCAACAGCGGGATCAGGGCAAGGCAGGAGCGCAGCATGGTGGACGTGGCACAGAGGGAAGCCAGCAAGCTTACAACTTTGGCGCTGCCGGGGTGCAACGGTTTGTTCATCGCCGCGGCGCCACCTGCGGCAGCGTGATGAAGAAGGTGGTGCCGACGCCGGGTTCGCTGCGCACGATGATGTTGCCGCCCAGGGTCTGGGTGACGAGGTTGTACACCAGGTGCAATCCCAGGCCGCTGCCGCCCTGGGCGCGGCTGGTGGTGAAAAAGGGATCGAACACCTTGGGCAGGTGCTCGGGCGGGATACCGCGGCCGTTGTCGCTGAAGGTCAGGTTGATGGTCCCGGCCTCGTGCTGCGCCACGATCAGCACATCGCCGGCGTCGTCGCCCTGGAACGCATGCGCCAGTACATTGGTCAGCAGGTTGGTCAACACCTGCGACAGTGCGCCGGGGTAGCCATCCATGGTCACCTGTTCGGGGCAATCGACGGTGATGCGGATGGGGCGGCGTTTCAACGATGGCGTGAGGCTGGTGACCACTTCGTGCAGGTAATGCTGCAGCTCGTATTCGCGCCGGGCTTCCGAGGTCTGGTCGACGGCCACCCGTTTGAAGCTCTGGATCAGCGCGGCAGCGCGTTCGGCGTTGCCGAGGATCAGCTTGGCGCTTTCGCCTGCATTGTCGCAATAGGCAACGAGGTCGGACTTCTTCACTGCACCGGCATCGAGTTGCTGGCGAAAGTGCTGCGTTTCCTCGCTCAGTACCGAAGCACTGGTGAGGATCACTCCGACCGGGGTATTGATCTCGTGCGCCACGCCGGCGACCAGACCGCCCAGCGAGGCCATCTTCTCTGCCTGGACCAGGCTGGCCTGGGTGGCCTGCAGCTTGGTATAGGCTTCGTCCACATTGTGCTTGGCGCGGCGGATGGCTTCTTCGGCGAGCTTGCGCTCGTCCAGCTCGCTGGTCAGACGTTGCGTGATGCGATTGACGCTATGGCCCAGCGCGGCGAGCTCGTCCTGCCGCTGCAGTACCGGCGCCAGGTCGTCGAGCGAGAATTGGCGCTGGTCCGCCGAGCGATCAAGCGCGCTGCGCAGCGCCGCCAGCGGCCGCAACAGGATGCTGTTGAAGGTGCGCATCAGCACGGCAACGAGGATGGCGGCGAGCAACGCGATCTCCACCAGCTTGCGCCATACCAGCACGCGCAGCCGCTGTTCGATCTGGGCATTGGAGAGCCGGTAGCGCACCTCGCCGATGCGACGCCCTTCGAACTGCAGCGCCAGCGTCTGTTCAGGTCCGACCTGGCTCGCATCGGGTTTGCGGCGCGCCGACAGCGCTTCGCCATCGGCATGGACCGCGATCTCGACGAGGTTGGGCCATTGCAGCTCGGCATTGAGCACGTTTTCCAGCTGCTTGTCGTCGAAGTTCCAGACAATGGCCGGCAGCACGGTGGCGAGGCGCTGGCGCAACGCAGCCTCCTGCAGCGCAGCCTCGCGATACAGCGTGTCGTGTCCCTGCCAGTAGCTGTAAGTGCCCGATGCGCCGAGCACCAGCACGACGATGGTGATGAGCAGGAGATTGAGGCGGGCGCGAATGCTGTGCATGGCGGGGCAAGTCAGGGTTCTGGCTCCACTGTAGCCCCCTGGCCGGACATATGCCGCTTATTTACGCGCGAGGTAGAAGCGGTCGTCGAAAGTGGCCACCCACTCGGGGCGGTAGACCACCAGCAATGTGAGATGGATGCCGGTGGTGAAGGCTTCCGGCCAGCCCATCAGAAAGTAGTAGGGTAGCTGTTCGGTGAAGAGGAAATCCGTTGCGTAGGCGCCAGCCATGGCCAGCAGCAGACAGCTTGCCAGTCCGACGGCCCACATCGACAGTGCGGCGGCGGCAAAACAGTTGAAGAACACGTAGACGAAGTAGTTGGCGGGGAGGTGGCGCTGCGCCCACGTCAGCAGGCAGCAGGTGAGCCAGCTCGGCAGCAGGCCGACCAGCAGCCACGCCAAGCCCAGGCTGGCCCAATCGCCATGGCCCTGCGCAGCCTCGGCCGCGAGCACCACGGCCATGCCGAGCTTGGCGGCATGCGGGCCGGCGATCAGTGTCAGCGCGCTGGTACCCAGTAAATGAAAAGCCAGGCCAGGATGGACTTCCGCCTTGAGCTGCCACAATGCCAGCACGGCCACAGTGGCGCCGAACCACGCGGTCAGCTGCGATTGGCGCAACGCCAGCCACGGCACGTGCCACGCCGTCTGCACCAGCCCAAGCCCGGCAAGCAGCCAGCCCAGTGCCAGCCAGTCGGCCGGGAAGTGCGCCGCAACCGGATTCATCTCAGCCCGGCAGACCGGCCCAGTGGCGTTCGACTAGCTGAGCGAGCTGGGTCAACCGGCCGTGGAAGAAGTGGCCGACACCGGGCACCACGACCACCGGCAGCTGCTGTGGGCGGGCCCAGTCCAGCACGGCGGTAAGCGATACCACTTCGTCTTCCTCGCCATGGATCACCAGCGTATCGGCCGGAACCTGCGGGAAGTCGTAGCGGCTGACGGCCGGGCCGACCAGCACCATGGCCTCGACCTCGTCGTTTGCCAACCGCTGGCGTAGCCGGCTCTGCACCAGCGTGCCGAATGAAAACCCCGCCAGCACCACCGCGCTGGCTTGCGGATGTTCGGCCCGGGTATGGGCCAGCACGGCGGCCATGTCGTCCGGCTCGTGCTCGCCACGGCTGTGTTGGCCTTCCGATTGGCCCACGCCACGCAGGTTGGGGCAATAGGCGACGTAGCCGAGCCGCGACAGCGTCTTGGCCAGCGTGTGAACGATCTTGTTGGTGAAGCTGCCGCCTTCCAGCGGGTTGGGATGGGCGACGAGGGCGATGCCGCGCACCGTGTCCAGGGCGGAATCGAGCCGCAGGCACTCCAGCCGACCGGCCGGGCCGGCGATGTCGACGGGGGTGAAGGTAGGCGCCTTGCGCGGCTGGGTCATGTCGCTGCCACTCAAAGCTTCAGCCGCTCGACGACACGGCCGTTCACGATATGCTCGTTGATGATCTCGTCGATGTCTTCGCGGTCGATGTAGGTGTACCAGGTCTCTTCCGGGTAGATCACCATCACCGGGCCTTCCTCGCAGCGGTCAAGGCAACCGGCCTTGTTTACGCGCACCTTGCCCGGCCCGGAGAGCTTCAGGATTTTGATCCGATCCTTGGCATAGGCCTGCAGTTCGCTGGCGCCGCAGCGGTTACAGCTCTGGCGCTCGCCTTCGGGGCGCTCGTTCAGACAGAAAAACACGTGGTGCTGGTAGTAGCCCATGGCGACCTCAGTGTTGGGAAACGGGGTGGTAGTGCGCGGTGACGAAGAAGGGCAGGCCGTCCTGCTGATCCGGCTGCACGGTTTCGATCACGCGGATGTCGTCGAGCTGGCATTCGCGCAGCAGGCCCTCGGCATACTCGCGCACCTGCTCGGCAGCATCGAGCGGCGCCAAGGGCCAGACGAAGCCTTCCCAGCGCTCGCCATCCTCCTGGCTGGAAAAACTGATGCGGATCTCGCCGCCCTCATGCGCGGCAATGCAGCCCACCGGCGTGCGCCGCTTGCTGCGCATGCTACGGATGGCGTTGCTTGCTGCCACCTGCAAGCGGGTTTCCAGCTGGGTGACGCGACCGGATTCCTGCGCTGCCAGCCAGGTTTGTGGTACCCGCGGCATGGCGAACAGGGTGACGCCATCCTGAGCCAGTGCCTTGCCGATCAGGTCGGCCAGCGGCATGCCCCAGGCACCGACGCTGCCGTTGAGGCGAATGGCAGGATCGGCCTGGTCGGCTTGCGTCGCCACGCCGACCAGGTAGCGTAGGAACACGCCCTCGTCCTTGCAGGTGATCGGAGCCTCGCGCACCGACCGCGCCACGGCCTCTGGCTGCGGCGCATCGCGCCATTCGGCCAGTTGCGCCGGGTTGATGGCCGCCAAATCGCCCGGATGCACCAGCGCAGGCGCAAGATAGACCTCCGCATCGGGCCGGATCACGCCATGCTGGCGCAGCAGTGCCAGCACCGCATCGGTATCAGGCAGGTGCCCAGCCAGTTGCACCTGACTGCGCGCGCCTACCACCAGGATGAGGGGGATGGCGAACGGCACGCCCCAGCTCGCGGCGCCGTTCGATCCCTCGCACAGCTCGCGCACGATCTGCCACAGCAGCTTGTAGCCTTCCTGCGAGGGCGCCTGTGTCAGCGCACCGTTCAATGCATAGTGATCGCGCGCGGCGATGAGCTCCGCCACGATGGCGGTCAAGGCCTTGCGCTTCTCGGCGGCAACCGGCGCATCGCTTTCGGTGAGGTAGGACATCAGTGCGCGGATCACCGGGTTTTGCGGATTCACGCGTGGGTAGAGGCGGGGGTCGGGCAGGTACATGCGGGCTTGGAAACTACGGTCTGCAAAGGTCCAATTATACGCCCGGCACTGCAGCCGGCGCATGGTGGATTGCCCGTGCAAGGCGCGCCGGCATTGGCCTTGTGCATCCCGCGGGGGACTGTGCACCGCAACATGGCAGCGTGCGCAATCCCTTGAATTGATTGACGATAGTGGGGGAAATCGGCTAAATTGGAAGCTCTGTTGGGATGCAGCAAGGTGCGTCTTGATAGTTTCTCCTTTGTAGATGTTGCTTGAAACCCGGAATTCGTTTTCCGGGTTTTTTTTCCCGCCTTTGGCTAAATCGTCGGCAGCTCGCGAAAGCTGCCGAGGTCCTCCGATTGGGCCGAGGTACGCTGCACTTTTTCGACACGCGCCCCCGGTGGGCCATGGTGCGCCCACTGCGCCAGCGCTTCCACCAAGGGCTCCTCGCCTTCAGCGTGCAGCTCCACGCTGCCGTCGTGCCGGTTGCGTACCCAACCTGCCACGCCGAGGCGTTCGGCTTCCAGGCAGGCGGCGAAGCGAAAGCCCACACCCTGCACCCTTCCTTCGATCTGCAAGCGGATCGCGATCATGTCCTGCTCCTTGGTACCGATTGGTCCAAGTCACGGTATACACGATGCGCGTGGCGACCATGCTGGCCAATTAGGCCGGAGAGCTCAGCGTGCGCCGAACAGGCCAACAATGCCGATGATGATCAAGTAGACGGCGATGATGTAGTTGAGCAGGCGCGGCATCACGAGGATAAGGACGCCGGCGATCAACGAAACCAATGGGCCGATGGCAACGTACATGGGTGTGCTCCCGAAGCTGCACCGAAACAGGTGCCTTCCCCGAGCTTAGCGCCACCGCTTGGCGTGCCCATGTGACAAATGCCAGCCGGGGCGGCGCCCAAGAAAAATGCGGCACCGTAGTGCCGCATTGTTTGGATCGTGGACTGGCTTACTTCACCCGCATGCCGGGCTTGGCACCGCTGTCCGGATTGAGGATGTAGAGCCCGCCATCACCGCCGGCGGCAAGCACCATGCCCTCGCTCATGCCGAACTTCATCTTGCGCGGCGCGAGGTTGGCCACCATCACGGTCAGCCGGCCCTGCAGCTCTTCGGGCTTGTAGGCGGATTTGATGCCGGCGAATACATGGCGCGTTTCCGTGCCGATATCGAGCATGAGCGACACCAGCTTGTCGGCGCCCTCAACCGCCTTGGCCTCGACGATTTTCGCCACGCGCAGGTCGATTTTCATGAAGTCATCGATGCTGATGGTATCGGCAATCGGCGGCACTTCGTAGTCGAGCGTGGGGGCGGCGGCTTCGGCTGCTGCCGGTGCCAGGCTTTGCTTGTTTTCTTCGATCATCGCTTCAATGGCCTTGGGGTCGACCCGCGTCATCAGGTGGTTGTAGACGTTGATGGTGTGGCCGAGCAGCAGACTGTCGGCATCGGCCCAGGAAAGCGGAGCGATGGCGAGGAAGGCTTCGACATCGGCGGCGAGCTTAGGCAGCACCGGCTTCAGATAAATGGTGAGCAGGCGGAAAGCGTTGATCAGCACCGAGCACACCTCATGCAACTTCTGATCTTGGCCTTCCTGCTTCGCCAGCTCCCAAGGCTTGTTCTCATCCACGTACTGATTAACCGAATCTGCCAAGGCCATCGTTACGCGAATGGCTTTTGCATACTCGCGAGATTCAAAGTGCGCCGCAATTTCAACTGCGGTACCTTGTAGATTTTGGAGCAATCTACGTCCAGATTGGCCTGGGATATAAAGTTTCTTCTGCAGTGCCGTGGTTTCGAAAATCCCACCAAGCGCTTCAGTATTCAATTTCTCTGCGACTTGGGGATCAAACACCAGCTCGTGCTCAGGCAATTCTTGCGCCAGCTGCCCGCCAAAGCGCTTGGCGATGAAGCCGGCGGCGCGGCTGGCGATGTTGATGTACTTGCCCACCAGATCGCTGTTCACCCGGGCGGCGAAGTCTTCCAGGTTGAGGTCGATGTCCTCGATCGCCGAATTGAGCTTGGCGGCGAAGTAGTAGCGCAGCCATTCCGGGTTGAGGTGGCGCAGGTACGATTCGGCGGTGATGAAGGTGCCGCGGCTCTTGCTCATCTTGGCGCCGTCGACGGTCAGGAAACCGTGGGCATTGATGCCGGTGGGCGTGCGAAAACCGCTGTATTCCAGCATGGCCGGCCAGAACAGCGCGTGGAAGTAGAGGATGTCCTTGCCGATGAAGTGATACAGCTCGGCGTCGCTGTCCTTGTTCCAGTAGCTGTCGAAGTCGAGGCCCAGGCGATCACACAGGTTGCGGTGGCTGGCCATGTAGCCGACCGGGGCATCGAGCCACACGTAAAAGTACTTGCCCGGCGCATCGGGGATCTCGAAGCCGAAGTAGGGCGCATCACGGCTGATGTCCCAGTCGGTGAGGCCGGCTTCGAACCATTCCTGCATCTTGTTGGCGGCGCCTTCTTGCAGGCGAGGGCGCTCGGCGCCGTCGACGGCGGCCGAGCCACGGGTCCAGCCGCGCAGGAAATCCTCGCAATCGCCCAGCTTGAAGAAGTAGTGCTCGGAGTCCTTCAGCACCGGCGTGGCGCCGGAGACGGCCGAGTAGGGGTTCTTCAGCTCGGTCGGGCTGTAGGTGGTGCCACAGACCTCGCAGTTGTCGCCGTACTGATCCTTGGCCGCGCACTTGGGGCATTCGCCCTTCACGAAGCGGTCCGGCAGGAACATGTTCTTCACCGGGTCGTACAGCTGGCTGATGGTGCGATTGACGATCTTGCCGTTCGATTTCAGCGCATCGTAGATACGGTAGGCGTATTGCCGGTTTTCCTCGGAATTGGTGCTGTAGTAGTTGTCGAATTCGACGTGGAAACCAGTGAAATCACGCAGGTGCTCACCGTGCACGCGCTCGATCAGGGCCTCCGGGCTGATGCCTTCTTTTTCTGCGCGCAACATGATGGGCGTACCGTGGGTGTCGTCGGCGCAGACGTAGTGACAGGTGTGGCCGCGCATCTTCTGAAAGCGGACCCAGATGTCGGTCTGGATGTATTCGACGAGGTGGCCAAGATGGATGGCGCCGTTGGCGTAAGGCAGGGCGGAGGTGACGAGGATCTTGCGTGGCATGCGGATTTCCGGAGGTCCTGTGTCTCAATCGGGCGATTATACCGCAGCCCGTCAGCTACCCCATGACAGCTTCAATCTTACGGCGCTATAGTCGGGGCACAACGATGACAAATGGGCAGAGCAACCATGGCTGATCGGGATGAGAGCGTGATCGAGCGGATCGAGGCAGAGCTGGCCAGCGTCGAGGCCATGATGGCGCAGTTGCGCAGTCAGGTCGGCATGGACCTGCGCGCCGAGCTGATCGCCGCCTTCGTACCCTTGCTGCAGGACACGTTGAGCCGCTTGCCGCCCGCCCTTGCCGGTGGCGATGCCGACAGCGTGATCCGGCTGTCGCACAAGCTCAAGGGTGCCGCGCTGCAGCTGGGTGCCGAGCGGCTCGCCAGCGGCTGTCAGCAGATCGAGGCGGCCGGCCGCCAAGGCCAGTTGCAGCTGGCGGAGGCGACCTTCGCTGGCGTGCGCGATCTGTCGCATGGGCTGTTGCTGGGCTTCAGCGCGCACTGACCCTGCTGCGGTTGCTGCATGGCAGCACGGGCTGAGCGTGCCAAGCCCCCGCAGTGACCCCTAGAATGGCGCATCGCCGTTCGCTGCCGTGGTCATGCCCACACTTCCCGTTCCCCAGTTCGATTGGTTCACCCACATTGGCACCGCTGCGTTCGCGTTCTCCGGCTACCTGATTGGCGCACGCAAGCGTTTTGATCTGCTGGGCGTGCTGATCCTGGCGCTGCTCACTGCCATTGGCGGCGGCGTGCTGCGTGATGTGCTGGTCAATCGCATCCCGCAGATCTTCATCGATTCCGCGCCGCTCTACACCATCTTCGCCTCTCTGCTGGCGGCCTGGGTGCTCAAGTTGCATCAGCAGCGTACGGGCCTGCTGCAACGGGCATTCATCGTGGCCGATTCGATTGGGCTAGTTGCCTTCAGCATCGCTGGTGCCCAGATCGGCATCGCCTTGGAACTCAATCTCTTTGGCGTGTGTTTCCTCGGCTTTGTCACCGCGGTCGGCGGCGGGCTGGTCCGCGACATGATGGTGAACGATGTGCCATTCATCCTGCACGAGGATTTCTACGGCACCGTCGCGCTGCTGATGGCGGGGCTGGTCTACCTGCTGACCCAGTACCAGATGTTCAACCCGCTGACCATGTGGCTGCTGTTCGGTTGCGGGCTGGCGCTGCGGCTGATCGCGCACGTGAGCGATCTCAAATTGCCAAGGCTGGACGAATGATCCCATCGCTCGGCAGCGCGCAGGACTGGTGCGATTGGCTGACTGCCAAGCTGGAAGCAGCGCCGCGTTTCGATCAGGCGGACTGGCATGGCCTCAGTGCGGCTACGCCGGCTGCAGTGTTGATCGCCGTTGTGCCGCACGAGGCGGGTGCCAAGGTGATCTTCACCGAACGCGCCGCCCATCTGGCGCAGCATGCCGGGCAGATCAGCTTTCCCGGCGGCCGGATGGAAGCGGATGACGTTGATGCCGCAGCGGCTGCCTTGCGTGAGGCGAACGAAGAAATCGGCCTGCCCTTGGCGTCGGCCACCGTGGTCGGCCAGCTTGGCGCTTATGTGACCATCAGTGGCTATCGCGTCACCCCGGTGGTGGCAGTGGTGGAGCCGGGGGTCGAGTACGTGAGCGATCCGGGCGAGGTCGCGGCGGTGTTCGAGCTGCCAATGGCCTGGTTGATGCAACCGGCGCGCTACGAGCGCCGCCTGATTGAGCGTGGCGGGGTACGCGGCGCTTCGCACTTCATCGAGTGCGAGGGGCGCACCGTGTGGGGTGCGACTGCCGGGATGCTGCTGATGCTGGCGACCGCGCTCGGCGCCACCGGTTCGCCACGCGATCTGGCCAGCTGAGTCGGAAAAAAAGCAAAGAAAAACGGCGCCCGAAGGCGCCGTTCTGCGTTGGTCCGCCCGGATTTACTGGGCTGCGCCGCCGCCTACGACTTCCAGCACTTCCCACTTGCCGCCCTTGACGGTGTAGATCGTGATGGCGCCGTTCTTCACGTCACCCTTCTCGTCGAAGTTGATCTTGCCAGTGACGCCTTGGTAGTCGGTCTTCGCCAGTTCCGGCAGGTACTTGGCCGGATCGGTCGAGCCTGCCTTCTTCATGGCTTCGACCAGCACCTTGACCGCGTCATAGCAGTACGGTGCGTAGAGCTGGACTTCCACGCCGAACTTTTCCTTGAACTTGCTCAGGAATTCCTTGCCGCCCGGCATGTCTTCCTTGGCTTGGCCCGGGCTCGACGAGATCTGGCCTTCGGCATCGGGACCGGCCAGCTTGATGAATTCCGGCGTCTGGGTGCCGTCACCGCCCATCACCTTGGCGGCGATGCCCAGCTTCTTGGCCTGCTTCTTCAGCGGAGCTGCCTGTGCATCCATGCCGCCGTAGAAAATCAGGTCCGGCTTGGCGCCCTTGATGCTGGTCAGGATCGCGTTGAAGTCGGTTTCCTGGTTGGTGGTGAACTCGCGCTTGACGATTTCGGCACCGGCCGCCTTGGCGGCTTTCTCGAATTCGTCGGCCAGGCCCTGACCGTAGGCGGTACGGTCATCAACGATGGCAACCTTCTTGGCACCGAGCTTCTGCACGGCGTACTCGCCGAGCACCTTGCCCTGTTGCGCATCGTTGGCCATCACGCGGAAGGCGGTCTTGAAGCCCTGGGCGGTATAGGCGACGGCGGTGGCCGACGGCGATACCTGCGGGATGCCGGCGTCGGAATACAGCTTGGAGGCCGGAATGGTGGTGCCCGAGTTCAGGTGACCGACCACGCCGACAACCTTCTGGTCGACGAAGCGCTGGGCCACGGTGGTGGCAGTCTTCGGATCGGCCTGGTCGTCTTCCGACACCAGCTCGAACTTGATCTTCTTGCCGCCGATGTCGGCGCCGCCGGCTTCGTTGATCTCGTCGATCGCCATCTTCACGCCGTACTCGTTGTCCTTGCCGAGGTGGGCGATGTTGCCGGTCAGCGGTGCTGCGTGACCGATCTTGACGGTATCGCCGCCACCGCTGCTGGATTCAGCCGCAGGCGTCGAGGCAGGGCTGGAGGCGGCCGATTGTTCGGCCGGCTGTTGTTTGCCGCAGGCGGCCAGTGCCAGGACGGCGGCCGCAATCATGCTGTAACGCGCAATGCTCATCGTGTTCCCCTTGTTGCGATACACAGGTGTTCATATCCACCATCGCCGTTTTGTGGTTCGGCTGGTGAATAACGCGACGATGATGGGGAGCGGCCCGAAACCCTGTCAAATACAGCCTTTCCCGCATGACACCCAAATCCAACACTTGTTTGGACCGAATACCACGTAGTCCTTGACGACATCGCGCAAAGCCTGATCAAGCAACGATTCCAGCGGTGCGCCATTTCGGCGTGCAGGCCACTTTGAGAATTGTCTTCTCAATTCAGCAATTTGCTGCGTTTTAAACAGTGGCGGATCGATATCGATGCGCGATTGCCCCAATTTCGCACGTTTCAGGAATCTCATCAGGGCGCAGCACGGCATGATATATGGCCCACGGCCCGATATGCCGCTTTAGATTGAATCGAGGCCAAGTTCAAGCGTCTTGTGCCCTTAGGGGTAAGCCCGGATTAAGCCTGCCGCATGCCTTGCTAGCATCGTCGCCACTGACCGGCGGGCATGTCGATCCGCTGGCGCATGCTGGAGCGAACGATGAGAAGCAAGGTACTGTTGGGTACGGTATTGCTGATGGCGGCGTTTGCCACTTGGGCCAAGCAGCCGGTGGCAACCGGTCACGGCGGGGCGGTAGCGACGATTTCGGATGAGGCAAGCCAGGCGGCGTTGGCCATCCTCAATGCTGGCGGCAACGCGGTCGACGCTGCCGTTGCGGCGACCGCGGTGCTGGGCGTGACCGATCCGTTCAGCTGCGGCATCGGCGGTGGTGGTTTCATGCTGATCTATTCGGCCAAGGACAAACGTGTGATCGCGCTCGATCATCGGGAAACAGCGCCCGCCTATTTCAGTCCGACCGTGTTCCAGGTCGATGGCAAGGAGTTGGAGTGGGACGCCGCGGTGCCCACCGGGCTGTCGGTTGGTGTGCCGGGCACGGTGCGCGGCTGGCATGAAGCGCTATCGCGCTACGGCACGATGAGCTTCTCGCAGGTGCTCAAGCCCGCGATCCGGGTGGCGGAGCAGGGCTTTGCGGTGAGCGAGAACTTCAACCGCATCAACGCGCTGAACGAAGCCAAGTTCAGCCGCTTCACCTCCACTTCGCAGCTCTATCTGAAGGACGGCAAGGCGCTGCCGGTGGGCAGCCGCTTTCGCAATCCCGATCTCGCCAACACCTACAAGCTGTTGGCCAAGGGCGGTGTGAAGGCGTTCTACGAAGGCGCGCTGGCACGCGATGTCGTGCGCGCGGTGAACCAGCCGCCGGCCACGCCAGGTGTGAAGGTGCTTTCCGCGCAGATGACGCTGAACGACTTCAAGGACTACGAGGCAAGGCTGCGCCAGCCGATTGAATCGACTTACCGCGGCTACGCGTTCTATGGCATGCCCATGCCTTCCAGTGGCGGCATCGCCATCGCCGAGGCGTTGAACATTCTGGAAAACTTCGATCTCAAATCGCTGCCGCGCGCTGAGGCGGAGCACCTGTACCTGGAGGCATCGCGCCTAGCCTTTGCCGACCGCAATGCCTATGTGGCCGATGGCGAGTTCCTCGACGTGCCCAAGGCCGGGCTGCTGTCCAAGGCCTATGCCAAGGAGCGCGCCAAGCTGATCGATCCCAAGGCGACGCAGGGCAAGCGCAACGCCGGCGACCCGTATCCGTTCCAGAACGATCTGTCGGTGCCGCTGCGCCCACAGGTCAAGCTGGCGGCGGAACCGGCGCATACCACTCACCTGACGGTGTCAGACCGCGAAGGCAATGTGGTGGCCTACACCTTTACCATCGAGGACTGGGGCGGTAGCGGCATCGTGGTGCCGGGGCGGGGCTTCCTGCTCAACAACGAGATGACGGACTTCGAGTTCAGCGGCCCGCATCCCAACGTGCCCGAGGCCGGCAAGCGCCCGCGCTCGTCGATGAGCCCGACCATCGTGCTCAAGGATGGCAAGCCAGCCTTCACCATCGGCTCGCCGGGTGGCTCGACCATCATCACCACGGTACTGCAGACCGTCGTCAACCATGTCGACCTGGGCATGAGCCTCGCTGACGCACTGGCCGCACCGCGGTTGAGCCAGCGCAACGGCGACAAGACGCAGGTGGAGAAGCTCCTGAACTTCATCGGCAGCGATCAGGCCAAAGCATTGGAAGCCTACGGTCACCAATGGAGCGAGACTGACCAGGTCGGGGCCGCCAATGGCATCCGCTTCAATGACGATGGCACGGTCACGGCCGTTTCGGAGCCGCTGCGCCACGGAGGCGGCAGCGCGCTGGTGCAAAAGCAATAGCGACTCGAATCGCCAGCAACAGCCCGGCTTGCCGGGCTGTTGTCGTTTCAGGCGGCCAAGCGTTCTTGCGTCACGGCGGCCTCGCCGATGGCGTTACCGACCAGGATGACAGCGGGACTGGCCAGTTGCAGTGCCTGTGCGGTGTTGGTGAGCCCGGCCAGTGTGCATACCAGCCGGCGCTCACGCGGCGTGCTGGCCCATTCGACCACGGCGGCCGGCGTGGTGGCGGGCAGGGCGGCAAGGAGGCCTTCGGTCACGCTGCCGATGCGGCCCATGCCCATGTAGATCACCAGCGTGGTGCCGGTGGCGGCGAGCAGCGCCCAATCCGGCTCGCCGTGATCCTGCGTATGCGCGGTGACGAAGGTGACACCTTGGCAGTGCTCACGGTGCGTCAGCGACACGCCGAGGCTGGCTGCGGCGGCGAGGCCGGCGCTGATGCCGTTGACGATCTCGACCGAGATTCCGGCGGCCTCAAGGGAACGGATTTCCTCGCCGGCCCGCCCGAACAGCAGCACTTCACCGCCCTTGGCGCGCACCACATGGCAGCCGGCCCGCGCGTAGCGCCGCATCAGCCGTTCGATAAAGGCCTGCGGCGTGGATTTGCAGCCGCCGCGCTTGCCGACATGGATCACCTTGGCCTGTGGTGCCAGCGTGGCCAGCTCCGGATTGGCGAGGTCGTCGAGCAGCAGCACGTCGGCGCTGGCGAGCGTGCGTACCGCCTTCAGCGTCAAGAGTTCCAGATCGCCCGGCCCGGCGCCGAGCAGCGTGACCTTGCCGGGTTTCATCGATTCAGTGCTTTGCATGCGTGTTTTCCTCGGGCGGCCACCGGCTGGCTGGCCAGCCGCTTCAATTCAGGTACGCACGAGCCGCAGACGGTGCCGCAGCCCAGCTGTGCCTTCAGGTCGTCGATACCGCAGCCCTGCGCCACCAGCGCGGCGATCTGCGAGGCCTTCACCTGCTTGCAGTTGCAGATCACGCGATCGCTTGCGGCAGCGGGGCGCGGGGCGAAGGCGGCAAGGCGCGAGCCTTGCCAAACCTCGCCATCGAGCAGGCGGCCCAGCAGCGCATCACCGCCGGCGATGTCGCCGGCAAAGACGAAGCCCGCCAGCGCGTTGTCGGCCTGCCAGGCCACGCGCTTGATCAGGCCGCGCCGCGCATCGTGGTAATCGAGGACGTGCTCGCCCGGCTGCAGCGCAAGTGCATCGAACAAGCGCTCCAGCCAGTCCGCTTGAGGGCTGGCACACGCAGCCCGCAGCACCAGTGCATCGTGACCCTGCAGGCTGAGCGCAGCGTAGTCGCATTCGGCCAGCAAGGGCTGGACGCTGGCGCGCAGCGCCAGCACATCGTCGGCGCGGCAAGCCGCCAGCACGCGCCAGGGTAGCTCGGCGCGCTCGACGCGCACGGCGGCGTGCTTGAGCTCGGGCTGGAACGATTTGGCATCGACCGCCTTGCTGCTGGCGTGGTTGATGCCGCCGCTGTTGAGGAACTGGCCATTCCAGTGCATGGCAGCGAACACGCTGCCGCTGGATACGTCGTCCGCGATGGCGAGCGGCAACACCAGCTCGCCGCGTTTGCTCGCCACGCGTACCAATTCCCCCACCTTGAAGCCGCGCCGCTCGGCATCCTGCGGGTGCATGGTGAGGCTGGGCTCTGGCGCATGGGCGAACAGCTGCGGCACCCGGCCGGAGCGGCTCATACCGTGCCACTGATCACGCAGCCGGCCGGTCAACAGATGGAAGGGATAGCGGGCATTGGTCGGCTCGGCCACCGGCTGGTAGCGGGTGGCATGGAAGCGTGCACGGCCATCGGCGGTTGCGTAGATGCGGTCGGTGTAGCGGCGCGGTTGGCTGCTGAGCGCGCCTTCTGGAAATGGCCATTGCTGGGGCCCCAGCGTTTCCAGCCGTTGGTAATCGAGCCCGCCGATATCAAGGTCGCGCCCTATGGTCAGTGCGCGATGTTCGTTGAAGATGGCTTCCGGGGCAGCAAAGCCGAACAGCCGAGGCTGGTTTGCTGCCCCCCTTTGGATGGGGCCCTCGAGGTCGGGCGGGTTGACCAATCGTGTTTCGATCCGCTTGGCCACTTCCGTGGCAACCCACCAATCCGGTTTTGCCTCGCCGGGCGCCGGCACTGCGGCACGCACGCGTGAAATGCGGCGCTCCGAATTGGTGACCGTGCCTTCCTTCTCGCCCCAGGTCGTGGCCGGCAGCAGCACGTCGGCGTAGGGCACGGTATCGGTCTCGGCAAAGGCTTCCTGCACCACGACGAACTCGGCAGCTGCCAGCGCCTCGTGCACCGGGCCGAGGTCCGGCAGCGAGTGGGCCGGGTTGGTACAGGCAATCCAGATGGCCTTGATTCGGCCTTCGCGCAGGGCCTCGAACATCGCCACTGCCGGCAGGCCCGGCTGCGGCGATAGCCGCTCGGTGGGCACGCCCCACAAGGCGGCTACCTCGGCGCGGTGCTCGGCGTTCTGAATATCGCGGTGCGCCGCCAGCATGGTGGCCATGCCGCCCACTTCGCGCCCGCCCATGGCGTTGGGCTGACCGGTGAGCGAGAACGGACCGGCGCCGGGCTTGCCGATCTGGCCTGTGGCCAGATGCAGGTTGATGAGCGCCAGGTTCTTGTCGGTGCCGTGCGCGGACTGGTTCAGCCCCATGCAGTACAGCGACAGGCTGCTACCTTTGTCCAGCCCGCCGCAGCCGAACCATTCCGCCGCCTGGATCAGGTCGGCTTCGAGGATGCCGCACAGCTCGGCGGCAAATTTGGGCGTGTAGTCACGCACCAGGGCCTTCAGTTCGGCGAAGCCGCTGGTGTGGCTGGCGATGTGCTCGGCATCGATCAGGCCTTCCCAGATCAGGTGGTGCAGCATGCCGTTGAACAGCGCCACGTCGGTGCCGGGCTGGATCTGCAGGTGCAGGTCGGCCATGGCGGCGGTGTCGGTGCGGCGCGGGTCGATCACGATCCAGCGCGTGGCGGGGCGAGTGGCCTTGACGGCTTCCAGTCGGCGGAACAGCACCGGGTGGGCATAGGCCATGTTGCTGCCAGCAAACAGCACGCAGTCGGCGTGTTCCAGATCCTCGTAACAGGTGGGCGGGCCATCGGCGCCCAGTGCCAGCTTGTATGCCGTCACTGCGCTGGACATGCACAGCCGCGAATTGGTATCGATGTTGTTGCTGCCGATCAGGCCCTTGGCCAGCTTGTTGAAGACGTAATAGTCCTCGGTCAGCAGCTGGCCGGAGAGGTAGAACGCCACTGCATCCGGGCCATGGCGATCGATGATGTCGGCAAAGCGGCCAGCCACCTGGTCCAGCGCCGTATCCCAGCTGACGCTCTGGCGCGGTACATCGCGCGTCAGCCGCATCTCTGGCTGCAGCGCACGGCCGGTGAGGCTGGCAGCCGTTGCTGGCAACGTCATGCCCTTGGTGCAGAGCCGGCCAAAGTTGGCCGGATGCGCCGGATCGCCCGCTATGCCGGTGATGCGCCCACCCTCGCTTTCGATCAGCACGCCGCAGCCCACGCCGCAGTAGCAGCAGGTCGAGCGGGTTATAGCCTTGGCCATAGGGATACCTCCGTCGTTGCCGACGCTGCTACAGCGCCAAAAAGACGTCGCCGTCGCGCACTTCCACCGGATAGCGCCGCGCACAGCCCACATCGGGCGCCTTGGCCTCGCCCGATTTCAGGTCGATGTTCCAGCCATGCAGCGGGCAGGTGACCGTCTCGCCGTGGACGATGCCCTGCGACAGCGGGCCGCCCTTGTGCGGGCAACGGTCGAGCAGCGCAAACACCGTGTCGTTCGCAGTGCGGAACAGCGCGATATTGCCCGGAGCGTGTTCGATCAGGCGGCTACCGAGCGGCGGGATATCGGCCAGCGCGCAGACGCGCAGCCATTGCTGGGTGGCAGGCGCGTTCATGCAGGTTCTCCTTGCGTTGCGGTATCGGCCGGTATCAGCTTGATCGGGATGTACTCGTGCTTCTGCGTACCCGCGATACGCGCGGCCCACGGGTCGGGCAGGCCTTCGAGTGCGTACAACAGCCGCTCGTACAGCGCCTTGCGATTGGCCGCGTCATCGACCACTTTCTGCTTGATGTAATCGAGGCCGACCCGGGCGATGTAATGCACGGTACGGTCGAGGTAATACGCCTCCTCGCGATAGAGCTGCAGGAAGGCGCCGCTGTATTCCTTCACCTCGTCGCTGGTCTTTACCTTGGCGAGGAACTGCGCCACCTCGGTCTTGATGCCGCCGTTGCCGCCGACATACAGCTCCCAGCCGCTATCGACGGCAATCACGCCCACATCCTTGATGCCGGCCTCGGCGCAGTTGCGCGGGCAGCCGGATACCGCGAGCTTTACCTTGTGCGGGCTCCACATATTGGCCAGCATCGTTTCCAGATCGATGCCCATCTGGGTACTGTTCTGGGTGCCAAAACGGCAGAACTCGCTGCCCACGCAGGTCTTCACGGTGCGGATCGACTTGCCATAGGCGTGGCCGGAATTCATGCCCAGGTCTTTCCACACGTTGACGAGGTCTTCCTTCTTCACGCCCAACAGGTCGATGCGCTGGCCACCGGTTAACTTCACCATTGGCACTGCGTATTTGTCGGCCACGTCCGCGATGCGGCGCAATTCGGACGGATTGGTCACGCCGCCCTTCATCTGCGGGATCACCGAGAAGGTGCCGTCCTTCTGGATATTGGCGTGCACGCGCTCGTTGACGAAGCGGCTTTGCGGGTCGTCCACCGCCTCCTTGGGCCAGGTCGAGAGCAGGTAGTAGTTCACCGCCGGGCGGCAGGTGGCGCAGCCGTTGGGCGTGCGCCATTCCAGGAAGGCGTAGACCGCCTGGTGCGTGGTGAGACGCTGCTCGCGGATCGCGCGGCGCACTTCGCCGTGGGTGTGGTCGGTGCAGCCGCAGACCGCACGGGTCTTGGGCGTTTCCTGGAAGCTCCCACCCAGCGTATTCATCAGGATCTGCTCGACCAGCCCCGTGCACGAGCCACAGGAGCTGGCGGCCTTGGTGTGCTTCTTCACGTCGTCGATGGTAAAGAGGCCCTGGCCCTTGATCGCCTTGACGATGGTGCCCTTGCACACGCCATTGCAGCCGCAGACCTCATCGCCGTCCTGCATTGCGGCGGCGCGGCTTTGGCCGGCGACGCCAACATCACCGATGGCCGATTCGCCGAACATCAGCGTGTCGCGAAGGTCGTTGATCTTGCGGCCCTCGCGCAGCAGCTTGAAGTACCAGGCGCCGTCGGCCGTGTCACCGTAGAGGCAGGCGCCGACCAGCTGGTCATCCTTGATCACCAGTTTCTTGTACACGCCACCGGCCGGGTCGCTGAGCACGATGTCCTCGCAGCCTTCGCCGCCCATGAAGTCACCGGCGCTGAAGAGATCGATGCCGGTGACCTTGAGCTTGGTCGACAGCACCGAGCCCTTGTACTGGCCGATGCCGAGCCGCGCCAGATGGTTGGCGCAGACCTTGGCCTGCTCGAACAGGGGGGCGACGAGGCCATAGGCCACGCCGCGATGGCTGACGCATTCGCCCACGGAGTAGATGCGTGGGTCGAACGTCTGCAGCACATCACTGACCACGATGCCCCGGTTGCAGTAGAGGCCGGCGCTTTCCGCCAGCGCCGTGTTGGGGCGGATGCCGACCGCCATCACCACCAGTTGGGCCGGTACTTCCTCGCCGCCCTTGAAGCGCACCGCGCAGACTTCGCCGGCAGCGTTGCCGACGATCTCCTCGGTCTGCCGGCCCAGGAGGAAACGCAGGCCACGCGCCTCCAGCTCGCGCCGCAACAGGCCGCCGGCAGTGGCGTCGAGCTGGCGATCAAGCAGCCAGTCCCCGAGGTGCACCACCGACACCGTCATACCGCGCAGTGCCAGACCGTTCGCCGCCTCCAACCCCAACAAACCGCCACCGATGACCACTGCGTGTTTCATCGTCGTGGCCGCGTCCATCATCGCCTGCGTATCGGCGATGTCGCGGTAGGCGATCACGCCGCGCAGATCCTTGCCCGGCACCGGCAACATGAAGGGCGTGGAGCCGGTGGCCAGCAGTAGACGGTCGTATTCGGTTTCGCTGCCGTCGTCGGCGATCACCAGGCGCCGCGCCCGGTCGATCCGGGTGATGGTGCGGCCGGTATGCAGCGTGATGCCGTGCTCCTCATACCAGCTGCGCGGGTTGAGCACGATATCGTCGAACTCCTGCTCACCGGCGAGCACGGGCGAGAGCAGGATGCGGTTGTAGTTGGGGTGTGGCTCGCTGCCGAACACGGTGATGTCGTAGAGGTCCGGCGCCAGCGCCAGCAGTTCTTCCACCGTGCGGATGCCGGCCATGCCGTTGCCGACGACGACGAGTTTCATTTTCTGCATGATCAGTCTCCGTTCAAACCCGTGCGGCGGCCACGGCCCAGCCGCTGCGCCATTGCTGCTTCACACTGCTAAGGCTCATCCAGCCCAGCGCGGCGAGGCTGGCGAACAACCACAGGCCGCCGGCGTAGTCGCCGCTATGCTGCTTGATTGCCGCAAGGCTCGCCGCCAGCGCAAAGCCGCCGATGCCGCCGGCCATGCCGATGAGGCCGGTCATGATCCCGATGTCCTTGCCAAAGCGGTGTGGCACCAGCTGGAACACCGCGCCATTGCCTGCCCCCAGGCACAGCATGGCGGCGACGAACAGCGCCAGCTGCACTACGGCGCCGCCAGGATTGAAGCCAGCGAGGCCGATCAGCACCGCCACAAACGCATACACGCCCAAGAGCGAGCGCGTGCCGCCGATGCGATCGGCCAGTACGCCACCGAGCGGCCGCATCACCGAGCCCGCCAGCACGCAGGCCGCGGTTGCCCAGCCGGCGAGCTTGGGCGCAAAGCCGAACTGGTCGCTGAAGTAGCCGGGCAGGGCGCTGGCGAAGCCGGAAAAGCCGCCGAAGGTGAGGGCGTAGAAGAACATGAACCACCAGGCGTCGCGGTGCGCCAGCATCCGGCCGTAGTCGGCCCAGCGCTTTTTTTGCACCACGCCCGGCGCATCCTGCGCACAGCGCCAGTAGACGACGAGCACCACCAGGAGCGGCAGCACCGCGATGCCGAACACATTCTGCCAACCAAAAGCCACGGCCAGCGCCGGGGCAAACAAGGCCGCCAGCACGGTGCCCGAGTTGCCGGCTCCCGCTATGCCCATGGCCGTGCCCTGATGCTGCGGCGGATACCAGCGTGACGCCAGCGGCAATGCCACGGCGAACGAAGCGCCGGCAATGCCGAGCAACACGCCTAGGAGCAGCGCCTCACCGAAGCTGTGCACGCCCAGCTGCCAGGCACCGAGCAGCGTGACGATGATGGCGAGCTGCGCATACAGCCCCGTGCGCTTGGCGCCCAGCCGGTCTGCCAGCATGCCCATGCCCAGCCGCAACAGCGCGCCGGCAAGGATGGGCGTGGCCACCATCAGCCCGCGTTCCTGGGTTGAGAGCGCCAGCGTCTGCGCGATCTGCACCTGCAACGGGCCCAGCAGGTACCAGACCATGAAGCTCAGGTCGAAATAGAGAAAGGCCGAAAACAGCGTGGGTGTGTGGCCGGCCCGCCAGAAGGAGCCGGCCTCGTTCGTGTTTGCCATGGTGTGTTCCTCATGCTGGCCGCGCGGTGCGCGGCAGAAAACAAAAACGGCGTCCGCTGCCAACCCCGATGGGTTGGAGGGGACGCCGTTGTCCTGTTGCCCGCGATGCGGGCCAAATCAATCCGGGAGCGGGACCTGCCTATCCCGAATGCTCGTCATCGAGCACACCTTGCAGTGCCAGCACGCCGTTGTGCGGGTAACAGGCATTGAGCAAACACCATGCCAATGGCCGAATCAGCCTGCATACGGTGAATTCATTGGGTCTGTCTGAAAACAAGCCCTGTGGATGCTGCACTGCAGCGGTGCGTGGCTGCTGGTGGCTGTGCGGTGCTGGTGCAAAAGCGCTGCACGCGGATTGCGTGTGGCAGGCGCTGCCACGCAGTTTTGCCTCGGTGGGTGCCGCAGTTTTCCCCGCTTGCGCGAAGGTGAGTTTGGCAGCTGCCTGCCGTCAAGTGCCAAGCGATGGCGTCGATAGCTGCTGCATCACCATGGAGGAACACGCAATGAACGATGCCGTCCAAACCGCCGCCGCTGTTGCTGGCCCGTTTCCCACTTCAACGTCGGTCGGCGCTCGTCGTATGCTCGGCGCCGCCGTGCCTGTCGATACCTTGCCAGCTACTGCGGGTGGACATCGCTTTACTGCACCGGATCTCTCCGTGGCTTTGAGCGAGGTTGGGCGCATGAAGGCCGAGACGGCGTCGACCGAGCCCGCCACGCCACTCCAGTTCGAGTACCTGTCCGGCACCCCAGCCTTCCAGCCGCTACTCGACGCGATCTGGCAGGATCAAACGTTGGCACCGGAACAGGCTGCCGTACTGGCACGCTCGGTCGAAGAAGCCACTGCCATGAATTTGGGCAGCAGCTGGACCGATGAAGAACAGACCGCCAAGCTTGGGGCCAATCTGGCCAAGCTCGATTACTTGTGGCAGCAATGGGTACCGGAGCACTATCGCGCGTCGTTTGCCGATGCCATCGCGACGTATCGGCAGCAGGAGTCCGAACGCTATGGAAAGATAGCGCTGTCGTTGACTCGTGCAGCTGCCGCCTTGCAACGACAGCATGGCGATCCGGATAGCGATGTGGTGAAAGCACTCGATGCGGAGGTTGCAGCGATTGAGCGCGGCGAAGGCCGAGGGATGCGCCGCACCGATGCAGTACGCAAGACCTTGCAACCAGCCGCTTCAGCGGGCGGGAAGAGCGATGAAGCCATCTGGTCGGCGGTGCGTGATGCGCTACGCAGCAATGAGGCGGGAAACGATGTCACCCAAGGATCAGCGTCGAGTGGCAATCGTCGCATCGATGCACAGCTTGCAGCCTACCGGCAACAAACAGGATGGTCCGCGGCACAGCAGCAAGACGCCAACATGGATCGCTTGGCCAGTCGCCTACGTGACGACTGGCTCGGGTTCACGGCTGGCCTGAGGCGTTAGAAGGTTGACTCAAGCGCCGTGGCACTTCTTGTACTTCTTGCCCGAGCCGCAGGGGCAGGGGTCGTTGCGGCCGACCTTGGGCTCGTCGCGCTTCACCGTCTCGACCTGGCCGTACTTCTGTTCCAGCCAGTAGAACATCGCATCCTCGACGTGCCAGGGCAGCTCTGAGACGCGCTCCTCGCGCGCCTTCACCGTCAGCACGTCCTCGTTTTCATCCTCGGGATGGTGGCCTTCCTCCAGCGCCAGGATAGCGGCAATGGTGTCGTAGAATTCCTCGTCGGCATCGAGTGCTGCCTGCCAGACCTCCTCGTCGGCGAGCATGCCGAGGCGAAAACCGGAGGCCCAGTAGGCACCGAGCGATTCCTGCCATTTCTCGTCCGCGCCTTCGTCCGACAGGATCAGCGGGTAGTACAGCGGCTCCTCGCCGACATTTTCGCGGCGCTTGGGCGCGAACGAAGCGGTGACGTGCGCTGCGTGGCGGCAGATCAAGCCAAGCACCTCATCGGCCTCCTCCTGGTCGGCGAACTCGGGCGGGGTGCCAGCGAATACCTGTGGCAGCCATTCCTCCTCTTCGATCTCGCGCGGACCGATGGCGAGCGCGACCAGAAAGCCGTCGAGCATCTCCATATCCATGGTTTCTTCTGGCGTGCGCGGCGACATCAAAAAGGCGTCGAGCCGGTCGAGTTCGTCGTCATTCAGCGGTGCGAGGGACATGATATTTCCTTGTTTCTGATTGATCGCTGGGAGTGAGTCGGGCGTTCAGCCCAATTCCTTCAGCAGTTCCTTCACCCGCACCGCGCGCAGCGCCGGTTCGGGCCAGTTGCCTTCCACCCGCAAGCGATCGGGCGGGACCATCTTGTAGTGCTTCTTGCTTTGCACCAGCGAGATGATCTTGAACGGCTCGATCACCGTGTTCTTGGCGAAGGTGATCACGATGGCGTTGTCTGCCGCGTCGATCTTCTGGATGCCGAGCGGCTTGGCCAGCATGCGCAGCCGGTGGCAGTCGAGCAGCACGCGGGCGGCGTCGGGCAACAGGCCGAAACGGTCGATCAGCTCCTGCGTCAGGTCGTCGAGCTCGTCGGCCGATTCGCAGTTGGCGAGGCGCTTGTACAGGCTGAGGCGCTCGTGCACGTCCGGGCTGTAGTCGTTGGGTAGCAGCGCGGGGGCGTGCAGATTGATCTCGGTGGTGACGCCGAGCGGCTGCGACAGATCGGGCTCCTGGCCTTTCTTCAGTGCCTTCACCGCTTCGTTCAGCATCTGCGAGTAGAGCGAGAAGCCGATTTCCTGCATTTCGCCCGATTGCGAATCGCCCAGTACCTCGCCCGCGCCACGGATTTCCAGATCGTGCATGGCGAGGTAGAAGCCGGAGCCCAGCTCTTCCATCTGCTGGATCGCCTCCAGCCGCTTCTTGGCATCGCCCGACAATCCTTCGACATCCGGCACCAGCAAATAGGCGTAGGCCTGATGGTGCGAGCGGCCGACGCGGCCGCGCATCTGGTGCAGTTGCGCCAGGCCGAACTTGTCGGCCCGGTTCATCAGGATGGTGTTGGCGTTCGGGATATCGATGCCGGTTTCGATGATGGTGGTGCACAGCAGCAGGTTGAAACGCTGGGCCGAGAAATCGCGCATCACGTGCTCGAGCTCGCGCTCGCGCATCTGGCCGTGTGCCACGCCGATGCGTGCCTCCGGCAGCAGCGCGGCGAGTTTCTCGCGCATGTTCTCGATGGTGTCGACCTCGTTGTGCAGGAAGAACACCTGGCCGCCGCGCTTGAGCTCGCGCAGTACCGCTTCGCGGATCACGCCATCGGAGAATTTGGCGACGAAGGTCTTCACCGACAGGCGCTTGGATGGCGCGGTGGCGATCACCGAGAAGTCACGGATGCCTTCCAGGCTCATCGCCAGCGTGCGCGGGATGGGGGTGGCCGTCAGCGTCAGTACGTCGACGTCGGCACGCAGCGCCTTGAGCTGTTCTTTCTGCCGCACGCCAAAGCGGTGCTCCTCGTCGATGATCACTAGACCCAGGTTCTTGAACTGCACGTCGGGCTGTACCAGCTTGTGGGTGCCGATCACGATGTCGACTCCGCCCTCGGCCAGGCCCTTGAGCGCAACGTTGACTTCCTTGGTGGTGCGAAAGCGGCTCAGCTCTGCAATCTTGATCGGCCAGTCGGCAAAGCGGTCAGAGAAGGTCTGGAAATGCTGCTCCGCCAGCAGCGTCGTTGGCACCAGCACGGCCACCTGCTTGCCGCCGGCCACCGCAGCGAAGGCGGCGCGCAGCGCGACCTCGGTCTTGCCGAAACCCACGTCGCCGCAGACCAGCCGGTCCATCGGCCGATCAATGCGCAGATCGATCAGCACCGCTTCGATCGCGGCGGCCTGGTCGGCCGTTTCCTCGAAGCCAAAGCCGGCGGCAAAGGCCTCGTAGTCGTGATGGCCCCACTCGAAGGCGTGGCCCTTGCGCGCGGCCCGCCGCGCATACAGGTTCAAGAGCTCGGCCGCAGTATCGCGCACCTGTTCGGCGGCACGGCGTTTGGCCTTGTCCCAGGCGCCCGAACCCAGCTTGTGCAGCGGCGCGGCGTCGGTGGCCCCGCCTGAATAGCGCGAGATCACGTGCAACTGGCTGACCGGCACATAGAGCTTGTCGCCACCGGCGTATTCCAGTAGCAACAGCTCGGTGGCGCCTTCGCCCAGATCCATGCTGGTCAGGCCCATGTAGCGGCCGATGCCGTGCGCCTCATGCACCACGGCGTCGCCGATCTTGAGCTCGGAGAGATCGCGCAGCATCGCATCGGTGTTGCTGCGCTTTTGCTGGCGGCGGCTGCGGCCCTGCGCCACGGTGGCGTAGAGATCGGCCTCGGTGACGACGGCGAGCTGTGGATCGGCGAGCACGAAGCCGTTGTAGAGCGGGCTGGCGGCCAGCATTACCCGCTCGCTGCTGTCGAGAAACGCCTGCCAGCTCTCGGCCAGAGCCGGCTTAAGGCCATATTCGGAGAACATCTGCGCCATCGTCTCGCGCCGGCCCAGACTCTCGGCCGTGATCAGCAAGCGGCCCGGCCAGCGGGCGACGAAGTCGGTCAGCCGCAGGATGGGGTTGTCGGCGCGGCGGTCGACCTGCAGCGCTGGCAATGGGCCGGCAAAGCCGTCGTCACGCTCGGTGAGTTCCAGCCGTGGATATTGTTTGACCAGGGCAAACAGCTCGTCAGAGGGCAGGTACAGCTCGCGCGGCGCGAGGATGGGCCTGTCCTTTTCGCCGGACAGGTTGCGATAGCGATCCTGGGTATCCGCCCAGAAGCGGGCTGCCGCGTCGTGCACGTCGCCGACGAGGCCCAGTAGCGTGCCCTTGGGTAGATAGTCGAACAGCGTCGCGGTGTGCTCGAAAAAGAGCGGCAGGTAGTACTCGATGCCGGCCGGGGTGACCCCGGCGCTGATGTCCTTGTAGAGCCGGCTCTTGCTCGGGTCGCCCTCGAACACCTCGCGAAAGCGCTGGCGGAAACGGGTGCGGCCAGCATCATCCAGCGGGAACTCGCGCGCTGGCAGCAGGCGGATCTCCGGCACCGGGTAGAGACTGCGCTGGGTATCGACATCGAAAGTGCGGATGGTCTCGATCTCGTCGTCAAAGAGATCGATCCGGTAGGGCAAAGGTGAGCCCATCGGATAGAGATCGATCAGCCCGCCACGGATCGAATACTCACCGGGGCTGTAGACTTGGGTTACGTGGCTGTAGCCGGCGAAGCTGAGGTCGGCGCGCAACTGGTCGGCATCGAACTTCTGCTTTTGCTTCAGCATGAAGGTGTAGCCGGCGAGGTATTCGACCGGTGCCAGCCGGCCCATCGCGGTCTGCAGCGGGGCGATCACGATGTCCACCTCGCCCTGGCGGATTTGCCACAGCGTGGCCAGACGCTCGGAGATCAGGTCCTGATGCGGGCTGAAGTGATCGTAAGGCAGCGTTTCCCAATCGGGCAGCAGCACGATCCGCGTCTCGGGCAACCAGAACGCCAGCTCGTCCCGAAGTCGGCTCGCGGCGGCGGCGGTGTCGGCCAGCAGCGCCAGCGGTCTGGCCAGACTGGCGTAACGGGCCAGCAACAGGCTGTCGGCGGAGCCATGCGGCGTGGCAAGGCTGAGGCGTTCTCCGGGGCGGGGCAGGGTGGGAGCGGTCACGGCGGGGACGGGCAGGGCAAAGCGGCATTATACCGGGCTGTGGGTGACACTCGCGGCAACGCGCTTGCTTTTTAGTCGATCATCCCGAATGATTTCGCACCCCCATTACTAAATAGATGGCGGACCGGCCCCCTGGGCTGAGACCGCCCTGGCCGAATTCGCATGCCGCGTTCCTTCCCCTGCTTCTGGCTACTGCTTGCCTGCGTGGTCGTGGCCCAGTTGTTGAGCTGGGGCTTGGCTGTGCGCGCCCAGGGCATGCCGACGGTGGCCGTGGCGAGCGCGGTATCACTGATCCTGGCACTGCGCGTTGGCGCCGCCAGCCTGACTCCGATCGCGCTCGGCAGTATGGTCTGGCCCTTGCTGCTTGGCATGCCGCTACTGGCTTCGGCCGCACTCGCGCTGTTGACCGCTGGGCAATTCTGGCTGATTCGCACGCTGCTGCCGCGCTCCGCGCTGGAAGGCAACTGGCGCGTGGCCGAAGGGCTGCATTTCGTCGCTGTCGGGCCCGTATTGTCTGCGGGCATCGTCGCCAGCCTGGGCTGTCTGTTCGTGCGGCTGACATTGGACGACGGCCTTGCCTCGCTGTGGAGCCAATGGCTGACCTGGTGGTGGTCCGATGCGCTGGGGCTGCTTGTGGCCGTGTCGCTGCATATCGGCTGGGGTATACGCCGGCATGATCGCCGCACCCGGGTCGAGCTCGCCACCGTGCTGTGCGTCAGTGTGGTGACTGCCGGACTGATCTATTTTCCGCCTTGGCCGGACCTGGGCAACCTTCAATTCCTGCTGTTTGCGTTGATGGCCTGGGCGGCGTTGCGCCCTGGGCTCTTTGCTGCGGGCCTCGTCGGTCTCGTCGCGGCCTGTGCTGCGGCGCTGGCGGTGCATGCGCAGACCTTGCCTTTATCCGAGCACTTGGGGGTGGTCACCATGCAGGCAGCGGTGATGATGACCGGCCTGATGTTGGCGCTGTCGCATCGCGAGGGCGTGGCGGCGGCGCGGGAGGCGCGGTTGTCGGGCCAAGTGTTCCAGAACGCCTCGGAAGGCATCCTGATCACCGATGCGCAGGCGCGGATCGTGGCGGTGAACCCAGCCTTCACCCGCATCACCGGTTTCGATGCCGGCGAGGCCATCGGTCGGCGCTCGCGTATGTTCGGCCCGCGCGGCAACGATACGGGCAGGGAGATGTTGCAAAAGCTCGCCGAGGAGGGCTACTGGCAAGGCGAGATGCCGGATCGGCGCAAGGGAGGAGAGAGTTACCCCGCCTGGCTTTCGATCAGCGCGGTGCGCGACGAGCGGGGGCAGATCTCCAACTACGTGGGCGTGTTCTCCGACTACACCAACCGCAAGGAAGCGGAGCAGCGGCTGCATTTCCTGGCCAATCACGATGCGCTGACCCGATTGCACAACCGCAGTGCCATGCACGAGGCGCTGTCGCAGGCTGTGGCGCGTTGCAGTGCCGACCAGATGCAGCTGGCGCTGCTGTTTATCGATCTGGATCGCTTCAAGGCGATCAACGATACGCTGGGCCATGATGTGGGCGACGAGCTGCTGAAGGTGATCGCCGCCCGCTTGCGCGACAGCGTGAAATCGACCGACGTGATCGCGCGCCTGGGCGGCGACGAATTCACCGTGCTGCTGGAAAACATCTTCCACATCGACGACGTGACGCATGTGGCCGAGCGCCTGCTGCAGCAGCTGTGCCAACCGATCGTGATCCACGGCCAGGAGTTGTTCGTTACCTGCTCGATCGGCATCAGCCTGTATCCGGGCGATGGCCGGCTGCCGGCGCAATTGCTGAAGAACGCCGACGTGGCGATGTACCGCGCCAAGGAACTGGGCAAGAACAACTACCAGTTCTTCTCGCCAGAAATGAACGCGCGAGCCTTCGAGCACCTGGTACTGGAAACCAGCCTGCGCCACGCGCTCGAGCGCAGCGAATTGCGGCTGCATTTCCAGCCGCAGATCGACGTGGCGACCAACGAGCTCGAGGGCGTGGAGTGCCTGATCCGCTGGGAGCATCCGGAACTGGGCCTAGTGCCGCCGGCAAGCTTTATCCCGATCGCCGAGGAGAACGGTCTCATCGTGCAGATCGGCGAGTGGGTGTTGCAGGAATCCTGCCGCACGATGCGCGAGTGGGAAGACGCGGGCTTCATGATCCCGCGGGTGGCGATCAACCTGTCAGCGCGGCAGTTCCTGCGCGAGCAGTTGCCGCAGCAGGTGGCGGCCGCGCTCAAGGCCTACGATATCGCGCCGCAACGGCTGGAGCTCGAGATCACCGAGAGCATGATCATGCAGAATCCGCAGCGCGCTGTCGGCGTGCTTGGCGAATTGCGGGCCATGGGCGTGAAGCTGGCCATCGACGATTTCGGTACTGGCTATTCCTCGCTGTCCAACCTCAAGCACTTCCCGCTCGATACGCTGAAGATCGACCGCTCCTTCATCGTGGGCGTGCCCGAGGACGAGGACAGCGCGGCCATCACCGAGGCTATCATTGCCATGGCCAAGAAGCTGCGGCTCAAGGTCGTGGCCGAAGGGGTGGAGACGCTGGGCCAGATGCTCTACATGCGCCGCAGCGGCTGCCATGTGGTGCAGGGCTATCTCTACGCAATGCCGCTCGATGCAGAGGCACTGCTGCGTTACCTCTCGCGTGAGGGGTACAACGTCACCGGTCGCGTCGACGCCTGATCCCGGCTGGCGCCGCAGGCTCGGCAGCCGGGGGCACATCCAGTACACTGCGGCCCTGTGCCTGACGCTGCGCGAGCCTGCGCAGCGGGCGGCGTTCCGCATTCACTCCTGTCGCACCCCTGATCGATCCCCATGCAGAAGAAAACCCTCCACGGCTTTCATGCCGTCAGCGCCCGCCTGAAGCGCTTCCCCGACAGCGTGCTCGAGATCTACCTCGATGCATCGCGCAATGACGCGCGCGCGCGCGACCTGGCGCGCTTGGCTGAGGCGCAGGGGGTGAAACTGCTGCATGTGGATGACAAACGCCTCGCCGGCATCGCTGGCGACAGCCGTCACCAGGGTGTTGCCGCGTTGATCGACGCCGGCAAATCCTATGTGGCGCTGGAGGATGTGCTCGATGATCTCATCGAGCCGCCTTTCCTGTTGATCCTCGATGGCATCACCGATCCGCACAACCTCGGCGCCTGTCTGCGGGTGGCCGATGCCATGGGCGTGCACGCGGTGGTTGCCCCCAAGGACAAGTCGGTCGGCATCACCGCCACGGTGTCCAAGGTGGCGTGCGGCGCCGCCGAAACGGTGCCCTACGTGATGGTGACCAATCTGGCACGTACGCTGCGCGAGTTGAAGGATCGTGAGATCTGGATTGCGGGCACCGCTGCCGAAGCCGATGTCGATCTGCACCATTTCAGTGGCGGCGCCGGTGCCATCGCCTGGGTGCTGGGCAGCGAAGGCGAGGGCATGCGCCGGCTGACGCGCGAGCACTGCGATGTGCTGGTGTCCATCCCCATGCTTGGCTCGGTGGAAAGCCTCAACGTCTCGGTTGCCAGCGGCATCGTGCTGGCCGAAACGCGCCGGCAGCGCACGCTGGCTGGCGCCTGAGTCAGCGCCCCGGCACCGGGCCGATTTCCCGGCCGGCACGATCGATGTAGAACCAGCGCCCACCACTGAGCGCCTGATGTTCCTCATCCACCCGAATGGGCTTGCAGCCCTGACAGGCGATCGCCTTGCCACCGTCAAACGGCCAGGCCCAGTCGTAATTCGGCGCAACCACTGGCTTGAAACGTCGGTTGTAGAAACCGATCTTGCCACCACGCAGTCCACGGACCAGCCCTTCAGAAAATGCATCGGCGCCGTTGTCGTAGGCCACGACGGCGAGCGAGCGTCCTGCGCGATCCAGATAGTATTGTGTTCCCTCGACCGCAACCGTAGCCAAGCCATGCGCATCGTACGCAAGCCGCCGAACATGCTCGGGGGAGATCGTGAGCTTGCCATGCCGAAGGCTGGCACAACCTTGCCGCAGATCGAGCTCGCCGATCCGATCGGTGTACCAGCACGACAACGGATAAGCCACGGACGTTTTTGCCAAGGCGACCAGCGGAACAATCAGCAGCACCGCCACGACCATGCCGCGGCAGAGCTGGCCGGCCGAACATCGCGGGGCCGGGCTTAACCCCAGACGGCGCATCAGGCCCCCGATTGCTGCAACTCGGTGTGCGTGGCGATCTTGCCGCTCAAGGTCTTGTGCACCGGGCAGGCCTCGGCGATGCGCAGCAACGCGGCACGTTGCTCATCATCGATTGCGCCGTCGATGTGGATGGTTCGGCGCATCAGGTAGGTATCGGTGGCCTTCTCATGGCCGACTTCGGTGCGGATGCTCGAAACGGGCCAGTCCTTGCGCTTGATGTAGAGCTCCAGCGTCAGCGTGGTGCAGGCAGCCAGCGCAGCGTCGAGCAGATCGTGCGGGCTGGGATGTGCGCCGCCGCCTGCTTCGGCATCAAGATCAGCTACGACTTCGCCATGCGGTAGTGCGATATCGCAGGCGGTTCGACCGTTCGCAGCGTGCCATCGTGCTTCAGCACTCATGCTCCAACTCCTTGTGGGGATGGGGAAAAAACCGCTTCAGACGGCGAGCCCCAGCACTGGGTCGGCGCCCGCCACCGCTAGGCGGGCGTGGCTGAGTTCGTGGATGGTATTGCGTGCGCCGGCGCGGTCCAGCGCGGCGATCAGGGCGGTTGCGACCCGGGCCCGCTCGATCGCACGTGCTTCCTGGGCCGCCTCGTCGACCAGCTGGCCCGGCCGGACGATAGCGTAGGGCAGACCACTATTTCGCAATGCTGCCTCGGCCTCGCCCTTGGGCGCGAAGGCGGCCAGCAGGTGCTGGGGCACGCCGGGAGTCGGCACCGCGCCGATGGTCGAGCACAGCACGAAGCGCGTCACCCCGGCGGCCTGGGCTGCGGCGACGAGGTGCAGCGTGGCGGGCAGATCAACCAAGCGCAAGCCCTCGGGCTCGCGGCTGCCCAGCGTGCTAATGACGGCGGTGATACCAGCGAAGGCCGGTGTCAGATCTCCCGAGAGCACATCGGTGGTGTCGATATCCGCATCCGGCCAGCGGGCTTGTGCTGCACTGGCATCGCGGACCAGCAGGCGCACATTCCTGCCCTGGGCCAGTAGTTGGTCGACCACATGGCGCCCAGTGCCGCCGGTAGCGCCGACGACGAGGATAAGCTCGGCCACGCGATACCCGTTCAGCGGAAGTAGTTGAGCACGCCGTCGAGGCCGACGTGGTTGATGCAGTAAGGTGCTTCGGCTTGCACCTTGGGTTTGGCATGGCAAGCCACGCCGAAGCCCGCTTCGTGCAGCATCGGCAGATCGTTGGCGCCATCACCCATGGCCACCACCTGTTCGCGCCGCAATCCCAGCTCCTCGCGGTAGCGGATCAACTCAGCCTTCTTGCGCTCGGCATCGACGATGTCACCGTTCACCTTGCCGGTCAGCTTGCCGTGCTCGATTTCCAGCACGTTCGCGATAGCGCGGGTCAGGCCCAGCCGTGATTGCAGCCGCTCGGTGAAATAGGTGAAGCCACCCGAAATCAGCAGGGTTTTGGCACCAGCAGCATGAAAACCCTTGAGCATGGCTTCCGCGCCGGCCATCAGCTTGAGGCGCTCGTCATAGACCCGGCCGAGCGCACTTTGCTCCAACCCGGCCAGCAGCGCAACGCGACGCGTCAGGCTCGCCTTGAAGTCGAGCTCGCCTCGCATGGCGGCAGCCGTGATTTCGGCCACCTGGGGCTTGATCCCGACCATGTCGGCGATTTCGTCGATGCACTCGATGGTGATCAGCGTCGAATCCATGTCCATCACCACGAGGCCGATATCGGCTACGCCAAGCTCCTCCGGGATGAAGGCATAGTCGAGCTGATTCGATTCGCAGAAATCGGCCACTGCCTCGTCATTGTCGATATGCGCGCCCAGCAGTTTGAATGCTTGCGGCGTGATCGCCTGGATTTCGTGGGCGTCGGACAGGCGGGCGAGTTGCTTCAGATCCTGAGTGGCGACTTCGGGCGCCTGGATGACGAGACGGTGCATGACGTTGCGATGGTGGCTGAAAAGGAGCCCGGATTGTAGCAGGCCCCGCCGGGCAGGGCCTGCTGCCAGCACCGTTAGGCAGCGCAGGCCGCGAATAGCTTGCCGCTCCGACCAATGCTAGAGGCGCAGCAGTTCGTTTTCGACCAGCTCGTCGAGCAGGAAGGAGAAATCGTGCGCGGCAGCGCTTTCGGGGGCGAAGGCGAAGATATCCTCGCCGGTGCCGGCGGCGGCGCCCAGCACTTCCTGTTCACGGATGCGGGTACGCATCAGTTCGTGCCCCCAACGCTGCGACAATTGGCCGAGCACCTTTTCGGAGGTGACCTGGCCGGGCACATAGCGGTTGAGCAGATAGCGGCGTGGGATGCGTGGCTGGAACTTGGCAAGGCCAGACAGCGTGCGATCGAGCAGCACGGCGCCATTGAGCGCGAGGAAATCCGCTGCCACCGGCACCAGCACGAAATCGGCGGCGAACAGTGCGGAGAACGCCAGCGGCCCGAGCATGGGGCTGCAGTCGATCAGGATGGGCACGTCGGTATCGGCGAGCATCTCGGCGGTGAGGCCGAGCTTGAGTCGCCAGACATGGTCGCGGTGGCGTACCACCTGGGTATCGACCTTGGAGAGCTCCAGGTGCGAGGGAATGAAGTCGATGCCGTGGCGGGTGTGCTGGACCAGGTCGGCAATGCCGGCGGTGCCCTGGTAGAAGCGCAAGATGGTTTCGGCAGGGCGCGCGTTCACGCGCCACATGGCGGTGAGGTGTGCCTGCGGATCGAGGTCGATCACCAGCGGCGCAGCGCCGTGGCGGGCGAGCGCAGCCGCAAGGTTGGCGGTCACGGTGGTCTTGCCGACCCCGCCTTTCTGGTTGAATACCGCAATCGTCGTCATCTTGAGGTGCGCGGACTCGGAGCTAGCGACCTTATTCCAAAATGCTGATGCAGGGAAGAGCGTGGCATGACGGGGCCAGCCGGAGCCGGCCCCAGTTCACTGCCTACAGCGTTTCTGCCGCGTAGTCCGCCAGGCGCGAACGCTCACCGCGTTGCAGTGTTACGTGGCCGCCGTGGCTCCAGCCCTTGAAGCGGTCGACTACGAAGGTGAGCCCCGAGCTGCCCTCGGTGAGGTAGGGCGTATCGATCTGGCTGATGTTGCCGAGGCACACCACCTTGGTGCCGGGGCCGGCGCGGGTGATGAGGGTCTTCATCTGCTTTGGGGTCAGGTTCTGCGCCTCATCGATGATGAGGAACTTGTTGAGGAAGGTGCGACCGCGCATGAAGTTGAGCGATTTCACCTTGATGCGGCTGCGGATCAGGTCGCGCGTGGCAGCGCGGCCCCAGTCGCCGGCTTCGGCATCGGACTGGTTGAGCACGTCGAGGTTGTCTTCCAGCGCACCCATCCACGGCTGCATTTTTTCCTCTTCGGTGCCGGGCAGGAAGCCGATGTCCTCACCCACCGGCACGGTGACGCGGGTCATGATGATCTCGGTGTAGATCTTGGATTCCAGCGTTTGCGCCAAACCCGCAGCCAGCGTGAGCAAGGTCTTGCCGGTGCCGGCCTGGCCCAGCAGCGAGACGAAATCGATGTCCGGATTCATCAAAAGGTTGAGCGCGAAGTTCTGCTCGCGATTGCGTGCGGTGATGCCCCAGATCGCGTTCTTGCCGTGGCTGTAGTCCTTCAGGCTTTCCAGCGTGGCCTGCTTGCCCTCGACCGACAGTACACGCGAGACGAAGCCATCAGCCGGCTGATACAGCATCTGGTTGGCATAGAGATCCACACAGTCCGGTCCCTTGATCTTCCAGTAGCTCTTACCGCCTTCCTGCCAGCTCTGCAGATCCTTGCCGTTCTTGTCCCAGAACGCCGGTTCGATCTCGCGCATACCGGTGTAGAGAAGATCGGTGTCCTCCAGCACCTTGTCGTTGAAATAGTCCTCGGCGGCCAGGCCCATGGCGCGGGCCTTGATGCGCATGTTGATGTCTTTGGAGACCAGGATCACCTGGCGCTTCGGTTGCATCTGCTGCAGGTGGTGCACCACGCCGAGGATCTGGTTGTCGGCCTTGCCCATCGGCAATTGCGACGGCAGCACGCTGGTGATGGCCTCGGTCTGCAGGTAGAGCCGGCCGCTAGCCTGGCCCTTGCTTGGCGTTTCCAGTGCCACGCCGTCCTGCAGACTGTGCTCCATGCCGGCGACCAGCTCTTCCATGAAGCGGCTGGCCTGACGGGCGTTGCGCGCCACTTCCGACATGCCTTTCTTGTTGTTGTCCAGTTCTTCCAGCGTCATCATCGGCAGGAACAGATCGTGTTCCTCGAAGCGGTAGAGCGACGTGGGATCGTGCATCAGCACGTTGGTATCCAGCACGAAGAGCTTGGTATCCTGAGCGCGGCGGGTTTTGCGGGCGGCCATGATTTCTTCCTTGTTGTGGTGGGCTGGAAACAACAAAGCGGCCATGCGGCCGCTTCGATCTACTTCAGACTCTGGACGAATTCGAGTACCTCCTCGACGTGGCCCGGCACCTTCACGCCGCGCCACTCCCTGATGACGCGGCCGTCGGTGTCGATGACGAAGGTGCTGCGCTCCACGCCGCGCACCTGCTTGCCGTACATGTTCTTCAGCTTCATCACGCCGAAGGCTTCGCACAGCGCCTCCTCGGGATCGCTGACAAGCTCGAAGGGAAAGCACTGCTTGCCCTTGAAGTTCTCGTGGCTCTTCACCCCGTCGCGCGAAACGCCGAACACCTGGACCCCGGCAGCGACAAATGCATCGTGGTGGATGCGAAAGTCGTTGCCCTCGGTGGTGCAACCGGGCGTGCTGTCCTTGGGATAGAAGTAGAGGATGTAGCGCTGGCCCTGAAGGGCCAAGGTATCGAAGGTGGCGCCGCCGGTCATGGCGAGCGAGAGGACAGGTACAACTTCTGGGGGCATAGGGTGTGTCCGTGAGGTGACTCGAATGCACGCCTGCTGATCCCATTCTGGCTGCAGGGCGTGCGCGTCGCAAGACGGGTCGGGCCGCTAGAGCGCCGATGCAACAGCTGCTTCATCTGCGTACAATACCCGTCAAATTTTGAACATGGTGTGACACCCGATGAGTATCAAGAGCGACCGCTGGATACGCCGCATGGCGCTGGAGCACGGCATGATCGAGCCGTTCGAGCCGGGCCAGGTGCGCTATGTGAACGACCAGAAAATCGTGTCATACGGCACGTCGAGCTATGGCTACGACATCCGCTGCGCCGACGAATTCAAGGTCTTCACCAACCTGAACAGCACCATCGTCGACCCGAAGAATTTCGATGAAAACAGCTTCGTCGATGTCTCGGGCAAGGGCTACTGCATCATCCCTCCCAACTCCTTTGCGCTGGCGCGCACCGTCGAATACTTCCGCATTCCGCGCAATGCGCTGACGGTGTGCCTGGGCAAATCGACCTATGCGCGCTGCGGCATCATCGTCAACGTGACGCCGTTCGAGCCGGAGTGGGAAGGCTATGTGACGCTGGAGTTCTCCAACACCACGCCACTGCCGGCCAAGATCTACGCCAACGAAGGCGTTGCACAAGTGCTGTTCTTCGAAGCCGACGAGGACGATGTGTGCGAGACCAGCTATCGCGATCGCGGCGGCAAGTACCAGGGGCAGGTTGGCGTCACGCTGCCCAAGACCTGAGCAGCTGGCTGAGTCATGCATGTCCCGGATACGTCGCGCTATCGCCAGCTGGCCTCGCTCGGCATCGAGGTGGCCAGCCTGCGTTTTGACGGCGTGCCGATCCCCAAGCACACGCACGATGAGTTTGTGATTGCGGCTAACCTCGGTGGCATCGAGCGGGTGTGGCTCGACGGCAAGCGCTTCGATGCGCGAGATGGCGACATTACCGTCTACAACCCTGGTGCGTTGCAGGCGAGCGACGGCGGCAGCGGAGCCTGGGGTTGCGCCAGTCTTTATCTCGCACCGAGCCGGCTGATGCCGCTGTTGGGTCGATCTGAGCACCATGAATTCGTCCAGCCACTGCTGCGCAACACCGCGTTGGCGACTCAACTGATCGCCGCGGTGGGTGCGGCACTGGATGCTGAAACCGCTGCCGATGCAGCGGAAGCGGATGAAGCGCTGCTCAGCGTGCTCGATGCGCTGTTCTCTGGCCACGCCGAAGCGGTAACGAGGGCAGTGCCGAACGGGGGCGACGTGCTATTGCTGCGGGCCGAGGCGCAATTGCTAGAACAGATGATGGATCAGCCCGATCTGGCGAGCTTGGCCGATCAACTGGGCCTGAGCGCGGTGCAACTGGTGCGCGCCTTCAATCGGCGGCATGGTCTGCCACCATTGGCCTGGCTGCGTCAGCAGCGGCTGCGTGCTGCCAAGCAGGGCTTGCTGCACGGTGAGGTGATTGCCGATGTGGCTGCCCGCCTCGGTTTTGCCGACCAGGCCCACCTTACCCGGCAGTTTCGCGCCCAGTTCGGGCTCACCCCCGCCCAGGTCCGTAGCCGTCGCCACTGAAATAGCGTTCAAGACCGGTCGCGGCCGGCTTGGCATGCTTGGCGTCATCTCTTCTCATGCTGCAACTGCCATGCTGCAACTCTTCATCTCCGCCTTCGTGCTCGGCGTGCTGTTCAACGCCACGCCTGGTGCCGTATTTGCCGAATCGTTGCGGCGTGGTCTGCGCGGCGGTTATCGTCCGACGCTGGCCGTGCAGATCGGCTCGCTTTTGGGCGATTTTCTCTGGGCGGTGCTGGCGCTGATCGGCGCGCAATGGCTGCTTGGCAATGCGGCTTGGCAGACGCCGCTCGCCATGGCTGGTGCCTTGCTCTTGGCGTGGCTGGGATGGGGGGCTGTGCGTGACGGCCTGGGCGAGCCGCCGGCGGTAGCCGAAACCGCTGTCGACCAGCGCTCGGCAATGATGGCCGGCGCCGCGCTGTCGCTGACCAATCCGTGGAATCTGGTGTACTGGGTGGCGCTGGCCGGCACCGTCGCTGCCCTTGGCCAGGGACTGCCGCCGCCGGTGGCACAAGGCGTGTTCCTGGCGGGCTTCATGCTGTCGTCGGTGTTGTGGTGCTTCATCTGCGCCGGCGCAATCGCGTGGCTGCATCGGCGGATCGAGCGCTGGCTGTGGAAGGCATTGCACTTCATCTGCGGGGGTGGACTGATCGCCAGTGCAGGCCTCGTGATGCTCAAATTGCGCTGATGGGGCAGCTAAGGCGCTGACCCGATGCCGTCGGCGAGTGTTTGGGCATAGGCTCGCAATTTTCCTCTCTTTCGGAGCCGCCCATGGCCTATATCGCCGCCGAATCCCGCTATGCCTCGATGCAATACCGCCGTTGCGGCAACAGCGGCCTGCAGCTGCCCCTGCTGTCGCTGGGCTTATGGCACAACTTTGGCGACACGGTACCGATCGAGCGTCAGCGTGCGATGGTGCGCACCGCCTTCGATCGGGGCATCACCCACTTCGATCTGGCGAACAACTACGGCCCGCCCTACGGCAGCGCCGAAACCAACTTTGGCCGGTTGTTGCGCGAGGATCTCAAACCCTATCGCGACGAACTGATCATCTCGACCAAGGCCGGCTGGGACATGTGGCCAGGGCCGTACGGCCAGGGCGGCGGCTCGCGCAAGTACGTACTCGCCAGCCTTGACCAGAGCCTTAAGCGGCTGGGGCTCGATTACGTCGATATCTTCTACTCGCATCGGTTCGATCCGGATACGCCGCTGGAGGAAACTGCCGGCGCGCTGGCTACGGCCGTGCAGCAAGGCAAGGCGCTGTATGTGGGTATCTCGTCGTACTCGGCCGGCAAGACCCGAGAGATGGCGCGGCTGCTGGCTGAATACAAGGTGCCGCTGCTGATCCACCAGCCGGCCTACAACATGCTCAATCGCTGGATCGAAGGTGAACTGCTTGAGGCGCTGCCGGAAATCGGTGCCGGCTGCATCACCTTCACTGCACTGGCGCAAGGGTTGCTCTCGGACAAGTACCTGAACGGCATCCCGGCCAATGCCCGCGTCAACCAGCCGGGTGGTGGATCGCTGCAGGCCTCGCACCTGTCGGAAGCCAACCTTGCCCACGTGCGGGCGCTCAACGCGATCGCCGCGCGGCGTGGCCAGAGCCTGGCGCAGATGGCACTGGCCTGGGTGCTGCGCCACCCGGCAGTGACCACCACGCTGATCGGCGCCAGCAGCCCGGAGCAGATCATCGAGAATGTCGGTGCCCTCACCAACCTGCAGTTCAGCGCTGAGGAGCTGGCCGAGATCGATGGCCATGCCGTTGAAGGTGGCATCAACCTGTGGGAAAAGCCGTCGACCGACCAGCATGTTTAGACGAGTGCCACACGCCCGCATCGGGCAGGTGTGGGCCTGCTAGAATGCCGGCTTTGCCTGCCAGAAAAGCGACCATGCTGAGCCTCTTCAACACCCTCACGCGCGAAAAGGAAGTCTTCCAGCCCATCCATCCGGGCAAGGTGAACATGTATGTCTGCGGCATGACCGTGTACGACTACTGTCACTTGGGGCATGCGCGCGTGATGGTGGTGTTCGATATGGTGACGCGCTGGCTGCGCGCTTCCGGTTATGCCGTGAACTACGTGCGCAACATCACCGACATTGACGACAAGATCATCAAGCGGGCGCTGGAGAATGGCGAATCGATCAACCAGCTCACCCAGCGCTTCATCGATGCGATGAACGAGGATGCTGGCGCACTGGGCGTGATCCGGCCGGATCACGAGCCGCGTGCCACCGAGCACGTGGCGGACATGCACGCGATGATCGCCCGGCTGGTCGACAATGGGTTGGCCTATCCCGCACCCAATGGCGATGTCTACTATGCGGTGCGCAAATTCGATGGCTACGGCAAGCTTTCCGGCAAGTCACTGGAAGACCTGCGCGCCGGCGAGCGCGTTGATGTCGATCCGAACAAGCAGGATCCGCTCGACTTTGTGCTGTGGAAGGCCGCCAAGGCTGACGAACCTCAGGATGCCAAGTGGGCATCGCCCTGGGGCGAGGGCCGTCCGGGCTGGCACATCGAATGCTCGGCGATGAGCTGCCATCACCTCGGCGCGCATTTCGACATCCATGGCGGCGGTGCCGACCTGCAGTTTCCGCATCACGAGAACGAGATTGCCCAAAGCGAAGGTGCCAGCGGCCAGCGCTACGTGAACTACTGGATGCATAACGGCTTCATCCGGGTGGACAACGAGAAGATGTCGAAAAGCCTCGGCAACTTCTTCACCATCCGTGAAGTGCTGCAGAAGTACGATGCCGAAGTGGTGCGCTTCTTCATCCTGCGTGCGCATTACCGCAGCCAGCTCAATTACAGCGACGCGCATCTGGATGACGCCAAGAACGCGCTGACCCGGCTCTACACCACGTTGAAGACCGTACCGCCGGCAGAGATGGCACTGGATTGGTCCTCGCCCTATGCCGCGCGTTTCCAAGTGGCAATGAACGATGACTTCGGCTCGCCGGAGGCGGTGGCTGTCTTGTTCGAGCTCGCTGCCGAAGCCAATCGTCAACATTCGTCGGCGCTTTCCGGCGAGCTGAAAACGCTGGCCGCACTGCTGGGCTTGCTGCAGCGGGCCCCCAATGCCTTCCTGCAAGGCGGCACGGGGGAGGGCGAGTGGTCTGCCGAGCGCATCGAGGCCGCCATTGCCGCGCGCAAGGCGGCACGGGTCGCCAAGGACTTTGCCGAGTCCGATCGTATTCGCGACGAACTCACCGCAGCGGGTATCGTACTGGAGGATACCGCGCAAGGCACAAGCTGGCGAAAATTGTAAGAATTTGAGTATTGGCCATGCAGGGAGGTTGTGACTGCAATCCCGCTGCAGGCGGCAGCCAGACATACGATGATGTATCCAAAAGGGGCAGCATGGCTGCCCCTTTTGTCACTTTATTGCTTTCAAACTGCAAGCGCTTCCATACGCTGACAGTTGCTAGGGCTATGATGCACTGACGGAGGCGTCATGGCGGAAAAACTGCTGAATCGGTTCGAAATCGTGCGCACGCTCGGCGAGGGCGCGCAGGGCAAGGTATTGCTTGCGCGCGATACCCAGCTCGATCGACTGGTGGCACTCAAGGCATTACGCAAAGGTCAGGGCAACGCCAACGAGGCAAGGTTGGCCAGTCGGCTGCAGCACGCCAATATCGTGACGCTGCATGATGCTTTCGAGGCGCAGGGTCAGCAATGGCTGGTGTTCGAGTATGTGGAGGGCGACACGGTGGCTGCGCTGCTCAAGCGCGATGGCCCGATGAAGCCAACCCGTGCCGTCGCCATCGCCTGCAACGTGCTGGAGGGCCTCGCCTGTGCGCACCAGGCCGGCGTGATCCACCGCGACATCAAGCCGCACAACATCATCGTCGATACTACCGGCCGGGCGCGCATCATGGATTTCGGCATTGCCGTGGCTGCAGGCAGCCCGGCGGATTTTTCCGGCACCGTGAGCTACATGGCGCCGGAGCTGCTGAAAAAGATGCCGGCCGACGCGCAGGCCGATCTCTTTGCCGTCGGTATGACGTTGTACCAGATGCTGACCGGCAAGACCGCGGCCGAAGGCGAATCGGCGTTCTCCATCCTCTACCGCATTGCCAACGAGCCGTTCACGCCACCATCCAGCCTGCGCGAAGGCATTGACGAGAAACTCGATCATCTGGTGATGGTCGCGCTGTTCAAGGAGCCGCGGGAGCGGTACGCCGACGCCGAGGCCATGCTGGAAGCGCTACGTGGCTGGCAAGGCACACAAGGCGGGGAAAGCGAGGAGGGCGGCGGTCAGAGCACGCTGGAATTCCTGCTGCGCCGTATGCGGCATACCGCCGATTTTCCGGCACTGTCGCAGGCGATTTCGGCGATCAACAAGATCAACGAGAACGACAGCGAGCGACTACAGGTGCTGTCCGAGGTCATCCTCAAGGATTTCTCGCTCACCAACAAGCTGCTGCGCATCGTCAATTCGGCCACCTACAGCCAGTTCGGCGGCACCATCAGCACGATCTCGCGCGCCATCGTGATTCTCGGCTTCGACGCCATCCGCAACCTGGCGATCACGCTGTTGCTGTTCGAGCACATGCACAACAAGGCGCAGGCCAGCAGCCTGCGCGATAGCGTGCTGCGCGCCTTCTTCGCCGGTCTGCTGTGCCGCGCCATCGGCAAGCGCATCGGCGCGCGCGACGCGGAAGAGGCACTGATCTGCGGCATGTTCCATCACCTGGGCAAGCTGCTGACCATCTACTACTTCCACGAGGAAAGCGTGGAGATCGCCAAGCGCACCGAAACCGGCACACAAGAGGAGCTGGCGGCGACAGCCGTGCTGGGGCTGTCGTACAGCGAGCTGGGCATCGGCGTGGCGCAGCACTGGAGCTTTCCGGAGCGCATCATCAACAGCATGCGCCTGCTGCCGGAAGGGCGACAGCGCGAGCCGCAAAGCAATCTGGAGCGGCTGCGGCAATACGCCAATCTCAGCGCTGAAATCCAGCGCGTGATCGGCGCCAGTGCCAAGGATGCGGCGCGCATCCAGAATGCAGTGGTTGACCGCTATGGCATCGCACTCGGCCTCAACCAGCGTGACCTGAATGAGTTGATGCAGGAAACGGCGGACAGCTTCGTAGGCTACTTGGGCGCGATTGGCGTTGACCACACCGGCAGTGAATTCATCCGCCAACTGCGCCGTGCCAGCAAGCCGGCCGCCACGAGCAATGACAACCAGCCGGACGACACGCTCGACCGCGCCACGCTGGAAACCGAGCTGGAAAGCGGCAGCAAGGTGCAAACCACTGCCGTGCTTTCAGCGGGAGTACAGGACATCACCAACACGCTGGTCGGTGATTTCAAACTGAATGATCTGCTGCGCATGATCCTGGAGACCATGTACCGTGGCATCGGCTTCGAGCAGGTGGTATTCGGCACCCGCGATGCCAAGCAACCGATGATCCAGGGGCGCTTCGGCTTTGGTGAGGACGTGAATGCACTGGTGCAGAATTTCCGCATTCCGCTCGGCCCCGTGCACGATGTGTTTCAGGTTGCACTGGAGCGCAACGCTGACATCCTGATCGAGGACATCGACGCCGAGAGCATCTGCGACCGGATCCCGGATTGGTATCGCCAGCTGGGATCGAGCAAGACGTTCATCGTGTTCCCGCTCAAGCTCGAGAAGCGCATCATCGGCTGTTTCTACGGCAATCGCAGCAAGGCGGGATCGCTGAAAATCGCCAACGACGAGCTCAATTTGCTGAAAACGCTGCGCAACCAGGCGCTGCTGGCCATCCGCACCAAACAGGTCACCGGCTGAAGCGCTTCATCGCTTGGAATCCGCCACCATGCTTTACAGCGCAAGCACTTGGCGAATGCGCACCAGCTGGTTCGCGGCAAACCAGTGACGCGACAGGATATCCTCACCGCCCAGGCGATACGCATCGCGAAGGTAGGGCAGAGCTGCCTCCATGCCTTCCAATTCCAGGTGCGCGCGCGCCAATGTCAATGCTGTCAGCGGCTGTTGCTGTTCCAGATGCCAGGCATGCGCCGGCAGCGCGCGCCCAATGGCGTGCTGCCACTCGCCCATTTGGCAAAGCGCTTGCGCGTAGCCCGCCATGACCCAGTGATGAAATGGCTCGTTGCGCAGCCCTGCATCGGCGATCATGGCAGCAGCATGCCAGTGCTCGACACTGCGCGGCCAATCGTGATCACAGTCCGCCTTGATGCCATGCTGGGCATGTTGAAAAGCTTGCTGCTCCAGATCATCCCGCTCGGCCATGCGTTATTCCCTATAAACAAGCGTCGACCGACTGTGCTTTTGCGTTGTTCCGCGCTGGGCAGGAAAGGCAAAACCCGGCCGAAGCCGGGTTTGTTGGCGTAGCCAACGCCTACTTCGGTTCGCGGGCGTAGGCTTCGAGGTAAGGCCGGCCGTAGTAGCTATCCAGCAGCAACTGCTTAATCTCGCTGATCAGTGGGAAGCGCGGGTTGGCGCCGGTGCACTGATCGTCGAATGCTTCTTCGGCCACTTCATCCAGCTTGGCGAGGAATTCCTTCTCCGGCACACCTGCAGCCTGGATCGATGGCGGGATTTCCAGCGCGGTCTTCAGGCCCTCCACCCAAGCCACCAGGCTTTCCACCTTCTCGTCGTCGTTGCGGCCCTTGAGCCCCAGATGCTCGGCGATATCGGCGTAACGACACTTGGCGATCGGCCGGTCGTACTGGCTAAAGGCGGTCTGCTTGGTCGGGATGTCCGCCGCGTTGTAGCGGATCACGTTGGAAATCAGCAGAGCGTTGGCCAAGCCGTGCGCCAGGTGGAACTCGGCGCCGATCTTGTGCGCCATGCTGTGGCACACGCCAAGGAAGGCATTGGCAAAGGCAATCCCCGCAATGGTGGCGGCGTTGTGCACCATCTCGCGTGCCTTCGGATCATTGGCGCCGTTGGCGTAGGAGGAGGGCAGGTATTGCCCCAACAGCTTGAGCGCCTGCAGTGCCTGAGGATCAGAGTACTCGTTCGCCATCACCGACACATAGGCTTCCAGCGCGTGGGTGACCGCGTCGATGCCGCCATAGGCCGTGAGGCTCTTGGGCATATGCATCACCAGGTTCGGATCGACGATCGCCATGTTCGGCGTGAGCTCGTAATCGGCGATCGGATACTTCATGCCGGTTTTTTCGTCGGTGACCACGGCAAACGGCGTCACTTCCGAGCCGGTACCCGAGGTGGTCGGGATGGCAACGAGCTGCGCCTTGATGCCGAGCTTGGGGAATTTGTAGATCCGCTTGCGGATATCCATGAAGCGCAGCGCCAGATCCTCGAAATGCACGTCCGGGTGCTCGTACATCACCCACATGATCTTGGCGGCATCCATCGGGCTGCCCCCACCCAGCGCGATGATTACGTCCGGCTTGAAGGTGTTCAGCATATGCGTGCCCTTGCGCACCACTTCCAGCGTTGGGTCGGCTTCCACTTCATAAAACACTTCAACTTCCAGCCCCATCTGCTTGAGGATACGGATGGTTTCGTCGCAATAGCCGTTGTTGAATAGATAACTGCCAGTCACGATGGCGGCGCGCTTCTTGTCCGAGAGTTCCTCCAGCGCAAATGGCAAACTGCCGCGGCGGAAATAGATGCTCTTGGGCAGTTTGTGCCACAACATGTTCTCGGCCCTCTTGGCGACGGTTTTCTTGTTGATCAAGTGCTGCGGGCCGACGTTCTCGGAAATCGAGTTGCCGCCCCAGGAACCGCAACCGAGCGTCAGCGACGGGGCCAGCGCAAAGTTGTAGAGGTCGCCAATGCCGCCTTGGGAGGAGGGCGTGTTGATCAGGATGCGCGCGGTCTTCATCTTGTCGCCGAAGTACTTGATGCGCTCAGGCTGCAGATCCTGATCGGTATAGAGCGAGGAGGTGTGGCCGATGCCGCCCAGTGCCACCAGCGCCTCGGCCTTGGTCACGGCGTCGTAGAAATCCTTGGCGCGATACATGCCCAGCGTGGGCGAAAGCTTTTCGTGGGCAAACGCTTCCTCCTCCCCGACCGAGATCACCTCGCCGATCAGCACTTTGGTATACGGCGGCACCTTGATGCCAGCCATCTCGGCGATTTTCAGTGCGCTCTGGCCGACAATATCGGCATTGAGCCCACCGTTCACCAAGATCACCTTGCGCACTGCCTCGGCATCCTTCTTGGTCAGGATATGGCCGCCGTTCTGGATGAAGCGCTCGCGCACCTTGTCGTAGATCGTATCGACCACGATCACAGCCTGCTCGGAGGCGCAGACCACGCCGTTATCGAAAGTCTTGGACATCAGGATGGAGGCCACCGCACGCTTGATGTCGGCGGTTTCGTCGATCACCACGGGGGTATTACCGGCGCCGACGCCAATGGCCGGTTTGCCACTGGAATACGCCGCACGCACCATGCCTGGGCCACCCGTGGCCAGGATCAGGTTCACATCCGGGTGACGCATCAGGTGATTGGACAGCTCGACCGACGGCTTGTCGATCCAGCCGATGATGTCCTTGGGGGCACCAGCCTTGACCGCCGCTTCCAACACCAGCCGCGCCGCTTCATTGGTCGACTGCTTGGCACGCGGGTGTGGGCTGAAGATGATCGCATTACGCGTCTTCAACGAGATCAGCGCCTTGAAGATCGCGGTGGACGTCGGATTGGTGGTCGGCACGATGCCGCAGATGATGCCGATCGGCTCGGCAATGGTGATGGTGCCGAAGTTGTCGTCGGTGGAGACGACACCACAGGTCTTGTCGTCCTTGTACTTGTTGTAAATGTACTCGGAGGCAAAGTGGTTCTTGATCACCTTGTCCTCGACCACGCCCATGCCAGTTTCGCTTGCAGCCATCTTGGCCAGCGGAATCCGCGCATCGGCAGCGGCCAGAGCAGCAGCCCGGAAAATCTCATCGACCTGCTGTTGGGAATACGTTGCAAACAACTGCTGCGCCTTCTTGACCCGAGCGACCAGTGCGTCCAGTTCCTGCACGGTGGTGACAGTCATCGGTGTTCTCCTAGCTTGTACGTTGATTGGCATCCGGATGGCATGTTGTCCTGATAGCGCCTGCGCCAGCTCCGTGCCGCGCTTTCGTCGCTTCCTTCCGACGACCGCATGCTCAAGATACGCCAGCGCTATGAGAAAGAAATTGATCTGGCACAGAGATTTGCTTTAACTGCTACATGACATGTAATAATGTATATTATGTAAAGTGATATCCAGAGTAACAACGCTGCCGCAGCGTCACTTGCGCCTTGTAAGCTTGGGTTGGCCGCCCCAAGCAACATCCCCACCAGCGCCAGGCACACGGCCAACTTCCCAAACCGCTGGTTCCAAAAACCCTGCCAGAACTCCCGCTTCTTCTCGTCCTTCTCGCGGGCCAGCTCCGCGGCCGCGATGATGAGGGATGGCAGGGAAACGTGAAAAAAACAGCCGTTTATGACTTAAATTATTGATTTGTATGAATTGTTTTTGCATTTTTGACGGGGTTTTTCTTGCCCCTTCCTGGTGCTCGTCATCTACCCTTGAGGGCCTACCGCAGCCAGAGACGCGAGCAATTTTGCTTGGATGTCGACCGTTGCTTGCAGCCGTATGCCTTCTGCGTCGCGGACCCGCAGAAGATCAGCGCTCTCGACCAGCCGCTGTTCCACTGCCTCCGTGGCTAAGCGCTGCTGCTCTAGATGGGCGACCAGGTTCTCATTGGCAGTTTCGAGGCTCGATATTCGCTGCGTGCTTGTGGCGTAGGCCTTTTCCAGCTTGCCAAGCGCCTCTTCTGCCTGCCGGGCTGCTTTACGTGCCGCGGGTAATTCAGTTGTCGTCCGCGCCAACTCTTGAAGACTCCGCGTGAGCTCATCTTGCTTGATTACCAGCGATTGATTCAACGTTCGGATCTCGACCTGCAACTGCTGAATCTGGTGCTCATGTCGACGTAGCTCCTGCTCCCGTTGCTCCTTGTTCGACTGCCGATAGTGCTCCAGAGCCTCTCTGGCATGCTGATGCTTCTCATCAAGGGAGCGTTGGTGAGTTCTGCTGTCCTCAAGGTGGCTCGTTAGGTTCGAGACCTCTTGTGAGAGGCGTTGTTTCTCGACGTGGGTGCCGGCGAGCTCTTGTTCGACAGCCGCTCTGCGGGCGGTTTCTTCTCGCAGCGCCAGTTCGGTTCGTTGTAGCTGATCACTTAGACCCGTGTTTTCTTGGCGCAGCTGCGTAATTGCGCCCTCTTTCTCGTGCAGTTTTGCTTCGAGCTGCTGGCGCTGTTCAACCCACCGTGCTTCCGCCTCTTCATGCAAGCGCGCGCCGAGGCGACTTGCCAGCTCTTGGATTGCTTCGCTTACCGCGACGGATTTGCCTGTGCCGCCGCCGTCCTCTTCTTCCAGCTCGCGTAAATAACGCTGAATCGTGGTACGCGACCCGGTATTGCCGAGCTCGGCGCGTACCGCATCGATCGAAGGGTTTCGTCCTTGCGATACCAGGCGCTCCCTCGCCCGTTGCACCTCGCTTTTGTGGATTCCGCTTCGCGCCATGACTGCCTCACTCGAATTTCATACGTGGTATGTATCATGTACATACACAAAAATATTGGCAAACTTATATCGACAATCGGCATATATATCACACGTGATAATGAAGGATTATCACGTGTTATGGCCTAGGCTGTGCACTTAGCGAGCTTTGCTGGGTACGAAACCGCTATATCGACTGCTTTTGAAGCTACCACCTATGCATACCGTGTTCACGACGACACGACGCGGCAATAGCGGGAGACATTGCGCATATCGTTACCCGGTTGGCCCGCTATCCATACTTGATCATTGATGCCGACAATGCACAGGCTTCCGCTGTGACCGAGTTGTTCGCCGAGGTGTCCCATTACGGCGTGGCCAGCGTGAAGCGCGCCTATGGCGACTGGACCACGCCCAACCTCAAGAGTTGGAAAGACACGCTCCACAAGATGGCCATCCAGCCAATCCAGCAGTTCCGGTACACCACCGGAAAAAACGCTACGGATTCCTCGATGATCATCGATGCGATGGATCTGCTTCATGCCGGCAACCTTGAGGGCTTTTGCCTGGTGTCCTCAGATAGCGACTTCACACGCCTGGCCACACGGATTCGCGAAGCCGGCCTGTTGGTCTATGGGTTCGGAGAGAAGCACACGCCGGCCCCGTTTGTCGCAACATGCGACAAGTTCATCTACACGGAAATCCTGAAGGCAGAAACGGCCCCGATCGCCAGCACCAAGGAAGCGCAATCGTCGCTGGAGAGCATGTTGCGCGCTGCTGTCGAAGCGGCAGACCGGGACAATGGCTGGGCAAGGCTTGCAGCCGTAGGCAACATGCTGCTGAAGCTCAGTCCATCATTTGACCCGCGCAACTACGGTTTCAAGAAGCTCGGTGAGCTAGTGAAGGGTCAGCCCTTTCTGGAAATCATGCAGCCGCCGCAAGGCGCCGATACCGCCAACGTGCACCTCTATGTTCGTCTTCGCGAATAACGTTGCGCGTTAGGCACCCCAGAAGACAGTGGCGTAGATAAACACCACGAGCAACAACAGCAGCAACAAGCCAATGACCGGCGTGACCTCGCCTCGCATATTGCGGTGGGACATAGGCACCTCCTTCACGCGATTGCCCGCAGCCGTAGCCATCTTCTACTGCCGCACATGGCAATGAAAAAGCCCCCGCGGTAGCGCGGGGGCAACGTTTGGGGGTATGCGCTCAAGCATTGCGCTCTACCGGTATAGCACGGGCTGCGGCATAGTGCGCCACGTCCGCCGCCTACCGAGCACCGCCGAGCCGGAATGGGCCTCGTACCACAGCAGACATTGCAGTACGTATAGGCTGGGTCCATTATGAGCACGGCATAAAACGGTAATCGACTCAGCCAAGTGCAATACGGGACATTGCGATGACTACCTTTGACGAAACCAAACGGCAGCCCATTCAACGGTATACGGAGCACTACCCTGCGCCGCAGTTCCCGCACTACCCTTTGGCCATCTTCCTCAAAGGCGAACAACAGGAGGACGGTTCATGGATCATTGGCGCGAACTTCCCCATATCCAACAGCAATTTCTTCAACGGCGTAGTTGGCAGATATGCTGAGTGGGAAACCGGTAGAGAAGCCGCCCTGCAGTTCGCCAAAGCCATGATCGGCGAAAGCACCTACATCTAGGCTAGCCCGGCAGTCGATAGTTCGTGGCCACGCCGTGTTGGTTGGGCAGTTCACCTCCGAGCGGGCTCACAGCATGTCGCTTAAAGGCTGCCGACGGTGACCGGCCATTGGCGATTTTGCGCTGTGCACAGCTCCGCTGTTCGGTTTGCAAACCACCGGTTACGACAATGCGAACAACGCCTGCGTTTATCTAGCTTCGGCTCTGGTGAGAATGGGAACCCCACCGCCAAGACCAACACCATGCGCCTCGCTTGCACCACACGCCCCTACGCCGACTTGGATTTACCCCGCTCCTGTGATGCGATTGCCGTGGCAGGCTTTACCGATATCGGCCTGTTTCCCACACTGCAGCCCAGTGGGCAGCACGCTGTGCCGGTGCGTGCATCCACGACTGCAGCTCAACTCATGGCCGTCCGCAGTGCGCTAAATGGCGCCGGCCTGCATGCTTCGCTGTTGCTGGCGTTGCCCGACGAGCCACCCACTTCCGCAACCGCAGCCGATGCCTACCCTCATCTGATCGATCAGGCCGCAAGTCTGGGCGTACGATACCTGCTCGATTTGGGCTGCGCTGCCCCCGCCCAATACAATGCCTATCGCCAGTTGCTCATGTCTGTGGCGCCTCATGCGGAAGCAGCAGGTATCGTCATCCTCATCAAGCACCACGGTGGCATTTTTGATACCACCGCCAACATGCTTGCATTTCAACGGCAGGTCGCCAGTCCATCACTACAGCTCGCGTTCGACCCCGGCAACGTGCTGTATTACAGCAACGGGCAAGACGATTCGGTCTCGAGTTTTGTCGAAGCTCGAGATATCTTCGCCGCAGTGTTTGTCAAAGATTGCCGGCAGGTAAACAACCAGCCGGATGTGGCTATCAATGCCGGTGATGGCAACGCCAACTGGCCCGAGCTCATCCATCAACTCGGCGATCGTGCTTTCGACATGCCGCTCTACCTTGAAGGTGTGGGCGGCACCAATGCGCAAGAGCGCAATGAAAATGTCGTCCTTTCACACCTGCGACTAAAGGAATGGCTGCAGCTAAGCACCCAAGCGCGCGCCTACGAGGCTGGTGGCTGTTCGGGGAACGGCGCAAGCAGCGCGGCGATTTCTTCTTCCGCAAGATGAAGCGATAGCGCTCGGCGCAATTCTGCCGTGTCGGTTACCTTGTGAAATGCTCCGGCGCGTTCGCGCACTGTTTTCAGCACCGAATCCGGCACTTTCCGAACGATCCGAAGAGCGTTTTGATACGCAGCTCGCGTTTCTTCAACGTGAAGGATCAAGGTCTCGCAGCCGGGAATCTTCGAAACATATTGCTCGTAGCATCGTTCCGCAAACTTCAACGCCACGGCCTCTTCAATGACGCAAACCCTGGGTTGATCAACCAATGCGTTGGGGTCCAGCAGATGGATCACAGCACGGCAAATTTCGTAGAAAACCTGTTCCCAAGTCTGAGCTGCGTGCCGAATCAGGATGCCATATGTCCGCTGTGGAAAACGGAATGGGACAACCAGTGTGTTGCTGCCATTCCGGCTGAACTCGGGGCGTGGGGCAAACTGCTTTGCCTGCAACCGGCCGAGACCATACAGTCGCTCAGCCCTGTTATATGCAAGTAATTGAAGGCAGCTACGAAACCAGATTGTGCTTTCGGTACGGTCATGCGGGTCTTCAGACAGACGCCAATCATTGCGACTGAGCTGCTGGCTCAGCACGCTCCTGATATCCTCGGTCAGGGCCGCATCATTCAGCATGGATTGCATCGCTTTGACGATGAGCATAGGGCCTCCGCTACTCAGCCCCCTGAGACGGCCAGTATATCGCGGCGCATCACGTGTTGGTCAGCGTAGACCTATTGCGAGCGAGTCGGCGATTGTGAGCACACCAAAGCCGGCCAAAACCAGCGCCAGCAACTTCATCGCCAACAGATATCCACGCCCCTCCAGCGCAGAGAAAAACTGCGCGGCCAAGAGAGCGACGAACATTTTGGACAAAATCAACGTGCCGATGGCCGTCACGACAAACGCGGTGCTCTCCCAAGCATTGCCGCGGATGATGTAGCTTCCACCCACCGTGAACCAGAACAGATACGGCCCCGGGTTCAAGAGGTTCACCTTGATGGCGGTCGCAAGCGAACCTTGCGCATTGAGCTTGTTAGAGAGCGAGATCTTGTCGACGCGGAGCATCTTGGTCGACAGCCAGATCAGGTAGGCACCACCGACCAGCCCTAGCATCACCGTGAACAGATCGATCTGCTTGAACTGAGTGAGCAGCCACAGTGCTGCTACGATGATTGGCCCGTCAGTCGCCAGTGGCGCCAAGCTGGCGCGCACCCCGGCCGGCAGCCCTTTGGACAGCGTTTGCTGAATCACGATGATGCCGAGCGGGCCAGGCTTCAGGCCAGCAGCGAGCCCGAAAGAAAGAGCTGCCAAGAAAAACTCGCTCACCATACAAGTCTCATGTACGCCAGAACAGGCGAAGGGAATTGGAAACGGCTGATTTCCGACCTGCTCGAGATGATCGCACTCCAAGCAAAGATCGGCTTTGCTGCTCTTGCTTTTCAAGGGTCGGCAGGAGCTAAAAAAACGTTCTCTTGATCCCGAAAACTCTCGCTGAGGCCGCGCTTCGAGGGTTGTTACGAGCTGGCGAGCCGTCCTCGGTGCTTGGAATAAACATCACAACATGATATTTTTTCGAGCCTCAAACACCCTACCCGAGCCCGCATGCAACCCGAGGTTCAACGTCCCACCTGGTGGAGTAACTTCTGGCCCCAGCCCATGCTGACGCGTCGACGGGACCGGATCCTGGCGAGCGTCGGCGCATGCATCGGCATGCTAGTTACAGCGTGGGCTTGCCAGCTTACGACCGCCTCAAATACGCCTTGGTTTATCGCGCCAATGGGGGCGTCGGCGGTACTTTTATTCGCAGTTCCCGCAAGCCCGTTGGCACAGCCTTGGTCGCTGATCGGGGGTAATCTGTTGTCTGCCCTAATCGGGGTCACTTGCGCACAGTGGATTACCAGCCCGATTTTGGCATCAGGCTGCGCAGTCGCTTTCTCGATCGCAGCGATGCACCAGTTCCGCTGCATTCACCCTCCAAGCGGCGCAGTAGCACTTACGGCAGTCTTGGGGGGCGAGCCCATTCACCAATTGGGCTACGCATTTGTTCTGCACCCCGTGCTTCAGAATTCGTTGTTTTTGGTCGTCGTTGCAATCTTCTACAACAACATCGTTCGTCGGCCTTACCCACATAAAGTGCACCCGCCGGCCACGCACAAGACAACAGATCCTCCCCCGATCGAACGATCAGGCATAACACGAGAAGATCTGCATGCGGCACTCGAAAAACAGGGAGAGCTATACGACATCAACGAAGAGGATTTGCAAGAAATTCTATTGCAAGCGCAGCTGCAGGCGCATCGCCGCAGGTTTGGCGAGTTAACCTGCCGTGACTTTATGGCGAAAGACGTGGTCTTCGTGAATGCCAATGATCCGACTCAAATCGCATATGACAAGCTACGAGAGCATAAAGTCTCTGCGCTGCCTGTATTGGGTAATGAAAAGCAACTTGTGGGTATTGTCACGCTGCATGATTTGTTTGCTGCCTACGACCGCATCAGCCTGACGGCAACCAAGGTATGGCAAATCATGACCGGCCATGTCGTTATCGCAAAGGCAAGTGACCCGATTACTTCACTGGTCGAGCCATTCTCGAATGGTGGGCTCCACCACATGCCGGTGCTGGATGAAACAGGCGGCGTAGTAGGAATGGTTACCCAATCCGACCTTGTTGCTGCGATGTTTCAAGAGCAGCTGGAGCTCACATCAAATAACGTCGGCATGCGTAGCAATTGAGCATGCACGCACAAGCAACTCAAACCCGGACCCCGCTGAGTAGATCGAGCCTTCTTGTCGGATGGCTGGCGTTGCTCGCCTCAGAAACGACATCCAGGTATGTGATGGGGGCGTTCGAAGCATTGCTGGTACTCCCGTTTTGGCTCTCTATCGGGCTGATACTCGTCAAGCCCCGAGCGAGTTATACACGGTGCACTGCCTTGATCAGTAGCTATCTGATTTCCATCGTCGTGGGTTCGGCCCTACAAACCCTGATGCCCCATACCTTTTGGACAGCGCTGCTGGCCGCTCTACTTGTTCTGGCACTGTTGGCGGCGCTGAAGTTTCATCACTTTCCTGCAACGCTTGTGCTACTTCCGTTGGTTTCAGGCGAAACCAAGATCGATGCGCTGGAAAGTACAACGTTGCCCTTCCTGCTTTTCATCAACTTATTCATCGTGGCTACCCTTGCCTGGTTTATTTCGCGACCGTGCACCGCACACAAAAAAACGCCGCTGCTTGATGTCCCCACAAAAAGCTACCAATCCGTAAGCACACTCACTCAAGCATCTTCTATGTCTGAACAAAACCTGAGCAAGGCCCAATACGAAGCCCTTTCTGAATTCCGCTATCAACTTCGTCGCTTCATCCACTTTAGCGAATCAGCAGCCAAAGCTGCGGGGGTAACGCCTCTGCAGTACTTGCTCATGCTGCATATACGCGGCTTCCCAGGCAAGGATTGGGCAACGGTAGGCGAGTTGGCGGAACGTCTTCAGCTGCAACACCATGGGACTGTCGCTTTAGTGACACGTTGCGAAGAAGCTGGATTAATCAAGCGGCAGAAAAGCGAGGCAGATCGGCGGTCAGTTGAGATTCATCTGGAACCCAAAGGGTTGGAACTACTCTCTCAGCTTGCTTCACTTCATGAGCTGGAACTGCAGTCTCTTCGAGATACATTCCAGGTGGCACGTATCACTGCATTCAATGATGCAGATGGTGTGGATTCAGAACGATTGAAGTCAGAGTAAAGTCAATGCGAGATTATGCGGTCAACCGACGAGTTGTTTTTATATCCTTTATTGCTGTCGTGATTGGGGCGATCAGCACGGTAGCAGCAAAACTCCTTTTACTGCTCATCAACCTGTTCACCAACCTGTTTTTCTACCAATCCTTCACGTTGGTCGACCACGCGCCGGTAGGCCATCATCTGGGTGCCTGGGTGATCGTTGTTCCTGCGTTGGGCGGGCTGCTCGCCGGCTTGATCGCCCGCTACGGTAGCGAAAAAATTCGCGGGCACGGCATTCCAGAAGCGATGGAGGCCATTCTGTTCGGCAAAAGCCGCATGTCCCCCCGGGTCGCAGTGCTCAAGCCATTGTCGTCAGGCATTGTGATCGGAAGCGGTGGACCGTTTGGTGCGGAGGGGCCAATCATTATGACCGGTGGATCGCTGGGGTCTTTACTAGCCCAGTACCTCCATGTGAGCGACGGTGAGCGCAAAGCTCTGCTTGTCGCGGGCGCATGTGCAGGGATGACGGCCATCTTTGGTACGCCGATTGCCGCCATTCTGCTGGCTGTGGAGTTGCTGCTATTCGAGTTCCGCCCGCGTAGCCTTCTACCAGTCGGCATAGCTTGCTCGGTCGCCGGATTTCTTCGATTGTATTTCTTTGAGGCTGGTCCGCTCTTCCCATTGCACTCAGCCCCCAACTACACCCATAACTTTCTGCTCTTTGCCACCGTAGGTATCGCCATAGGGCTGTTTGCAGCCTTCATCTCCAAGAGCCTGCATTGGGTCGAGGCCCTGTTCGACCACCTGCCGATTCACTGGATGTGGTGGCCTGCGCTGGGGGGGCTGGTGGTTGGCTTGGGCGGCTACATCGCCCCGGAGACCATGGGAGTCGGCTACGGTCTGATCGGGGACTTGCTGAACAACAGGTTGGACATTTCAATTGTCCTGCTTCTGGTAAGCATCAAGCTCGTCATTTGGCTGGTCGCGCTGGGCTCCGGCACTTCCGGCGGTGTACTGGCGCCGTTGCTGATTGTGGGAAGTGGCATAGGTGTATTGATCGCATCCGTGTTTCCGGAGAGCGCACCTGGCATTTGGGGCGTAGTGGGCCTGTCCAGCCTGCTCGGGAGTGTCTTGGGCACGCCACTGACTGCGATCGTGTTTGCATTTGGCCTGACACACGATACAGCTGCGCTCTTGCCAGCCCTACTCACGACCTTTGCCGCTTGGGGTACTACTTCTATTTTGCTCCGTCGCTCCATCATGACGGCGAAGATCGCGAAGCGGGGGCTGCATGTTTATCGGGAGTACTGCGTCAACCCACTTGAAGGCAAAACGGTCGAGAAGCTTATGAATCGGGAGACGTGCGCGCTCGATGTCGATCAAACAGTAGCCCAAGCACTCACGCTCATACAGAAGCAGCCCCATTTACCTGCCTATCCTGTGCTCTCAAAGAACATGCTGCTCGGCACTGTCCAACCAAGCGACCTGCGCCACGCACCCGGCGGAACACTACTCCGGCAGGTGATGAAGCAGCCACCCGACGAGCACCTCTATGCCAATCAGCCTGCACAAGCCGCAGCCATGACACTCGCACGTCAAAAGATGCTGTGGCTGCCGGTGCTTCAGTCTGAAGCAGAGCCTATCTATGTGGGGGTACTTTCTTCAATGGATCTCTTGTTGCCTACCGTGGTCACGTTTGAGCAAGAACTGGTTTTTGAAAAACTCAGATAACGTCGTAGCGCTACAGTTGCGGCCTTCCGATTTTCCTGTTCAGCCAGCATCAATGCGGACAGTCTGTACAAATTCCACTTTCAAGAATCTGCGCATGCTGGACACCTAAGCCGAACCGCTAGCTGCAGCGATTCAGGCGGATGCGCATCAACCAGTCAGGAGCGACACTTTACACACGGGAACGGGTCTGCAATTTGTCGCCCTGTGTGACCCGGAGCGAGAATTGGGTTGGACTCGCGGAGCAAAGAGCTGCGAAACATAGCAGCTCTTCTTGCGATGCAGCTTTTGTGTATATCAAACGACCGTGAGCGCAACACATTGCTCCCGCGCCGCGATGTACTCCGGGCGGGGCGCCAAGCCATACTTCGGTGAACCCAGCGCATTGTCGATATGGTTGTAAACCATGAAGACGTTGCTGCGTGGCAGCGGCGAAATATTACTGTTTGAACCATGCATCGTATTGCAATCGAAGAACACGACCGAGCCGGGTCCACCCGTTGGCATGGCAATACCAGCGCCTGCACGAGTCAAAAATTCCAGGCTCGCCGCGTCAGGTACTCCGTACTCCTGCTTCTTGAGTGATTGCTGATAGTGATCGGATGGTGTGTGCCCCGCGCATGCAATGAAGTAGCGGTGCGAGCCGGGAATCAACATCAATGGACCATTATGCGGCGTGTTCTCTGTCAGCGCGATCGCGCAGCTGACCGCACGCATGGCCGGCATGCCATCTTCCACATGCCAAGTCTCGAAGTCGGAGTGCCAAAAAAACTCACGGCCAACCAGACCCGGCTTATAGTTAATCCGTGATTGATGGATATACACCTCCCCCCCCACGATTTGCTGTGCAATGCCCAACAAGCAAGGATGCCGCGCCAAGGCACTGAACACTGCATTGCTGCGATGGACATTGAACACCGAGCGCACCGCGCCACTTCCTCGTTCCGTAATCGCTTCAGGCCGGTTCGCGCCAGCAAAATCGTCGCGCACCCGCTGCATTTCTTCGTAAAGTGCCTGCACTTCATCCGCAGCAAACAGGTCAGGCAGAAACAAAAAGCCATCCTGCTCGAATTGATCCAGTTGTCGTGGGGACAGCGGGCCCGGGTAGGTCGGGTTAGGCACCACCGGCTCAACCCGACTCAAGATCGCGGCCTCATTGCCACGCGAGGGGTACGATTCACTCACTTTGAACATCATTGCAGTCTCCAAGGAGGCCGCCACCATGTGGCGGCCTGGATTTAGATCACGAGAAGCGGCATGAGTCAGGCGGGATCGACTAGAGGCAGAGGATATGTGCCGTCTTCATCGTGAACTTCACGCCCGGTAAGCGGAGGATTGAACACGCAGACCAGACGCAGCTGGGTAGTGGCACGTAACAAATGCTTGTCGTGTTGGTTAAGGGCATACAGCATGCCTGGCTCGATTCGGTGTTTGACGCGTGAGGGGACGAGCTCAATCTCACCTTCACCCTCGATGCAGTACACCGCTTCGAGATGATGCTGGTACCAGATCGAGGTTTCAGTCCCTGCAAAGATCAGCGTTTCATGCATGGAGAAACCCATGCCGTCTTCAGCCAGCAAAAGACGGCGACTGGCCCACGTCTTGGCGACCACGTCGCGATCAGTGTCGATAATCTGGTTCAGATGGCGCACGATCATGCGGAAACTTCCTCTTTGATGGGTTCAAGTACACGTCGCGTGAGGGTTTCAAGAAGCTTGAGGCCTTGCTCAAGCTCCTCGAGTGGGATGGTCAGCGGCGGCAGCAACTTGAGCACCTCGTCGAAAGCACCGCAGCCTTCGATGATGAGTCCTTCATCGAAGGCTGCTTGCGCGACCTGTGCGGCCTGCCTCGGGTCCTGGAACACCAGCCCTTGCATCAAGCCCACGCCGCGGCGCGATAACTTTTGCGGGAATTCACGCACCAAGGGTTCAAGCCGACTGCTGACCAATCGCGCCTTGGCTTCAATTGCCTGCTGGAATCGACGATCGCGCCAAAACGTATTTAAGGCAGCCGTTGCGGTGACGAAGGCCAAGTTGTTGCCCCGGAACGTGCCGTTGTGCTGCGATGGCTTCCAAATGTCGAGCTCGGGCTTCAGCAGAACCAGCGCCATGGGCAAACCCAGACCCGACAACGATTTGGACAATGTGATGATGTCCGGCACGATGCCGGCGCGTTCGAAACTGAAAAAACTGCCGGTGCGGCCACAACCCGCCTGGATGTCGTCCACGACGAGCAGGATGTCATGCTCCCGGCAGAGCTTGGCTATCGCTTGCAACCATTCGCTGCTGGCGACGTTCACACCACCTTCGCCCTGCACAGTCTCCAGCAGCACTGCCGCTGGCATATCAAGGCCACTGGATGGATCTTCGATCATCTGCCTGAGCAGCTTGGCGGTATCGATGCCTGAACCCAGATAACCGTCAAAGGGCATGAAGGTGACGTGGCTGCCAGGGGGCACCCCACCTGCTTCACGAAACTTGTTGTTCGCAGTGCAAGCCAGTGCGCCTTGTGTCATGCCGTGAAAGCCGTGGGTAAACGCCACGATCCGGGTACGACCGGTGACATTGCGAGCCAGCTTGATGGCCGCCTCCATTGCATTGGTCCCGGTGGGACCGGTGAACTGCAGTTTGTAGCGCAGGCCACGTGGTTCCAGGATGCATTCGTCAAAGGCTTGGAGGAATGCCGCTTTTGCAGTGCTGGCCATATCCAGGCCATGGACCAGGCCATCGTGGGTCAGGTATTCAATGGCAGCCGCCTTGAGGTCCGGGTGATTGTGGCCATAGTTCAAAGTGCCAGCGCCAGCGAAGAAGTCGAGATAGTGCCTCCCCGATTCATCGGTCATTTGGGCGCCACGCGCGGTGGTAAAGATGGTGGGAAAGGCACGAATGTACCCTCGCACCTCGGATTCGAGGCGTTTGAAGATTTCCATAGGTAACTCCGGGGATGGGCTGATCAGGCTGCCGGGGTAAGCGGCCCCAAACGATAGAGCGTTTCCGGTGGATGTCCTGACTCCGGAAATAGCGAACCTGACAATTCGGAAACCGGCTCGATGCCGATCTCCAGCTGTCTGGCAAGCGCTCGGAATACGGCCAAGGAAGCTGTATTACTTGGCGTAATCGTGGTTTCCAGCCAGCGCAGGTTTTGCCCGCGGCCTACCAAATGCCGCAGCATGGCAAGCGCCAAGCCATCTCCTCGCCAAGCAGACGACACGGCGAGCTGCCAGATGAACAGTGTTCTCGGCTGACGGGGATGGAGATAAGCGCTCAGATAACCCGCCAAGCCATTCTCACCTTCGGCGACGACGCAAGTTGGCGCGTGATGCATGGCTTGTATCAGATAGGCGTAGACCGAATTCAGGTCTAAGGGAGGGCAACTCGCAATCAGCTGGTGGATGGCAATGCCATCCTCAAGGTTGGGAGATCGAAGGCGGATGCTGCGACGACTTCGGGTTTCGATGACGGTCAATGAACACTCCTTGTTCGTCTTGGTTGAGGTTGCCGCGATGCGACAGGAGTGGGTCCGGATCCGCCGCCTCAGCGTTGGATGCACCTTTTTTATCCTAGTCATCGATATACATTTGTGCAAATATATCGATCGCACAAGCGCCGAACCATCGAACTGATCGCGCTCAAGCCCAGTCAAATCGCGCCCTAAAACAGGGTAGCCCCGCCGCAATATCGCCTCACAACGTGCAGCCCTTCTGTATCGCCCCTCCGCGGCAGGCCTAGCTCCGTTTTCTGTGGCGCCTACCTGGAGGCACCATGTCCAATTTTGTCGCCTGGCTTCAGTCCATCTACCGCACGGAGGCCTGGGTGTATCCGCTGTTTGCCGTCGTGCTGATAACAATGCTGGTTCATGCGGCCACGCGTGTCGTGATGAAGCGGCTGGCCGTCCGGCTGGCACGGACCAGGACATTCTGGGACGACGCCCTCATCCTTGCCGCCCAAGGGCCGGCCGCAGTCTTGACATGGGTGCTTGGTCTTTCCATTGCATGCGAGTTGGTGGCGCCCCACGCACGATCAGATGTGTTCGATTACATCGACCCTGCACGGCGACTCGCAATCATTGCGCTGCTGACGTGGTTTCTGGTCAATCTGATCAACCGTTCTGCAGAAGCCTTAACTGCAGGGGATCAGGACAGAACACCCGTTGATGTGACGACGGCGACAGCCATCAGTCGGCTGCTGAAGATGTCGGTGTGGGTTACCGCTGCGTTGGTGGCGCTGCAATCGTTGGGGATATCGATTTCCGGCGTACTGGCCTTCGGCGGCGTCGGTGGTATCGCCGTTGGCTTCGCAGCCAAGGATTTACTGGCCAATTTCTTTGGTGGCTTGATGATCTATCTTGATCGCCCGTTTGCCGTTGGCGATTGGGTACGCTCCCCCGATCGAAATATCGAAGGGACGGTGGAACATATTGGTTGGCGCTTGACGACGATCCGGACCTTCGACAAGCGCCCGCTCTACGTGCCGAACTCTGCTTTCGCCACGATCTCTGTGGAAAACCCTTCACGGATGAGCCACCGACGCATCCATGAAACGATTGGTCTGCGCCGCGAAGATGCCCGTTTGCTACCGGACGTCCTGGCAGCAGTTCAAGGCATGCTGCAGCAGCATACCCAGATCGATGCAAATCAGACGTTAATGGTGCATTTCGATCGTTTTGGCGACTCTTCGCTCGACTTCTTCGTCTACTGCTTTACCAAGACCACCGTATGGACCGAATACCACCAAGTGAAACAGGATGTCTTGCTCAACATTGTCGAGATCGTGCATGCGCATGGTGCAGCAATTGCTTACCCAGTACGTCGGCTATCAACAGAGCTGCGTGCGGATAGTTCGCTCGACGCAAGAGTGGGTCAGTGCTCGCCGATGAAGGACACCCACCAAGCGGATCGCGCTATCACCCTAAGTCGCAACTGAAGTTCCTTCTGTTTCCGGACATCCCATGGCATGCAACCGCTGTATTGCAAACCGCACCATTGATCTTATGTGCAGTTCCTCATGCCGCATCAGCAGGCGTCGATAGCCTGATTAAACCTCACGGCGGAATTCTCGGATGGCTGCGGACTTGTGGCCCTAGAGCGAGAGGGTAGCGAACCCGGCGCTGCAGTTGGCATTCGATCCTGGGAATGTGTTGTATTACAGCAGTGGAGAAGATGCCCCGGTGGCCAGCTCTGCATAGAAGGCGTGGGTGGAACAAATCAAGAAGAACAGCACACCAATGTCGCGCTTACTAAATCAAGATTGCAACGCTGGTTGCATAACCTGCTCGCTCTACATGAAATACGGCTTGTCCCCGTCGCTGCCGGGTTTGCTCATACCCAGGCTTTCGCCGACGTGTCGCTTGGGCGACTGGATGATCTGGGTAATCAAATCCCCCACGCTTTTGCGCGAGACGACGGTGCCTTTGAATGGCTCTTCCTTCACCGTCAGCTCGTAGCTGACCTCGTCCTCGTCCGTCAGCCACGCGGGACGCACGATGGTGTAGGCCAATCCCGAGGTTTCGATCAGATCAGCCGCACGGCGATACGGCTTCAGGTCATCGCCGATGGTGGCATTGTTCCATTCGCCAAATTTGCCTGGCACTTCGTCGTAGATGCCGAGCGAGAGCACGAAAATCAGGCGCCTCACGCCCTTGGCCTGCATGGCCGTGATGATGGCGTGCGCCTGCTTGTCCAGGTCGTCGCCCGACAGGTTGGCATAGACGATGTCCTGCCCGTTCATGAGCGACTTGAGCAACTTGGCATCCAGGACATTGCCAATCACGACCTTGGCATTTGCGGGCTCCTGACCGGTGAGTTTGCGGGGATTGCGAAGCAGCAAGGTCTGGCTGATGTGCCGGTCATGCGCCAGTTCCTGGATCACCCACTGGGCGATCTGGCCGCTGGCACCGAGGATGAGAACATTGGTCATATTGGATGTTTTCCAAAATCACAGCGGGCACCTCGGTGCCCGCTGGGTATGAGGCGGAATGCGGTGGAAGGACTAGAGGCTGGCCTTGAAGAACGGCACGACCTTCGCCATGGCCAGTGCCACCGGCTCGGGCTGGTCATACAAGTCGTAGTGCGACCAGCCTTCGGCGACGACGATGTGCTTGTCGGTGGACGCAGCACGACTGTAGATCTCCCAACCATCGCGGAAGGCGCCAAAGCCGCCCGGCTTGTCCCCGATCACCACCATCAGCGGTTGGGTGAGCAGCACTTCGGCGTGCAGGAAAGCATCCCATCCCATGGCTGCGCCGCTGAACGACATCAACTGGCTGGTCGCGCCATTGGGCTGCTGGCCACGCTCGGTCTTGTAGTAGTCGGTGGCTTCGAGCACATCGATGTCGGTGATGCCGGCAGCCTTCGCTGCGGCCACGGACTGCGGCAACAGATCAGCGACCTTGCGTTCGGCACCTTGAGCCTGTGCCTTGCGCATCTGGGCAATGCCCTGGGCCAGTGCGAGCGGCTTGAACTGGGCAAACCCCTCGCGGATCAGGCGGCCGTAGTTGACGCCGGTGATCGACACCAGCGCCTTCAGGCGGTGATCGGTGATGCCTGCGTGGATGGTGTACGCACCGCCACCGCACACGCCTATGGCTCCGATGCGTTCGGCATCCACGTAGGGCAGCGATTGCAGGTAATCGACGGCGAAGCGGATGTCGGACACGCGGATGGCCGGGTCTTCGATGAAGCGCGGCTCGCCGCCGCTGGCGCCCTGGAAGCTGGCGTCATGGACCAGGACGACGAAGCCGGCTTCGGCCAAGCCCTTGGCGTAGATGTTGCCCGCGGTCTGCTCCTTGCAACTGCCGATGGGGTGGGTGCTGACGATGGCGGGGTACTGCTGCTTCTCGTCGAAGCCCGGCGGCAGGTAGAGGTCGGCGACGGTCTGCCAGCCCAGGTTCTGGTAGCCGACGGTCTGCAGGGTGATGTTGCTCATGAGGGAGGCTTCCCGTGTGTCTGGTCGCCAGCGCTTGTCGGGCGAGCGCCGGCAGCCGTTGATCGGAGGGTTACAGCTTGGTGCTGAAGAATGGCGCCAGCTGCGACACGGCTTCATCGACGTACTTAGGCACGTCGTACAGATCCATGTGGTCGGCGCCTTCGACGACGTGCAGGGTCTTGTCCTTGCTCGCCGCGCGGGCGATCAGGTCATCGCTCATCCACTTGCTGCCGGCGTTGCTGCCCGCCACCGCCAATATGGGCTGGGTCAGGAAGGCTTCGGCCTTGAAGTAGGCGTCGTAGGTGATGATCTGCGTGAGGCAGCGCGCCAGCGTGAAACCCGGTGCATTGGGATGCTCACAACGCGGCGTGTGGTAGTACTCCCAGGCGCCGCGCAGTTCAGCGTTGGGAGCGTCCTCTTCCTTCAGCGGCGCCAGCGGCATAGTGGCCAAGGCGCTGTTGCCGGCATCGGCGGTGCGCGCCTGCGAGCCGGCTTCGATATACGGCAGCGCGTCGGCGTCCTTCACCGAGCCATCCCAGCCGTTGCGGAACATCTGGCCGATGTTCACCGCGCTCACCATACCGAGTGCCTTGATCCGGCGGTCGTTGATGGCCGCGTTGGCGCTGTAGCCGGCACCGGCACAAATGCCCATCGTGCCGATCCTGTCGTTGTCCACATAGGGAAGCGTGGTCAGGTAATCGATGACGGCACTCACGTCTTCGGTGCTGATGTGGGGATTCTCCAGCTGTCGCGGCTCACCCGTGCTCTCGCCCTGGTACGAGCGATCGAACGCGATCGCGACCAAGCCGTGCTCGGCGAGCTTCTTCGCGTACAGGCCGGCGGTCTGCTCTTTCACACCACCACCGGGGTGCGAGACGACGACGGCTGGGTACCGCTTGCCGTCGTCAAAGTCGGCGGGGACGTGCAGGACGGCAGCCATCGTGATGCCTTGGCCGTTGAGGTTCTTGAAGCTGACTTTTTTCACGAGCTTGCTCCTGTTGGAGAGGGGGTGACGGAACCGGTCCGATGTGGATTCCATCGTAGAGAGCGAATTGAACCGGATAAACCCGCTTAACAAGACATCAGTGTTTAGGATAACTTCGCAATATGCCGATCGATCCCGCCCTTCTGCCAGCCCTGGCGTGGTTCAGCCACGTGGCCCGTCACCGCAGCTTCACCAAGGCCGCCACTGAAATGGAGGTGACCCGCGGGGCGCTGTCACAGCACGTCAAGGCGCTGGAGCAGCATCTGAATGTGCGGCTGCTGCATCGGACCACACGTGATGTGTCGCTGACCGAAGAAGGCCAGCAGGTCTATGACGTGCTGCAGACCTCCTTGGGCAACATCGAACGGGTTCTCGCCGCGCTGGGTGAAGCCAACGTCGAACCTTCAGGGCTGATTCGCCTGAACTCGTCCCGCATCGCCACCCGACTGCTGATCGAGCCGCACTTGGGCGAGTTTCTGGCGCGCTACCCGAAGCTGCGGCTGGAGCTGGTGATGAACGACGGCTTCTCGAACATCGTCGCCGACGGCATGGACGCCGGCCTGCGCCTGGGGGAGAGCCTGGACGAGCACATGGTGGCCGTACCGGTCACGCCCCCGATTGAAATGGCCGTGGTGGGCTCACCGGGCTATTTCGCGCGGCATGGGATACCCGAGACACCGGCCGACCTGATGCGACACAACTGCCTGGCTTATCGCTTCACCTCCAGCGGCACGATAGACCGCTGGTCGTTCACCTCACCGGATGCGGAAGAACGCACGCTGGTGTTCGAGCCCAGCGGCAGTGCCGTGTTCAACGACGACGACAACATGCTCAATGCCGCGCTGCAGGGGGTGGGCCTGATCAAGTATCTGGATCTCTGCGTTCGCCAGCACCTGACTGATGGCCGGCTGGTGCGGGTATTGGCGCCCTGGTGCCGGCCGTTCCCCGGCTTCTACCTGTATGTCCCGTCGCGCGCGCAGATGCCGGCCAAGACCCGGGCGCTGATGGACTTCCTGATCGAGCAGCGCGGGCGATTCGGGTAGCAAAAGCACCACGCGGAGGTCACAGGCCAACGCCATCTGTCAAACACTCCATCCAAAAATACCAATAGCCCCTCCGGGAAAGCAAAAAGCTAACGATTCAATTCAATACATTGCACCCTCAGAGAACGGCATCTATTCGGTGCAGGCCAACAGCCCATTGGACGAGCGCTATGATCGAAAGACATCGACGAACGGGAAAGCCTACTTCACGCTGAAGGCTGCGAACCATCAAGTCATCGGCGCCAGCCAGATGTATGCAACAACCCAGTTACGGTAGGTTGGTCTGTCTCAGTCCAGACAAATGGACCGACGAAGACGTAAATGACCTCACATAACTCACCGAACCGGGCTCGGCAGCCATGCTCACACGGACAAAAAGTATAAATTCTTCTGTACCCCTGACTAAGCCCCCTCCGGAAGGCAGCATGCAACTTCTAGGAACGGCCATTTTTTGACATTAAGTCCAAAACGCCCTTATCCTGAGCTAATTTACTAGCCAGGAGAGACGCGTGCAATTCGACATCGACCGCCTGATCGCCGACTTCGGCGGCCCCGCAGCCCTTGCGGACGCGCTGAATCAGGCCTTCCCCGATGATCCTGTCAGCCGCGCCGCAATCTACAAGTGGCGCGAGCGCGGCAGCCTGCCGCTCTCGCAGATCGACAAGCTGGCTCGCCTCGCCGCGCGCCAGAATCGCGATTTCAACATTCACAGCTATCGCGTCGGCGAAGTGCCGACGAACCACACCGGAGCCAGTGCCATGGGCGATCGTTTGTACATTTTCGACACCACCTTGCGCGACGGCGAGCAATCGCCCGGCGCCTCGATGACCAAGGAAGAGAAGATCCGCATCGCCCGCCAACTGGAAAAGCTGGGCGTGGACATCATCGAGGCCGGCTTTGCCGCGGCAAGCCCGGGTGATGCCGACGCGATCCGCGCCATTGCCGAAGTGATCGAAAACAGCACCGTCTGTAGTCTGGCCCGTGCTAACGAGCGCGATGTGCGCGCCGCGGGCGAAGCGATCAAGCCAGCCAAGCGCGGCCGCATCCATACCTTCATCGCGACCAGCCCGATCCATATGGAGAAGAAGCTGCGCATGAGCCCCGACGAGGTGGTCGAGGCGGCGGTGAAGGCGGTGAAGATCGCTCGTGAATACACTGACGACGTAGAGTTTTCAGCTGAGGATGCGTCGCGCAGCGATTTTGACTTTCTCACCCGCGTGTTCAGCGCGGTGATCGAAGCTGGCGCCACCACAATCAACGTGCCTGATACCGTTGGCTATGCCGTACCGCAAAGGACAGAGACTTTTTTTCGTGAGCTCATCTCCAAGACCAAGGGGGGCGACCAAGTGATTTGGTCAGCACATTGCCATGACGACCTCGGAATGGCTGTAGCCAACTCACTGGCCGCCATGCTTGGTGGCGCGCGCCAAGTGGAATGCGCCATCAACGGCCTCGGCGAGCGCGCGGGCAATGCCTCGCTCGAAGAAATCGTGATGGCGGTGAAGACGCGCAAGGATATCTTCGGCGTGGAAACAGGTATCGACGCCAGCCAGATCGTGCCAACCAGCAAGCTGGTTTCGACCATCACCGGCTATCCGGTGCAGCCGAACAAGGCCATCGTCGGCGCCAACGCGTTCTCGCACGAATCTGGCATCCACCAGGATGGCGTGCTCAAGCACCGCGAAACCTACGAGATCATGAGCGCCGAATCGGTGGGCTGGTCCGCCAACCGGCTTACGCTCGGCAAGCTCTCGGGCCGCAACGCGTTCAAGACGAAATTGCAGGAACTCGGCATTGTGCTCGATACCGACGAAGCGCTGAATGCGGCCTTTGCCCGCTTCAAGGATTTGGCCGATCGCAAGCGCGAGATCTTCGACGAGGACCTGCACGCGCTGGTGTCGGATGAGATGGTGTCCATCGAGCAGGAAACCTACCGCTTGAGCTCGCTCAAGGTGGTGTCGGAAACCGGCGAAGTACCGAGCGCGCAACTGGTAATGGTCGACGACGGCGCGGAGCGCCAAGCCCATGCCGATGGTGACGGCCCGGTCGATGCCACCTTCAAGGCGATCGAATCGGTGGTGAACAGTGGCGCCGAGCTGCTGCTCTATTCGGTGAATGCGATCACCCAAGGCACCGACAGCCAGGGCGAAGTGACAGTGCGGCTTTCCAAGGCGGGCCGGGTAGTGAACGGCCAGGGCGCCGATACCGACATCCTGGTCGCCAGCGCCAAGGCTTATATCTCGGCGCTGAACAAGCTCTCGAACAAGAACACCCGCGTCAATCCACAATTTGGCGAAGTAGCTTAACTCGACCTGAAGCGCCGTGCCTTGGGCACCGCGCTCCAGCCCTTAGAAGCAAGCGTACTACTTCACGAATTACGAAGGAGCCCCCATAGCAAGAGACCAGCCTTGACTGCTCTCTTGCCAGTCCTACTCAAGACCTTGCTACTTGGGGCACTACATCCATTTTGCCCCGTCGCTCCATCATGACGGCGAAGGTCGCGAAGCGGGGGCTGCATGTATACCGCGAGTACAGCGTCAATCCGCCTGAAGGTAAGACGATAGCCACGCTTGAACGCGACGAGGTTTTTGAGAAATTGCGGTAGATCGAGTAACGCTCGGGGAGTCCTTTACCCTCCTAACGGCATGCACTACCGCGCAGGAGAAACCCTGAACGAAAGCACCCCGAGCTACGCTTCATACTTGGTATCTAGCGACGTCCTGCTGCAGAGAGTCAGCCAGTTGGTTCACGCGATGCGCAGATGTCGCGCCGCCGGCTGCGGCGCTGCTTGTTTGCTCCGACATCTGTGCGATGCGTTCCACCTGCTGTGCAATTGCGGTGCTGGCAACCCCTTGCTCTCGGATCGCGTTGCTGATTTCGGACACATGAGCTACCACCTGAGACGATGCAGCACGGATTTCCTGGATTGCATCCCCCGCCACACGGGCCTGGTCGACACCATCTTCGACTTGGGTCACAACCCGTTCCATTGCGCCGACCGCACGGTCGGCCCCTTGTTGAATTGTGCTCACCGTTTGGGTGATCTCCTGTGTTGAAAGTGAAGTACGCTCGGCTAATTTACGTACTTCATCAGCCACAACAGCAAACCCGCGGCCTTGTTCTCCCGCGCGGGCCGCTTCAATGGCAGCATTGAGTGCCAATAAATTGGTTTGGTCAGCAATCTCTTTAATCACTACAAGTACTGCTTTGATATCCGCGCTATTACTACGCAGTTGCGCCAACTCGTTGGCTGCAGTACGTACGGTATCGGCTATACCATCGATCTCGCGAATGGTTGCCTCTATAATCTCCCCGCCGCGACCGGCCAACTGCCCCGATTGCTTGGAGCGTTGATCTGCCTCTTCGGCGCGCTCGGCCACGTGGTTGATGCTGACCGTCATCTGTTCAACACTGGCGGCCATATGGGAAGCCGAATCACTTGCGACGTCTGCTGCGATCGCTAATTCACGAGTTGCACCCGCCATTTGGTTGGAGGAGCCAGCCAGCTCGACGCTGCTGTCCCTCACACCACGCAATGTACGGTGCATTGCTTCGATCAGTCGGTTGAAGCTGTTCATCATACGTCCAATCTCGTCCTGAGAACGAACCGGAACTCGACGAGTAAAATCCAGCCGAGCCTCTATTTCACCGATTGTGGTCAACGCAGATAACAATGGCAGTCGGATAGCACGGACAATGAACCATCCCCAGACTGACAAGAGTCCGATAAACGCAAGAACAATGAACAAGAATAGCATTTCGGTTTTAAACGCAGCATCGCCCGCCTGCTTCCGCGCATCGTGCGCGAAACGTGTGTTCTCGGCCACCAACTTATCAAGCGTGCCTTCTGCGTTTCGATAGGCTCCGTAGCTCCCCTCCAAAGCTGTCCGTGCCCCGTCGACATCACCCAGATTGGCTTGCTGCCGCACCCCGTTGAACAGAGGCTGATAAACGCTGATTTGTGTCTTTAATTGATCATAGAGCCGCGTATCCTCAGGGCTATGAAGTACTCCTGCATATTCGCTCAGTGCGCTGTCAAAAGCCCGTTGCTCTGAAGTGATTTCGCTATCGAGCTCTCGATTCCGCTCAGGCGTCGTCGCCTGTAGCTGCACCATGATTTTTGAGCGCAGCTCCTTGTAGCTCTTATTGATGCTACTGATGATTAGCACGCTTTCCAGTGACTCGTCATTAATGCGCTCAACGGTCTCTTCGATCTGCTTGATTTGATAAATGCCAATGCCGCCAATTAAGAGAAGCGCAGTGATGGATAGCGCAATCAACAACCAAAGGCGCTGAACAATACTCATAAGATCAATCTCCAGGGGCCGATCAAGATGCTCAGTGTGTATAGCACATCGTGCTGGCGTCGGACGACTCACGCCATCCGCATAATTGACTTTCTCTTATTTTGAAGGGCCATTGCTTATGTGCTGAAGGCGCACTGATTTTTGCCGTTCCAAATGGTTCCAGAGGGCCATCTGATGCTACTTAGATAAAATTGTACATCTTGCTCGATGTACCTGATCGCAGCGTAGGCGAGAATGGCTTTCATTCAGCAATCATTTTGCACTGGTTGTGCTATTTCATCCGAAGCGCGATTGCGAGTACACATTCCCTTGGCAAAGTTCCGCCACTCGATAGCTTAAAAACCGCCGTCCAACACCTTTCTTTGACACCACTCCGCCCTGGGCAAATGCTGCCCGCGCGCAGGACCGCCTGGGAAATCAAATATAAGAACCCTCTAAATAGCGGCCGCGTAGTTGTTCCATTTCAAACAACAGGTTTGGAGTACCCTCGCCATGATCAAAACCTCGCCTGGACGCTTGCCGTCCAAGGGCCGTACGTTGGCCCTGTCCGTCGTTGCCGCATTCGCCGGCAGCGTGTTTCCCACTGCCGCATGGTCGGCCTCTTGTAGCGGGGTCCCTGACTGGGATGCTGCCAAGGTCTATGCCAGCGGCGGCACCTCAGTCACCCAAGGGGGGCACCTCTACCAGAACAAGTGGTGGACCCAAGGGGACGACCCGACCAAGTCCGGAGAATGGGGTGTCTGGACTGACAAGGGCGCCTGCGATAGCAGCGCAACGCCGACGCCCGTCAGTCCTACGCCGGCAACGCCGACGCCTGTGACTCCGACGCCAGTTACGCCTCCGGTCACGGCCACGCCTACGCCGATCAAGCCAAGCCCGACACCGGTTACCCCACCACCGGCCAGCTGCGCGCCTTGGGCTGAGAGCAACACCAAGGCCTATAACGTCGGCGATGTGGTGAGCTACAGCGGCAATACCTACACCGCGCTCGTCACCCATTACGCCTATGTCGGCGCAGGCTGGAACCCCGCAACCAGCACGACGCTGTGGAAGACTGGGGGTAGTTGCTCAGGCACTACGCCAACGCCGGTGACCCCCAGCCCGGTGACCCCAACACCCGTAACGCCGAGCCCGGTCACTCCGACGCCGCTAACCCCGACACCGGTTACGCCAAGCCCAACGCCGGTCACCCCCCCGCCGGCCGGCAGCCAGGATGCATGCCGCCCTGAAGGAATGGCGGTTTCGGCCGTGGCCAACGTGCCGTACTGCCTCGCCTATGACAGCAGTGGCCGCGAGGTGCTGGCCAATGGTCTCAAACGCCGCAACATCGGCTACTTCACCAGCTGGCGTACCGGCAAGGATGGTCTGCAGCGCTATCTGGCCAGCGACATTCCGTGGGAGCACCTCACCCACATCAACTACGCCTTTGCTCACATCGATAGCGCCAACAAGGTATCGGTCAACCAGGATGTCGCCGGCAATGAAGCCACCGATACGACCTGGACTGGTGTGACCGGTGCTGAGATGGATGCCACGTTGCCGTACAAGGGCCACTTCAACCTGCTGACCAAGTTCAAAAAGCAACACCCTGGCGTGAAGACACTGGTGTCGGTCGGCGGCTGGGCAGAAACCGGGGGCTACTTCGGTGCTGATGGCAAACGTGTGGCGTCGGGTGGCTTCTATTCGATGACGACCAACGCCGATGGCACCGTCAATACGGCGGGTATCAACACCTTTGCCGACTCGGCGGTGGCCTTCATCCGTCAGTACGGCTTCGATGGTGTCGACATCGACTATGAATACCCGACCACAATGCCGGACTCGGGCAATCCGCTCGACTTCAGCGTGGCCAGCCCACGCCTGAAGGGCTTGCAGGCGAGCTACCGTGAGCTGATGAAGACACTGCGCGAGAAGCTGAATGCGGCTGCAGTGGTCGACGGCAAGTACTACCAGCTCACCGCAGCAGTACCGGCCTCTGGCTACTTGCTGCGTGGTATGGAAGCCTACCAGTCGAACACGTATCTCGATTTCGTCAACGTGATGAGCTACGACCTGCACGGCACGTGGAACCAGTTTGTTGGCCCGAACGCTGCACTGTTCGACGATGGCAAGGATGGCGAGCTGGCGTTCTGGAACGTCTACGGCGATGCCCAATACAAGAACATTGGCTACCTCAATACGGACTGGGCGTTCCACTACTACCGTGGCGGCATGCCAGCCGGTCGCATCAACGTCGGCGTGCCGTTCTATACCCGCGGTTGGCGTGAAGTGAACGGGGGCAGCAACGGCCTGTGGGGTACCTCGCAAACCAATACTTGCCCGGTGGGCACCGAAGCGCCATGCGGTGTGGGGGCGACCGGTATCGACAATATCTGGTTCGATGTCGACGACAAGGGCGCCATCGAGGATGCCGGCTCCAACCCGATGTGGCACGCCAAGAATCTGGAGCGGAACATCGCTGCAGACTACCTGCCGCAGTACAAGCTGAAGGCCACCGATCTCACCGGTAGTTACGCTCGCTACTACGACGCAACGTTGGTGGCGCCATGGTTGTGGAACGCGCAGAAGAAGGTGTTCTTGTCGACCGAGGACGAGCAATCGATCCAGAAGAAGGCCGACTGGATCATTGCCAACGGCGTGGGTGGTGCGATGAACTGGGAACTGGCCGGCGACTACGACTGGGATGCTAGCCGCACGACATTGACCGGCTCCAAGGGGCAGTTCGTGCCGGGGGCGACGCTGACGCGCCTTCTGGCCAACGCCTTCCGCAGCGCAACGCCATATGGCGCCACGCTGTCCAACGGTGCCATGCCGAGCCAGGTCGTGGATGTTTCTGTGTCGCTGACTTCGTTTGCTCTGGGTGAGAACAACTACCCCATCGAACCCAAGCTGCATATCGTCAACAACACTGGGGCCATCATCCCGGCCGGCGCCATTTTGCGGTTCCAGTATTCGACGTCGGCGCCGGACAATCTCGAAGCCAGCAACATGGTGGTGACGTCGGGCCATACCGGCAACAACATCGGCGGTCTGAAGGGTGATTTCCATACGGTGGACTACACGCTGCCCAAGCTGGCAGTAGGTGCCACCAAGGACATCAAGATCACCTATCGGCTGCCAATCTCGGGCCCAGCCAACTTCCAGCTGATCGTAAATGGCAAGGCGTTCGCGTTGAAGCAGGAATTTCCGGCCAAACCAACTGGGCAGTTCTAACTAGCAGCGCGAAGAGCCCCCACTAAAGCGGGGGCTCTTCGCGAAAACACTAAGCTTAAACACTTATCTGCGTTGGGAGTCCAACTGTTCCTGGTTGGCTACCACGGCTTGAGCCTTGGCATAGCTTCGATCAGCAGTTGGTACGGCGGAAAAATCTGGGTGTAGAGCTCCGCCCATCGCAGCGCATCCTCGCGGTTCCAAGTGCGCTGCAGTTCCGAAGCGACCACTGCGGTGTCCATTGGCACTGCACCTGCTTGAACGATGCGGTCCAGCGTGCGCTCCTCGGCCATCTTGGAGTAGGTACCTGAGGCATCAATCACCGCAAACACCTACGACGCTCAAAGTACTGAGAGGAATCTAGATGTTCAGTATGGGGCTGACCTGGGATGTGCTGGTTGCCGCAACTATTGGCAACAAGAGGGTTATCCGACGGTTTACGCTTCTGCTGTCGACGCTGGAGCGTCTCGCCGGCGCGACGCTGATTCTGCTGGCTGCCAGCGCAATTGCAATGCCACTGGTGAAATAATACAGGGCAACCCTGCCCTACTTTCCCCAACGCCATGAAGGGGGCTCGCCTTTCTTCCAGCAAATAACTACTGCAATTACACTCAGCAATGCCGTGTAGGTTAGAAACCCGATGATCGTCTCGCCCAGGGGTAGTATCGCGCCGAAGGCGAGCAGGGCAATGTAGCCCCAGAACACGACCAGTCCTTGCCAGCGCACCGGGTAGCCCCAACCCCAGCCGTACTTCTTGGCAGGAAACCAGTACTTCGGATCGTCGTGCATGGGCGCCTCCCAGCTGTCATGTCGTTAAGGCATCGGGCGTTTGTCTTGGTTCCTCACACCTACCGGGGCGGTGGCTCACACCATGTACTGAGCTTCGAGCAGGTCGATCTGCCGGATCAGCTTGCGCGCAGCCTCCTCGTCCAGTTGCCCGGTGCGGGTGAGCCGGAACAGCTCACCGCGTTCAGCGCGCAGGCCGGCCAGTCTCAAACGTTGTTCAATCTCTTCAATCTGAGCAGCGGTTTGCCGGGCTTCTTCTTGATCGGTCACGACCTGGGTATCGATCCGATACCGGTAGAGGTCGGTCAGTCGGCTGGCCGCATCAATGTAGCGATCCGCATCCGGCTTGCCTTCGCTCATCTCGTGCTGCGCCTGCTCGATGGCCTGGATAGCGGCACCGGCAGCCAGCTTGCGCGCCTGCTCCGTAGCCAGGGCGTGCTCCGGTTCGGCGGGCAGGTCAAGGCCATGCTTGAGCAGGATCGGCATGCCAATGCTGGCGACGATCAACGAGACGATGATGACGCCGGCAGCCAGCAGAATGGCCAAGTCCCGCGCTGGGAACGCGGCACCGTCGGTCAATAGCAGCGGCAAGGTCAGCACACCAGCCAGCGTGATGGTGCCGCGGGCTCCGGCCACCGAGGTGGTCGCAGCCACCCGCCACATTGATGCGGCTGTTGTTGGCCGATCACGATAGAGCGTGAAGCGCATCATCAGCCAGACCCAGATGAAGCGCACTGCGCCTAGGGCCAGGTTGATCACCACGATGTAGAGCAGCAACCAGATCGGTTGATGATGGCCGGTTTCCTGCACCACCCGACTAGCGCCAGCGATGATGCCTGGCAACTGCTCTCCCAGCAGCACGAAGATCATGCCGTTGAGCGAGAATTGCAGCGTGTCCCACACGGCGGTGCGCCTCACCCGGGTGACGGCCAACGCCTTCCCGGACAGCTCGGTGTAGCTCATGCTGATGCCAGCAGCGACTGCAGCCAGAATGCCGGAGCAATGCACATGTTCGGCCAGCATGTACGCGACGAAGGGAATCAGCAGGCTGATCAGGATCTGCGCCCCGGTCTCCTCGCCATACTGCCGGGAGATCCACTCCTTGAGTCGGGTGATCAACCAAGTGACCACCACCCCGATCACGATGCCACCCAGTGCCAATCGTGCAAAGCTGACCACGGCTTCGGTCAGCACAAAGCTGCCAGTCAACGTTGCGGCGATCGCAAAGCGCAGGCAAACCAGGCCGGAGGCATCGTTCAGCAGCGATTCGCCCTCCAGGATGTGCATCAGCCGCTTTGGTACCGATACCCGCGCGGCGATGGCAGAGACCGCGACCGGATCGGTGGGCGACACCACCGCAGCCAGCGCGAACGCCACCGGCATTGGTATCGCGGGGATCAACAGGTGGATGAAGTAGCCAACCCCGAGCACAGTGATGAATACCAGACCCAAGGCCAACGCAAGAATGATGCCCTTGTCGCGGAACAGGCCCTCTTTAGGAATGCGCCAGCCATCGAGAAACAGCAACGGTGGCAGAAACAGCAGGAAGAACACCTCCGGATCGAGCTCGAGCCGCCAGTTGGCAACCATACCGATACCAGCACCCAAAGCGATCTGAATCAGCGGCAGTGGCAAGGGAATCGGCAACATGCGAACCAGCGTGCTGCTGAGAATGACGGCCACAAACATCACCAGGACCAGCGTGATGGTCTCCATGGGGGCTTCCTCCAGATGTAGGCCCGGTGTTGCCGGGCTCAGGCTTTTTTGACGAACTCGGATTTGAGTTGCATAGCGCCGATGCCATCAATTCGGCAATCAATGTCGTGATCACCGTCGACCAGGCGGATCGCCTTTACCTTGGTCCCGACCTTGACGACCAGGGAAGAACCCTTGACCTTCAAATCCTTGATGACGGTGACACTGTCACCATCATTGAGCACCTTGCCGACGGCATCGCGAACCACTGGCTTCACTTCGGCCTCAGGCACGTCTGCGGTTGCGGCCCATTCGTGTGCGCACTCCGGACAGATGTAGAGGGCGCCATCCTGATAGGTGTATGGGGATTGGCACTGCGGACAGCTGGGTAAAACGCTCACGGATGATATCCTCGAAGTCGGAACACAATACACGTACAACACAGCGCACCAGCCGGTGCTGCACGGGGTATGTGCAGTGGATTACAATTCAACGCACACCCATTCAAAGTGCGTTCGAACGATGGAAGCCAAGACCGCGCGCCTGACGGTGCTGATCGATCCGGCCAAGAAAAAAGCCTTCGAGGATCTGTGTGCGGCACAAGACCTCAATGCCTCCCAGGTGGTACGCCAGATGATCCGGGAGTACCTCGCCAAGCACGGGGTGGAGTACGGCGCAGCTGCGCGTGACAATCCGCACGTGAAGTAGCGCCTAAGCACGCCGCTTTAAGCGCTGTGCATCCAACACCTCGATGATGTGCTCCGGCTGAACATACAGCCGCCGATTGATGATCAAGCGGCGCGCATACTGGCTGAACGTGTAGCCGGTCATCTCCTCCAGCAACGCCGCTTGCGCCAGTAGCACCTCGTCCGGGGTTTGGCGCAGCTGTGATGAACGACTGGCCAGCACGATGTAGTTCGTGCTGTCCTCTGCGCGGATCACCACCACCTGATCGGCAAACGCCTTGCACAGGCGATAGATATAAATCCCCGTGTTGTCGTCCGTCCCCAGCAGATTGAACACCGCCACGCCATTCGTACTCAGGCTGGCCTGGCATCGCTGGTAGAACGCCGCCGTGCACAACGAGGGATGAATTCCCCGGTTATCGAATCCGTCGACCAGCAGCACATCCACGTCGGCGTGGCGTTGCTGCAGGTAATCCGCTCCATCGGCACACACCACCTGAAACCGCGCATCGTTCGCCGGCACGTGGAACTGTTCCCGCATGGCGATGACCCGGGCGTCGATCTCGCATACGGTGGTCACTGTGTTCGGCAGGGCGTGGTAGCAGTACTTGGCAAGCGAGCCGCCGCCAAGCCCGACCATCACTACCTGCTGCGGATCCGGCATGAACAAGCGGAATGCCAGCATGGTGCGGGTGTAGCCGAGCACCAGTTGCAACGGGTCCTTCAACGCCATCCGACTCTGGATCGCGGCCAGATCGAACTGCAAGGTGCGATGGGTTGCGGTCTGCGACACAAAAGGAATCATGGGTGCCTGATGCGGGTGCAAACCCGTCTGATCGCGTAGCGCTTGGTGAATCGGGAGGGTCATCCTGCTGCTTGACGAAGGTGATAGGTATGGCGGTCTGGGTTCTGCACGATCACGAACCGCGGCGCATAACCGAGTGCGCCGTACAGGATCTCGTAGCCGATGGTCTCAAGGCCCGCACAGGTTGCCTCGACTTCCAGCTCGATCGCCTCCGACGACACCGCTTGGATGTGGCATAGCACCCGCTCAGCACCGGCGAGTTCGAGCAGGCGTGGTTGCCAGTCCACTTGGTCGTGAAGTCCGACAATCCGAAGCCCGTAACGTTGAATTTGCATCAGTCTATGGTCCGGCGTGAGAGCGATGTGCAAAACATTATAATGTAATGTGTGTTGCAGCATATTCAACAACGAAGCAAAATAAAGTTCGGTTATCACTTTTAATCGTTGAGATGAACCGTGACGAGATGCCCGGAACCCTGAAGCGTCGCAGGGGCTACCTGGTACTGACAATCGCCACCCTCGTGGCCTTAGGGGGCGTGTGCGCTTTGGTCTATCAGAAGGCCACGGCTGCCGGCGTGGGTCTGCTCGTCGCGAGCGTGCTTTTGGTGCTTTGTGCTCGTCGAACCTCAAGCCGCCCGGTGGCGCCCTCACTGCATACCGAATGGCGCCGCTTGGAAGCCGACCTCTGCAAGCTCAAGCCCTTGCCAACCGCGCATGCCATGCCACGCCAGCAACACCGGTCTGGCGCTGGCGCCCAAGTCAAACGACGACCTGCGTAACCCGCAAAGTCGTGAATGAGTGTCCACCGAGATCAGCCATGTTCAGATACGTCTATCTCAGTGACGTCAGCCCTGAGTTTGAGCCTTACCAGATGGGTACCCTTGCTCAGCAGGCAAGGATCAAGAACCGCATGCTCGATGTCACGAGCTTGCTGTTGTTCGACGGCCTGCACTTCTGCCAATACCTGGAAGGCCCGGAAGCGGCAGTGCACCAGCTCATGCGTGAGATTGGGCGCGACGCTCGGCACTGCACGCTGCGAACCCTGGGAGAGGGATTGAGTAGCAATCCAAGGCGCCTGCCGGACGACGGCTTGCTGGTCGGCTACAGCACTGATGTGTTCCTGCTGTCGAGTCTGGGCAAACACACCGGCGATGTTGACGAGGTCGTGGCGCGCATTTGGCAAATCCTGCCGCGCCTTGATGTCGACCGGTCCGCAGATTGGAATCGGCGGGAGTAACGTCTAGAAGTCCGACGACGTCAATGTGACCGGCTCAGGATAGCCTCGAAGGATCTTGCTTTCGGCGACGGCGCAGATGGCCTCTTGGTTTACCTCAAACGCATGCTCATGGTCATCTGCGCCCCCTAGGGCATCAAAGTGATCCCGCAACGCTTCTTCAGACACCAAACACTGCACTGGGCGCCCATCTGCGAGCGCCATAAAGAGCACACCATTTCGATCAAAGTCGAATCGGCCGCCGGAGGCAAAGTGGATATTCATCGTTCTTCCAGTTGGCAAGGAATGTTGACCATAGCCGCATAGTGCGCAAAAAGGTAGCCACCTTTCGAATCACCTTGGCTGCAACTTCTGGTTTTCAGGCGAACGTCATAGACTGGAACGTGAAGTTTATAAAAGGCCCGTATGTTTGCGGCGCCCACAACATCGATTCGAAGGGGATGATCCGCATGTCCTATGAGACGGTCCACGTCATCGGCTCCACGGTGTACTTCGTGTTCCTGCTACTGTTTCTGTGGGTGAGCCGCGTACCGCGGACCAACCCCGGGGCGGGCTGGTGGGCCGCTGCCATGCTGTTCGCCCTTTGTGCTCGCTTGTCCTTCATCGTCTTGCTCCACCACGACAGCCCATTTACGGTCTCGGTCTACAGCGCCCTGAACATCGTGGAGAAGCTGTGCTTGGTCATGGGGCTGGTTCGGTTTTTCAATGTCAGCACATCCACTCGCTGGCTCTGGTTTGCCCTGATCGTGGTCGAGGTGTGGATACTCCTGATCGGCTTGGGTGGCTTCGACCCGATGTTCCGCAGCGCTGCAGTGGCAATCTTCAATGCGGGCATATTGTCCTTTGCAGCGTGGGTCGCCTTCCACAAGCGTGCTGAACTCAGCCCCAGGTTGATGCTGGTGACCGCGCTCTCGAGCGGCCTGCTGGCGCTGCACTGGGCAACTGCATCGGTGATTATCGAGCTGGAACCGAGCTGGTTCCGGCATGGGTTCATGCTGGGCACCGTGCTGGTATTGGCACAGTACTTTTCGTTGCTGGCCGCCATTCTTCTGAACTTCCAGAATCGCCTGCTGGAGGCGGAATCCAAGGCCCTGGATATGGCGTTCCAGGATCCACTGACAGGACTCAGCAACCAGCGCTACATGACGGCTTTATTCGAAAAAGCATTGTTGCTGGCGAATCGCCCGCATCAACTTGCTGCCATTTTTTACATCGATCTCGATAACTTCAAGCCGATCAATGACCGTGCTGGCCACCATGTCGGCGATGAAGTGCTCAAAATTGTCGCCGGCCGACTGAGGCAGTGCACACGAAGCACCGACATCTGCGCCAGGGTGGGGGGTGATGAGTTCGTCGCGATCTGCACGCAATTGGACGATGCCAATAGCGCCCATGACATCGCCAAAAAGCTGCTACACAGCCTCACCGATGCGATCACCGTGGAAGGTAAGGACTACCGCGTTGGTGCCAGCATTGGTGTGAGCCTCTACCCTTGGCATGGCAACTCGTTGCCCACCCTGTTGGAGTACGCAGACCAGGCGATGTACCAAATGAAGAAGTGCGGAAAGAACGGCTACTGCATGCACAGCGACTCGCCGTTGGTGGAAGAACCGGCTCGACCCGATTGACCGTGCCCGTGTATAGTTTGCCGCAGGAGATGGCGTACCTCCCGCTTCGACAACCGCAGCCGCTCTAGCGCTGCTGATGACGCCTACAGATTCTGACCGAGGTCGGAGCTGTAGGCGTTCGCGTTCACTTCCTCCCCCTTGGCCAGCCCGACTCATTCGAGCGAGCGACCAATGCGTAAATCCCTTCCCGAATTGCTCGACCTGCTATCCCATCTGGGGAAATGGCTGGTCATTTCTTGTGGCGTCGCCCTGCTGGCCGGTGCGGCAGCTGCGCTATTTCTGTCTGCGCTAGATGGCGCCACCAACTGGCGAGAAGCGCATCGTTGGGTTATCTGGTTGCTCCCGATCGCAGGCCTGGGTGTGGGCCTGGTCTATCTGTGGTTCGGTCAGCAAGTTGATGGCGGCAATAACCTGATCATCGATGAGATCCACGATCCCAAGCAGGTCGTTCCTCTGCGTATGGCACCCTTGGTACTTGGCGCAACCGTCGTGTCTCACCTGTTTGGCGCCTCTGTCGGCCGCGAGGGTACGGCAGTACAGATGGGCGCCGCTTTAGCTGACCAACTGACTCGCCTGTTCCGCCTCAAGCCAGATGACCGGCGTGTTGTGCTGATGACAGGCATGAGCGCTGGTTTTGCCGCCGTATTCGGCACCCCGTTGGCTGGAGCAGTATTCGGCCTCGAGGTGTTGACGGTCGGCCGCATGCGCTCCGAAGCACTGTTGCCCTGCCTTGTTGCGGCGCTCCTGGCAGACCAAGTGACGTTGGCCTTCGGCATCCGGCACACCCATTACCTTGTTCCGGAAGTGGTCCCCATCAGCTTGTTGAGCTTGGGCGCAGTGTTGGTTGCGGGAATGGCATTTGGCTTGGTGGGCGCCGCATTTGCCAAAGCAACCCATGCGCTCAGCGCGGCCATGAAGCGGCACATTTCGCACGCACCGTTGCGACCGTTGCTCGGTGGGATCGTCATCGCGTTCGCTGTCTGGTCGTTCGATGCCTACCGCTACACCGGGTTGGGTATTCCGGACATCGTGCATGCCTTTGAGGCGCCCATGGATAGCTGGGACTTTTTATGCAAGCTGGCATTCACCGCCATGTCGATCGGTAGCGGGTTCAAAGGCGGCGAGGTGACACCGCTGTTCTACATCGGAGCGACACTGGGCAACGTCCTGGCCCCGTTGCTGCACCTGCCGCTCGCGCAGCTTGCCGCCATTGGCTTTGTTGCCGTATTCGCCGGCGCCGCAAACACGCCGCTGGCTACCACCCTGATGGCCATGGAGTTGTTTGGCGTGGAAATCGGCCCGCTCGCGGCAGTAGGCTGCGTCACGGCCTATTTGTTTTCGGGGCATATGGGGATTTACCACGCGCAGCGCAGGGCAAGCAGCAAGCACTGGACTCGGTCCAGCCGAACCCAGGCGCAGCGGGATTCTCGTTAAGTCGTTTTGGTAGAAGACGGCCGGTCTCAACAGCAAATTGATGCTACGTTCATATCTGAAGGGCCGATCTCGGTGCAGCGCCATGCGGTTCCAACGGGATCCCGGCACCCAGCAGTACTCCCATTGCTGCTGGGCGGTAACGTCGTCCAAATCACAACAATAGCGACACCTTCAAGCTCCCCCTTCCCTCGCGGCCGCGGCCTGCATGCAAGGAGTTGTCATGTTCGAACGAATGACGGTCTTGGGCCGATTGACCTGCCTGATCGCAACGCTGCTTGTCGCCACATTGGTCGTCGGCTTGATCGGCCTGAAGGACCTGCGCGATGCGAATCAAGCGATGAGCACCGTCTACCATGATCGCGTCGTTCCCCTGAAGGGACTCAAGGCGATCTCCGATATGTACGCGGTAAATATTGTCGACGCGTCACACAAGGCGCGCGCAGGCACCATGAGTTGGGCTACAGCTTCAGGGGCCGTCGCCGAGGCGGAAAGTACCATCAAGCGAGAGCTCGATGCCTATCTGGCCACGCATCTAGTGCCGGATGAAACCCGCGTCGTGGATCAGTTGCGGCCATTGCTCAAGGAAGCCGACAAAGCCGTCGAGCAGCTCAAGGGCATTCTGAAGGCCGAGGATGCGACTGCCCTGGATCACTTCGTGACGCAAGAGTTGTATCCGCGCTTCGATCCAGTGACAGCGCAGTTTGGTGCGCTCACCCAGGTCCAGCTGACCGTAGCAGAACGTGAGTATGAAGCATCCCAACAGCGCTATCAGCAAGCCCTGTTGCTGACGATCTCAGTGCTCATCATCACCGTCGTGCTAGCCGGGATACTGGGCTGGTGCATTACGCGCAGTCTGCTGAAACAGCTTGGCGGCGAACCCACCGACGCCGCGCTGATCCTGCAGCGCGTAGCGGACGGCGATCTGACCGTGACTGTCCCGGTCAAGCCTGGCGACAGTAGCTCTATGTTGTTCAGTATTCGGCAGATGGTCGGGAAGCTCACCGGGGTCGTGGGCGACATTTCCAGCTCAGCTACTGCACTGGCTTCGGCATCCGAGCAGATTGCCTCATCCGCACAGGCCTTGTCCCAAAATGCCTCGGAACAGGCTGCAAGCGTCGAGCAAACCAGCGCCTCGGTGGAGGAAATCGCCGCGACCGTTGCCCAAAACGCCGACAACGCGCGCACAACGAACAGCATGGCCACACAAAGCGCTGGTGATGCGAGCGAGGGTGGCGAAGCCGTGAAACAAACGGTGGCTGCAATGCGGCAGATCGCCGGAAGGATCGGCATCATCGACGACATCGCCTACCAGACCAACCTGCTGGCGCTGAACGCTGCGATCGAAGCAGCCCGCGCGGGTGACCATGGCAAGGGCTTCGCTGTGGTCGCGGCCGAGGTCCGCAAGCTTGCGGTTCGTAGTCAGTCAGCCGCCCAGGAAATCAGCGAAGTAGCGGGCAGCAGTGTGAATCTCGCCGCCCGCGCCGGCGGCCTGCTCGACCGTATGGTTCCGGACATCGTGAAGACGGCGGATCTGGTTCGTGAGATCACCACGGCGAGCAACGAGCAGACGACAGGACTCGACCAGATCAATACGGCGGTGAGCCAACTCGCACAGACCACACAGATGAATGCGTCTGCTTCGGAAGAGCTGTCTTCCACTGCGGAAGAAATGAGCAGCCAAGCAGTACAGCTCCAGAACATGATCGGCTTTTTTCGTATATCGTCTAGCGTTCGAAATTGAGTCAGAAAGTAGTTGTGCCATGCCGTTACAAGCGCTTGGTCATCCCCAACGATAGAAGTGACGGCGCCAAAGCAGCGCCGTCACTCCCAGCCAGTTACTTGACGCGGTTTTCCGGTTGCAGCGGCAAGACCAGGTTCATGTTGTTTTTCAAGTCGAGGGCGAAGATGCCGTCCAACTTGGCAACAGCGGCTTTATTGCCATCAATCTTCGCTTTGCCCGAGCTGGCAAGATCATCCAGCGTGGCTTTGCCGGAGGCAAAACTAAGCAGATCGGCTTGGGAGATTTCCAAAGTCGCATCGGCATTTGGCGACTGAAACTTGGATACTCGATTCAGCACACCGTTATGCAGATCAAGAAGGAACTGAGCCCCGCCCGAGAGCTTGAGATTAATTACGGCGTTGCCCGCCTTCTCCGCCTTGATCTGGTCGACCAGCATGCCCAGGTAGTTGATGAACAGATCCGGTGGTAGGCTGGCGATGACCTCGGGCGACGTGGTAGTCAGGTTGTTCGGCACGTTCCCACCCGTGCGCAACTCCACTGCCGCGCCGAGATACCAGTTGCGATACAGCGAATTCTCCTCCTGGTAACCGAGCTGCTCCATCGCATCGGCCATCAGGTAATTCACGTCCTTGTCGCTGCCATCACCAGCCACGATGTTATTCAGCAAGTCGACCGTGAATCGGTAGTCACCCTTGTTGAACGCGTTCACCGCCGCGGCCAACACCTTGTCCTTCCCGCCAATGGCTTCAACGTAGCGTTTGCCACGTTCCGCATCCGGGTATTTCGCGAGCTCCGTCGGATTGCCGTTATACCAACCCAGGTTCCTCACATAGGTCGACTTCAAGTTATTTCGGGTATGCCCGTAGTACGGCCGGTTGTCCCACTGATTGAAGACTGACTTGGGTAGCTGGGCATTCTCTGCGATATCGTCAGGACGGTAGCCGTAATTGGCATAACGTAGCGTGGTGTCGAATAGCGACTGATAGACGTCTCGCTGATTCTTCAGATACTCCACCACGTTCTTGTTGCCCCAGACCGGCCACGTGTGTGGACCAAAGTGCACTTCCACCTCCTGCCCCCACCGCGCAACGGCTTCGCCGATGTACTTCGCCCAGACACTGGCATCTCGTGTTTGCGCGCCGCGCAGGGTGTACAAGTTGTGCTGCAGGTGATTTACATCCTCCGCCATCGAGAGCGCCTTCCACTGCGGGATGTACATCACCATCTCGGCCGGGGCTTCGGAATGCGGGGCCAGATAGAACACGAAATCGACGCCATCGATCGTGACTTTCTCGCCATCTTTGGTGATGACCTTGTTCGGAATGGCGAGCGACGAGGCATCGGTAGCGAGTGCGGGCCCCAACGATCCGGTGATGATGCCTTTCTCGCCCGGCTTGAGGACATTGCCGTACTGATAGCCTGAACGACGTGCCATGATGTTGCCGGCAGTCACATTTTCGGCCACGGCCTCTTCGATAAAGCCTTCCGGAGCGATCAACGGGATTTTTCCGCTCTTGAAGTCTTCCGCCTTGGCCAAGCCGGACTTGATAATTCCGTCATATCCGCCGAAGTGGTCGGCATGGCTATGGCTGATGATGACGCCCTTGAGCGGCTTACGGCCACGGTGTTTTTCGTAGAGTTCGATCGACTTGGTCAAAGCAATCGGGCTGTATTCAACGTCGAAGAATACAACCCCAGTCTTGGTCTCGATGATGGTCAGGCTCGACAAATCCTGGCCTCGTACTTGGTAAATATGGTCAGTTACCTTGAACAGGCCGCCATAGTTGGCCAATTGGGCATGGCGCCAAAGGCTCGGATTCACCGAATCAGGTGCGGTTTTACCCTGCATAAAATTGAGGCCGGTCGCATCGAACACACCACCTTCGATATTGCCATCGTTCAGCAACGGGGCAATTAGGTTTCGGCGCGAATCGTCGAACGCAGTTTTGCTCTCAAAATCGAGTTGCTGGTAAACCGCTTGGTTGGCATCGCGGGTGAACTTGGTCGCACTCTTTTGCTCCGGCGTGAACCGATAATCGGCAGCGCCAGCTTGACTCCAAGCTACCGCGATCAGCCCGGCCAGGCTCAAGTGGGAAAGATTGATTGCTACGCTTTTCATTGCGGACATCTCCTAGTGGGAATTCACTGCTTTCCAGCAACAGCAAAAACAACTTCCAGACGAAAAGGTGACGGTGCTGCGTCCTCGACTCGTGATTCGGGACGGATCGACACAACCCGTGAGCCGGTAAAAGGGTTAATTCAGGAACTGCAGATTGAGCGCAAAGAAGATCTGCCACTCAGGCTGGCCCGGGCCTTTGTCGGCAACGGAGAACTGCGGCTCGATGAAAAAGTTGTAAACCGTCGTACCACGCTTCACGACTTGGCCGACACCGATGCCCAGCGGTACGCTGTAGTTGTCGTTTTCCAGGTTGTAGACCCAGATGGGCGCTGCTCTCAGATAAGTGCCACCACCGAGCTGGTAGAACAGAAAAGGCTGGAATGCCGCCACGTTCACATCCTCGCGGTCATCCTCGCCAGCAAAGCTGGCTTGCCAGGAAGCGAGATAGCCGTACTGGAATTGGGGTGAGCTGGCGTCGAACATCACATTGACCAGCCCAGCCGACCACTTCTCGCTCCCCAAGCGGTCATCGCCCGCAGTAGGCGCAGTGAGCTGCGGGCCGATACCGAAGCTCACTGCGGGATTGCCGGTGTCGATCAAGTACGCGGTAAACAAATTCAGATCGCCAATTGCAGTATGGTGACCTCCGGTAGGTGCCACTGGCATGGTGTTGACCGGCAGCGATGCGCGTAACAACCACTTGCTCTCACCAAGCGAGAACGGTTTGGCATAGCGAAACCAGAACTGGTTGGCTTCCTCGTCCGATTCGGTGAGCTCGCCAATGTAGTAGTTCTGCATGTTGAACGCGGTCATGTTGGCCAATGGGTTGTTGGCCTGCGCCGCGTCGGGCGCATCCGCTCCTAGTGCAATACCTGCCGCCGCCAACACCGGCGCTCCAAAAAGCCACATGGATTTCATCGATGTGTCCTATAAGGCAAATGGGCTCGACCTGACCTCAATCATTGCCGGGACGCTTGATCCGAAATTGCTCACGGTCCTTGCCGCGGATCCAGTTCGGTGGGCGACCGAAGCCGTTCCAGGACCGCCCTGTCTCGGGATCACGAAATTGCGCCAAATCGGAGAGGTCGGCCCCGAACAGCTGTTCGGGAGTGATGCCGTACTCCGCGATCTTGCTGCGCATCCCTGAAATCAGTTCATGAAGCTCGCGTTGGCGAAGCCGCTCCACTTCCGACTCCAGTTCCCGGATGCGTGACCTGAATTGGCGGTAAGGGGACACCGGAGCCATACGAGCACCATGACATGACGACTTCTGACAGAGTAGATCGTTATTTTGGATGTTTAATATCCGAAAAACGAAATACTGGAGAAAGGTAAACATGAGCCAAGTGAACCTGTTTCAGGAGCATCGCTACGACGGACTCGATCCGACCCAGGCGTTCGATGTGGTGTACGGCGGCCATTTCGAGCACCGCTTGCTCGCAGCCAAAGGCGGCAAAATGAGGCACCGCCGCTTGGTGCTGGCAGACACGCGATTGGAGACGGGCTACTACGACTTTCCGGTGGCTGCACAAGGTGTCATGCCCAAAGGAGTGGTGTGCTTCGGTGTATTGGCCGACGGTTTTGAAGCCACCCGCTACAACACGTCGATGATCGAGCGGGATACGCTGCAGATTTATCCCTCGGGCATTGATTTGCTCTACCACGCTGCCGGTCAGTCGCGATGGATCAACTTCGTCGCACTGGAGTCGCAACTACAGGAGATCGCGCTGGAAGAGACAGGGCGCCCCCTCACGCTGCCCAAACGTGATGCAACGTCACTCCGCCTCATCCCCGGCCAGCATGCCAAGCTCGTGCAGCTTGTCGATGATGCATTCGCTGTCGCCAAGGCACAGCAACCTGGGGGCTTGCACGCGCAACTGGCTGAGGAGGTTGCGCGAGCCCTGCTTCAGGGCTTCGTGAGCGCCATACACACCGCCGTCAAAGTCACATCCGTGGCCGAGGCTGCGGCCAAGCGACACTTCCAGCTCGTTCTGGCGTGTGAGCGCCTGGCTCGATCGACGGACAGCCCTGCGATCGATTTGGACGAACTCTCACGCCGTTGCGGCTATACCCGACGCGCGCTGGAGCTGATCTTTCAGCGCAGTGTCGGCATGCCCCCTGGCCGTTGGTTCATGAACATCCGGCTGAATGGCGCGCTGCGTGACCTACTGGCTCCAGCTTCCACATACGGCGTGGCCGATGTCGCGGTGAAATGGGGCTTTCGCCACCTCTCCCGGTTTGCGCAGCAGTACCAGCGGACCTTCGGGGAGCTACCCAGCCAGACCTTGCAACGCGCACGCGCCTGAAGCTGCCCACCTCGTTCTCCCTGCTCAATCGTTGGTTTTAACCAGAAGTGCTTCTGCATCGCCCTTGTGCTGCCCCATTGGCATGCCAGCGTCAGCCCCAAATTGGTGCTAGTTTGAGTTCAGACGAAGCGTAATCAGACAAGTCTTCACTCAGGCTTCGTTGTCCCATTCCGAGGTCGCGATGTATACACACTCCGTTTCGTCATACGGTCACACGAGCGCTGAGGGAATGCGTCAATTCCTGACTTTCTCGCTGAATGACGAGCCGTTCGCCATGCCAATCACGCAGGTTCGCGAGATCATCGAATTCCCTGGATTGACTGAAATTCCCATGATGCCGGCGTTCTTGAGAGGCGTGATCAACGTTCGCGGCGCAGTAGTTCCAGTCATTGACCTGGCAGTGCGCTTTGGCCGAAAGGAAACGATCACCACACGCAGAACGTGCATCATCATTCTTGAGATGGAACAGCCAACTGGTCCCTTGCAGCTGGGCATGCTCGTCGATGCCGTGAACGATGTGCTTGATGTCGATCCCGGGGCCATTGAACCTCGCCCTACCTTCGGCGCGCACATCCGCGCCGACTTTATTGCCGGCATGATCAAGCGAGACGAGCGCTTTGTGATTGCGTTGGCGATCGAGCAGATCCTTTCCGGAGACGAGTTGGCAGGCCTCGCGGCGCTGCAGGAATCCGAAACGGCTTGAGCCCTCATTCCAGAACGACTCACGATCGGGAGCCGCCATGCCGCTGACCGCGTTAGCCGAAGGTGAAAGCGCCCAGTTCCGCCTCGATGGCGAACTCACCATCTTTCATGCAGCAGAACTCAAGGATGTGCTGCTTGCCGCACTCGGCGAGGGCGGCGGCCCGCCGCTGACCATCGATCTGTCCGGCGTCGACGAACTCGATACCGCAGGCGTGCAGCTGCTGCTGCTCGCCAAGCGCGAGGCGGCGCGGCACGGCCGGGCACTCGCCTACAGCGGCCACAGCCCGGCGGTGATCTCAGTACTGGAGCTTCTCGACCTGGCGGGCACGCTGGGCGATCCGGTGCTCATTCCCAACGCTAGCCGCTGAGGTCGATCATGGACATGGACAACGCACGCGACGCGCTGGTGCAGGAGGCGCGCGAACTCTTGGCCGCCATGGAAATGGCGCTGATGCAGATCGAGGCCGAAGGGGCCAGCAGCGAGGCGATCAACGCGATCTTCCGCGCCGCGCACACCATCAAGGGCTCGGCCGGGCTGTTTGCATTCGAGCGCATCGTCAGCTTCACCCATGTGGCCGAGAGCGTACTCGACAAGGTGCGCAACGGTAGCCTGCCGCTTGATACCAACCTGCTGTCGCTGCTGCTCGAATGTGGCGACTACATTGGCGAGCTGGTCGATGCCATTGCCGCCCGCCGCGAAGAGGAGGAGCCGGATCCGGTCAAGCGCGGCCGGCTGGAGGTCTCGCTCAACGCCCTGCTCGGCGTAACCGCGGCGGCCCATCCCGCCGTGCATGCCATGGGTGCAGCCGCCGACACCGCGCAGATCGAAGTGGACGACGGCAGCGCCGTCAGCAGCGACAACTGGCATCTTTCGCTGCGCTTCTCGCCCGACGTGTTGCGCAACGGCATGGACCCGCTGTCCTTCCTGCGCTACCTCGGCACCATCGGCCGTATCGTCCATATCGTCACGCTGCCGGATGCATTGCCCGATGCGCGGGTGATGGACCCGGAAGCGTGTTACCTCGGCTTCGAGGTGGACTTCGCTTCGGACGCCGATCGCCAGACCATCGAGGGCGTGTTCGAGTTCGTGCGCGAGGACAGCGAGATCCGCATCCTGCCGCCGCACGGCAAGATCGCCGAATACATCGGCCTGATCCAGTCGTTGGCCGAGCCGGCCGGGCGGCTCGGTGAAATTCTGGTCAAGGGCGGCGCGCTGACGCCGTCCGAGCTCGACAACGTGCTGGCGCAGCAGGCCGCCGAGCCGGTGCCGGCCAAGCCGCTCGGCACGCTGCTGGTCGAGCAGGACAAGGTGCCGCAGGCCGTGGTGGCCGCGGCGCTCACCAAGCAGAAACAGGGCGAGGAAAAGCGTACCCAGGAGCAGAAGTTCATCAAGGTCGAGGTCAGCAAGCTCGATGCGCTGATCGATCTTGTCGGCGAGCTGGTGATTGCCGGTGCCGCTGCCAACCTGGTGGCCCACCGTGAGAAACACGCGCGTTTCGAGGAGGCCACCCAAAGCATTTCCAGCCTGGTCGAGCAGATCCGCGATGCCGCGCTGACGCTGCGCATGGTGCCGATCGGCGAAGTGTTCCAGCGCTTCCCGCGCGTGGTGCGCGACATCTCGCGCGAGCTTGGCAAGGAAATCCAGCTGCTGGTGACTGGCGCCGACACCGAGCTCGACAAATCGATGGTCGAAAAGCTGTCCGATCCGTTGATGCACATCGTGCGCAATGCGATGGACCACGGCATCGAGAGCAAGGAAGCGCGGGTGATGGCCGGCAAGGCGGTGGAGGGCACGCTCCGGCTCAACGCCTACCACGAGTCCGGCAGCATCGTGATCGAGGTCTCCGACGATGGTCGTGGCCTGGATCGCGACCGCATCCTGGCCAAGGCCATCGAGCGCGGCCTCGTCAGTGCCGAGCAGCAGTTGTCCGATGGCGAGATCTACCGGCTGATCTTCGAGCCGGGCTTCTCCACGGCCGAGCAGGTCACCAACCTGTCCGGTCGCGGCGTGGGCATGGACGTGGTGAAGAAGAATATCGAATCGCTGCGCGGCGAGGTGGAGATCGTCAGCCGCCAGGGCCAGGGCACCACGGTGCGCATCCGCCTGCCGCTGACGCTCGCCATCATCGATGGCTTCCAGGTCATGGTCGGCGATTCGCAGTTCGTGATCCCGCTCGAGCTCGTGATCGAGTGCATCGACATCAGCAGCCACGACATGCGGCACAACATCGTCAAGCTGCGCGGCGAGCCCTTGCCCTTCGTGCGGTTGCGCGAGCTGTTCGATCTGCCCGAAGCCGAGCACGTGCGCGAGAGCCTCGTCGTCGTGCAATACGGCCAGCAGCGCGCCGGCCTTGTCGTCGACAAGCTGTTGGGCGAATTTCAGGCAGTGATCAAGCCGCTTGGCCTGCTGTTCGGCGAGGTCAAGGGCATCAGCGGCTCGACCATCCTCGGCGACGGTCGCGTGGCGCTGATCCTCGACGTGCCGCATCTCGTACAAAGAACCATGCGCGCCAAGGTGGCGCAGCTGGCACGCAGCCTGTCCTAGCCCTACCCGGCCCTGAGCGATTTCAAATCCAATTCCTTCACGTTGCACACAGGGGGTTTCATGCTGGCAAATCCGACCAAGACCGTGAGCATCAAGCAGTTGTTTATCGCACTGCTCGTCATTACCGCTGTGCTGATGGTGCTGATCATTGCGGCGACCAGGGCGCTCAACAACGCGAATGCTGAACTCGGCCAGGCTCAAGCCAGCCGCTATCAGTCATATCTGCTGGCCGATGAGCTTCGGCAAAGTTCGGATGACCTGACCCGGCTAGCCCGCACCTATGTGCTGACCGGCGACGCCCGATACGAGCAGCAATACTTCGCCATTGTCGATATCCGGAACGGCAAACGTCCGCGTCCGCAGCAATACGATCGAATCTATTGGGATTTCGTTGCCGCGAACGACCAGCCACCACGCCCCGATGGTGCTGCCGCCGACTTGATCGACCTGATGAAACAAGCCGGTTTTTCCAAAGAAGAGCTGACCAAATTGGAGGAAGCCAAGTCCTACTCCGATACGCTGGTCAAGACTGAAACCATTGCCATGAATGCCGTGAAAGGCCATTTCGATGACGGCAAGGGCGGCTTCACCCGGGTTGATGCACCCAACCTGGAAATGGCCCGCGAGCTGATGCACAACCGTGAATACCATATCAACAAGGCACGCATCATGAAGCCAGTAGACGAGTTCTTCGTACTACTGGATGCACGGACCCGCGGTGCAGTCGAAGCTGCAGAGACGCATGCGCATCAACTGGAAAACACAATCTACGCGCTACTGGGTCTGTCGTTCGCGGTCCTGGTCGCCAGCCTTTGGCTCGTTTACCGCGTGATCAATCGCCAGCTTGGCGGAGAGCCTCGTGTCGCCATGGCGCTCCTGCAAGAGATTGCAGCCGGCAATCTCGCCACCGACGTTCCGGTACGCCAGCACGACTCGAACAGCATGCTGTTTCATCTGCGGCTGATGGTGAACAAGCTGACTGAAGTGATCGGCGATGTCTCCGAATCGGCAACCGCCCTCGCCTCTGCCTCCGAAGAAATCTCGTCCTCAGCGCAGGCACTCAGCCAGAACGCATCCGAACAGGCTGCTAGCGTTGAGCAAACCAGCGCCTCAGTCGAAGAGATCTCGGCCACGGTGGCGCAGAACTCGGAAAATGCCCGCGTCACCGACGGCATGGCGACCAGGAGCGCCCAGGATGCCGGCGAAGGTGGCGAGGCGGTGAAGCAGACGGTTTCGGCGATGCGGCAGATTGCCGGCAAGATCGGCATCATCGACGACATCGCCTACCAGACCAACCTGCTGGCGCTGAATGCCGCGATCGAAGCCGCGCGGGCAGGCGAGCACGGCAAGGGCTTCGCCGTGGTGGCGGCCGAGGTGCGCAAGCTGGCCGAGCGTAGCCAGGTGGCAGCGCAGGAAATTAGCGAGGTCGCATCAAGCAGCGTGACACTGGCAGAACGCGCGGGCACGCTGCTCGACCAGATGGTGCCCTCGATCCGCAAGACGGCAGATCTGGTACAGGAAATCAGTGCGGCCAGCAGCGAACAGACAACCGGCCTCGAACAGATCAATACCGCGGTGACTCAGCTGGCGCAGACCACACAGATGAATGCCTCAGCTTCAGAGGAACTGAGCTCCACCGCGGAGGAAATGAGTGCCCAAGCGATTCAATTGCAGGAAATGATTGGGTTTTTTCGAATTGCGCATAGCACACTGCGCAGCTGACTGCGGATGACTTTACCCAGCTCCCCATACATCAATTGATAGAGTATATGACTACTTGCCGCTTCGGTGGCCACCCAAATATGAGATTGACGCATCATGAGCAGCGATAAAAGACGCAGCAAGAACACCGCCACAGCCCCAACGAAACCTAGCAACACTTTGTTTAATTATTACAGCAAGCAGCCGTCAGTGAACGAGAAACGATCCAACGAGACGGCCTTCACGAAAGAGGATGGCGACCAGCAGGCCAAGAAGGTCAAGATCGATACGACACCGCAGGACTCACCAAGCCTGCAAACGTCTACAAGCTTTCCACAAATCCCTAATTCGCCCACCTTCTCCACTCCACTCTTTCCCCCCGTGCAGATCGGACAAAGCGGCCCCACGCTTCAACCCATCAAACCAACATTAGATTTCGCCGAGATCAGTAAACAGGCTCAACTCAAAAAGGCACTAACGCCTATGTTCCCTGAGCAAAAAGGCGAGAAGACCGAGTCGCATTCTACATTTAAGGAGTTATTTACAACCAAGGGTGCGACAAAGGCGCGCTACCAGGATTACAAGCTCTCCGATCCAAACAACAAGAGACTCATCGAGGCCATCAAGCAAAACAAAAAAGCCTTCAAGAAAGCAGCACCGGATGATCACGAGAACATCGCAGGTTACATCAATGAAGCCCGAGCGCTGGATCGCACGCTGCGCAAGTACAATAAAATGCCTAGTGTCGAACAGGCAAAGCGCCAGTACTACCCGCAAACTACGATCAGCAGCCCTCTGGTGACGACCGGGAATAGGCGCCCGGACCTGCTGAAGATCAAGACCACAGAAGCAGGTCCGTTGGCCACCTTCACGGAGATCAAGAGCAAGACATTCAAAACAGGCCAGCGCGAAGACACGTTGAGCATCCTGCAGGACACCAAAACGATATCGGCCGTACCTCCAGGGTTCTCCAAAATCCATTCACCAGTGGATCTGACCAAAGCGCCCGTCACAAAGTACAAGACGATATTTGCCGGCAGCTTCTCCAAGAAGAACCCAGATCATCCCCTCGACCCTGGCGCCTCACAGCTCACTCCTAAAACCAACGGCAAGGCAACAATTACTGGAACGGGAATCTCGGTCTACTCCAAGAGAACAGCAAATAAGGAAAAGTAGCCCAGCGTTGGCTGGGCCACTTTAAGGTATCGCGCTAGTTGCTATGTCCCAGTCATCTGTACGACCAAGCTGCTCTGATCGCTCATCGTCGAACAGCCGACGTCACCTGCGCAGAAGTCAGCCCGAGTCTGTCGAGCGACCGCTTTCTCCGTCGGTAACCGGTGGCAATGACCCGTTCCCGCTACTGGGCAACAGCGAAAGCAATCGCAATTGGTTAAGCGCCAGCTGAGCTCGCGATCTTCAGCAACTTGTCACGAACCTTCTGGACAACAGCAAACGAGGATGCCGGTGAGATCCCGCGTCAAGAGATCCAGCGAAATGAGGCCTCAAGTGGGCGAATTGCTCCAGTAGTAGCCCTCCAGTCGCTTGTCGCCCGAGGTGAGCTGAAGATCGCCGTAGCTAAAAGACCGTCACGGACGTCAATGTCGGCGAACTCGGAGTAAGTACTCGTTTACGCATCCAGTGCCGCAAACAGCGCCTGCACGGCAAACCCAACATTTCGGCGCAGGCTGGCGAGCTCGCTGGTCGTGAGTACATCGTACAGCTCAGCATCATCCTTGATCCGCCGCTCGAGGTGCTGCGCGCGCTCGTAGACACCGATGGCACCCAACGTTCCTGCTATCCCTGCGAATGTATGTAGCGTCTCGATCGCCCCTTCCCGATCATTCGCACTGCCCTGTTCGATCAACACGTCGACGAGCCGCCTGCCCTCCCCTTCAAAGCTTTCAAGAGCAGCTCGGTAAACATCTCTGTGTCCTCCCAGCCGTTGGAGTAATGACGGCAATGGTTCGATCGCTGCCAGATCCATCAGCGTTTCTTGTATCGAATCTCCCTTCGCGTGGGTGCCCTTGATGCCATCAAGTACCGCGCAGAGGGTGCCAACCAGATTGTCGAGTTGGATCGGCTTTGGAATGTGTGCGTCCATGCCAGCAGCAATGCAGGCATCGCGGTCTGCCGCAGAGGCGTTGGCCGTCATGGCCAGGATCGGAAGCCCCAGATAGCGGCGATCTGCTCGAATACGCCGCGTCGCTTCCAATCCATCAATGTCTGGCATCTGGATATCCATGAGTACCGCGTCAAAGGCCTGCGGTCCCTGGGTCACCATCTCAACACCACGTACTCCGCCCTCTGCGGCATAGACCTCAGCCCCCTCGCCACGGAGCAGTTCTGTCGCAATCTGCCGGTTCAGCGCATTGTCCTCAACGACCAGCAATCGCAGACCATCCAGCCGCTGTTTACGAAGCTCCGGCTCTTCGCTAGGTGGTAGCGCACTATCGTCCTGTGCTTGTCGAACAGCGTCGGCCAGTTGCTGCAAGGTCACAGGCTTGGTCAAGCACGCGGCAAACGGTACTGGACCTTGTTCTACAAGTCGGCCGAGCGCCTCGCGACCAAAAGCCGTCACCATGACAATGATCGGCAACATTGCGTCGTGGCACAGGTCCTTGATCTTCTGCGCAGCAGTTGCGCCATCCATGCCCGGCATTCGCCAGTCCATCAGGATCACGTCGAATGACCGCTGCTCCTGCTGGGCCCGTCGGACACGTTCAATCGCCGCCTCGCCGCTCTCTGCATACTCCGTTTGCCATCCGAGAGATGCAGTCGCTTGGGTCAGCAGATTTGCGGTTGTTGGGTTGTCGTCTACCACCAGCACCCGATATCGCCCTGTGGTTTCGGGATCGACGATCGGCAGGTTGGAGTCAACCGGGAGGGTGATGTCGAACCAGAACCGGCTGCCTCGCGCAGGTTCGCTCTCAACACTCAATCGGCCACCCATCAACTGAACCAGGTTGCGACTGATCGCCAACCCCAAGCCGGTGCCGCCGTATCGCCGCGCTGTTGACGCCTCCGCTTGGACGAATCCCTGAAAGATTTCTTCTTGGCGCTCAGCGGAAATGCCGATCCCCGTATCGGAAACCGCGAAACGCAGCGTCACCATGCCTGCTGTGCGAGCGAGCTGCTCGATGCTCACCACGACTTGACCCTTTTCGGTGAACTTAATGGCATTGCCCGCGAGGTTGATCAGTACCTGCTGCAGGCGCAATCGATCACCGACGACGACACTCGGCAATGTCGGAGCCATGGCATACAGCACCTCAAGATCCTTGTCCTCCTCATTCCCCGAAAGCACCGCGGCAAGATCCCGCATCACGCCTTCAAGTTCGAACGGATGAGCATCCAGGCTTAGTTTGTCCGCCTCGATCTTCGAAAAATCGAGGATGTCGTTCAATAGCTCCAACAGCGCCTGTGCCGCTGTCTGGGCTTTCGCAGCGTAGTCTGCTTGAGCCGCTGTGAGCTTGGTTTGCCGGATAAGCTGCAGCATCCCAAGCACCGCGTTCATCGGCGTCCTGATCTCGTGGCTCATGCTGGCGAGGAACGCAGATTTTGCGCGATTCGCTGTATCCGCCTGATGCTTGGCTTCGATCAACCCCTGTTCGAGCAAGCGTTGGTCAGTCACATCGAGATTGATGCCAGTAACCTTGATGGGGTGATGCTGTGCATCGCGCTCGACATGTGCTCCCGCTTGCAAAAACCGCAGCGAGCCATCGCGCCGGATGATGCGAAACATGACGTTGTACGGGCGCCCCTGCTCCAAGGTTGCATTCAACGCCGCCTCGGCCATTTCAACATCATCAGGATGGACCCGCTCTCTCCAGTGTTCGAAGTGGAGCTGTCGGGAGGTCTGCAAAGAAACCGGCTGGTCGTAGAGCTCAAACATCCGGTCATTCCAGCTCACGGCATTGGACGCTGGATCCCAGCTCCAGATGCCCAACTGAGCAACCTGCGCGGCCAACATCAGTTGGTCACGGGCGGAAATCAGTTCCTGGCGGTGCTGAAGCTCCAAAGATACGTCGGTCGCGATGAAGAGGAACCCTTCGACCTCTCCGTCTGGAGAGCGCATCGTGGTCACGACAAGAGAAACAGGAACGCGGCGTCCGTCACGCGTGACGTAGCTCCATTCTGCCGTGTCGCGGCCTTCCGCTTCCGCTCTTTTGACCAGCGCTTCAAATCCAGCCAATGTGACTTGATATTGCGTTGCGAGCTCCGCCGCGCGGGCTTCAATTTCAGCAGTTTCATGGAACGCTAACGGCGTAACCTCACCAACGACGTCGCTCTCGTCGTAGCCCAGCATTCGCCGAGCCCCTTCATTGAATACCGTCACGGTGCCCGTTGGGGTCGTTGCGACGATGGAGACCTCCGAAGCAGCGCGAAGGATGTCAGCCAGCAGTTTGTTCAGCCGCACCAATTCATTTTCAGCGGATTTGCGCGCGGTGACGTTGGTGCGAAGCGCAAGGAAACGGTCAATTGCGCCATCCTGATCAAACATCGGCGCAATCACAGTGTCTAGCCAATACACGTCGCCCGTCTTCGAGCGAATGGACACCTCACCATGCCATGGCTGACCCGCCGTGACGGTGGTCCACATCACCTCCCAGAACGCATCGGAATGGAGGCCTGAGCTCAGCATGTGATGGTCGTTGCCAACCAGCTCGTCACGCGAATAGCCCGATATCTCGACCAAATTGTCGTTGGCCTCGATGATCCGGCCTTGCCGGTCCGTCACCGAAAACAAGAACTGCGTGTTGATGGTGTCGAGCAACGACTGCTTCTCTCGCAGGCTCTGGGCAAGCTGCGACTGACTTTCCAGCAAATCAGTCACGTCGTGGACGATGGAGTAGAAACCTACAACGTGTTCGCCATCCCATCGGGGCAAGTATTGCACCTGCATATGGTGTGCCACGCCACCATTGGACGGCTTGAGCTCGCGATCAAAACGCTGTACCCGCCCTTCCAGGACCGCTTGCATCCGCGGCTCAGCTTCTGCGTACAGCTGGTGCCCCAGAATATCTGCAGCACTTTGGCCGACCATCACCCCTGGGTCCAGGCCGAACCATTCGTGATATGCGCGGTTGGCAAACCGATTGATTTCGTCCCTATCCCAATAGCCAATCATGGTGGGCACCGCGTCGAGCACCGTCTGCAATGTATCTCTGGCAAGGTCCAATTCCTTGGTCCTCACCCCAACCTGCTGCTCGAGCGCAGCATTCATGGCAAGCACTGCAGCCTCTGCGGCCTTCTTCTCGCTGATGTCCCGAATCGTGGCCGCCGCTCCGGTTATCTCACCTGCACGGTCGAAGATCGGTACGACGGAAACGGAGACCGCGATCGGCTCAGACCAGGCGGTTCGAAGCTGCGTATCAAAATGCCGGACAGACAACCCCTCCCGTATCCGGCGCATGATCGAGAACGCTTCGGAGCGAGAGGCTCGAGACGAGAGCAACCGGATCGCTTTCTTGCCCAAAACCTCCGACTCGGCATAGCCAAACATGGCCTCGGCGCTACGGTTCCACCCGACAACATTGCCGTGCGGATCCAATGCAATCACCGCATCGAGCGCTCCGTCGACAATCGCCGCCTGCCGTGCCCGCACCGCAGTAATCTCGTTCCGGCGCAACCAGTTGAGACAAAGCAAAGCGAACAGCAACGCAAGCACGATCGAAGTTGTCACACCAACGAGAACTACCAAAGGTATCGGTGTGAATTTGCGAGCGGCAACGAATCCATCCAGCGCTGCGGTTCGCAGCTCCCAGATTCTGCCGAAGATCTGCATGCGAGCGGTCTGCCAGCCATGCACCCGGAAGTGCTCGGGGACAGGCGTCGTGAAAAAGGTCACCTGATTCCTGTCTGTCACATCAGTGATGGAAACCAGGAGCCCTGCCTGCTCTGCCTTCAACCCTGCCAGCACGTCCTGCATAAGCAATGGGGCATACGTCCAACCCAGTGTCGCCCGAGCTCGGTCGTATGGTTTTTCAGGCGCTATCGCGCCTCGATAAACTGGGAGCAGCAACAGAAAGGACTGCTGTGCCGCGCCAGCAGCCTGCACTAAGGTAATTGGCGCAGTCAGCTGCGGCTTGCCAGTCTGCATCGCCAAGATGGCAGCACGGTTCCGATTTGGCTCTGAAGCGATGTCCAGCCCAATCGCTTCATGGTTGTTCTCTTCGGGGGCTACGTACTGAATGACGAATCGCTCACCCCAGTGGGGAATCAGCTGATGTACTCGGAAGCTAGGCTGCTCCTGGGCGGCCTGCACTGAAAACTGCGCCGTCGCATGCTCTGGAACGCGACGAATGAAGCCGAATCCACGCGCTCCAGGAAACTCCTTCTGATAGTCACGCGAATTGGTGTACTGAAGGATGTGCTCACGTCTGAGCCCGTTTTCTCCAGCAGTCAGAACGACGCCACGGAGTCCCCGAAGGCCGTATTCGTAGCGCCCCATCAATGTGGTAACTTCGGCGCCCAATACTTCGGTTTTATGGTCAAGTGCGCGCACGAGTTCGTGCGCCTGCTGCTTTTGCATCTCCGCGGCGACCAGCACGGTGATGACCAATCCGAGCAGCAGAGTCACTATGGCCGTGAACGCCGCATTGCGACGGGCAGCGGCAAATGCAAAATGCATAGCCGAGCTCCAACGAGGTTTGCAATCAGCGAAGTGTTGTTACTTTTGCTGCCAGCTCATCAGCAGCTGAATGAAAGCATAGATGCCCGCGTTGGGTAGCGGCATTAGTGACATGCCGCTTTTCAGTACAGATGGCGGAAAGACATGTGCTGGCACCGCGACCGATCAGCACGTGCATGAGAACGATTCAGCAACTGATCGCAATGGCTTTGAAGCGGCGGCTCATGCATTCAGCAGGTGCACTGGGGTCTAGAGATTTTTTTGAGAATTCAATGTATGCACATTGAAGTCAAAGAATAGAATTAGTTGGCAAATAGCCCAAGACCCTTGGGGCTTGGGCTATTTGCAACGGAATCTTCTAAAAACGCCGAGAAGCGCTAAAGAATTCTCCCAATTTCCTACGTGTAGAGGTGTCGAACTGCTAGCAGCCGATTCACACATTGCAACCGGCCGTACTCATCATAGACGTAGGTGTTAGGTCGGTGCTGCCCCGCTTTCCATGCTGCGCCGCAAGCACAACGTATCAGGCTTCCGGGCTCGGGAATCGGCCGGAGATCCTGATTGGCCCCACATTGAGGGCAATCGTATTCCTGCCAATAGCGCTTGTTTGTAAATAAATCGACCGGCAATGATTCCATTGGTGCCAGGTCGGCAATACTACGATCAGATAGCTCTGTCATGTCGCCCTCGCTGAGTTAAGTGAAATGCTGGTGAAGATGTGACCTCGGTGAACACACAAAGCCGTATAGGCCGTCGATTCACAGTGTCGATCTTCAGCATGCCTTTCTTTTTTACCTCGCTTTTCAACATGATGGAAGAGGATCTGATGAATGAGCGCAAGCCGGCTATGCACGGCCAAACGTCATAGTCGACCCCGTTCTGCGTCTTCGCCGAGCATTCCATAGCCGCCAATTGTTATCGTTCCATATTCCAAAAGCATCGCCGGTCGTTCAAGTAAAATCATGCCGGCGCAATACTCGAAGGAAATGCACATATCGTTACCCGGTTGACCCGCTATTCATCCGTGCTTACTTGATCGAGCGAAAAGACGGTGCTACTACCAACAGATGCACCGTAATGGTGCTTAACAGGAGTTGGTAGGCATTCCAAGCGTGTGGCCAAGGCCTGGAATACTCGGAATGCATGTTGACATTGCGATGAGATGGAGACGGCGCATGAATCAGACACGCAGACTATGGCTGGGTTTATTGGTGCTTTTGGTGATCTCTTTTTCGGTATTGCTATGGGCTGGAAGCGAGATTTTCCGTGTGGCTCCACCGATCCCTGAGCGGGTGGTCACAGACCGGAACGCCGTCGTTTACACCCGCGCAGACATTGAGCGTGGTCGTCAGGTGTGGCAGTCCATCGGTGGGATGCAGCTGGGTTCGATCTGGGGCCACGGCGGATATGTCGCTCCCGACTGGAGTGCAGACTGGCTGCATCGGGAGTCGATGGCGATGCTCAACGCTTGGGCGCGGAGCGAAGGCGCTGCGAGTTACAGCGCTCTCGACCAGGAAGGCCAAGCCCGGCTCCGCGGGCGCCTCCAGGTGCAAGTACGGCGTAATACCTACGATCCAACGACCGGCACGATCACGGTGACCGAAGAACGCGCACGCGCCATCGCTGCAGTGGCCGCACACTACGTCAGTCTGTTTGGCAATGACTCGGCTACAGCGTCGCTACGTGAAGCCTATGCGATGCGCAACGATACGGTTCCATCTCTCGAACATCGTCAAAAGCTCACCGCGTTCATCTGGTGGACCGCTTGGGCTGCCGCCACCGAACGCCCCGGGACCACTGGAGAAACGATCGCACCGAGTCCCGCTGGCGTCGTGGAAAAACGCGTGACGTACACCAACAACTGGCCAAGCGAGCCCTTGATCGGCAACTCCCCACCACCGTCGCTGTGGGTGTGGTCAGCTTTCAGCGTCACGTTCTTGCTGGCCGGTATTGCGGCATTGGGTTGGCATCACGCGGTCTCGCATGATCGGGAAGAAGCACAACAGGCCTTGCCCGACACCGATCCCTTTGCGACGTTGCAGGTCACGCCCTCCATGCGCGCCACAGCGAAGTACTTCTGGATCGTGCTTGCGCTGTTTCTGGTTCAGATCCTGCTAGGCGCGATCACGGCGCACTATCAGGTCGAAGGGCAGGAAGCCTACGGCTTCTCGATCTCCGAATACCTGCCCTATTCGATCACCCGGACGTGGCATACCCAATTGGCTGTGCTGTGGATTGCCGTCGCATGGTTAGGCACGGGCCTCTACATCGCTCCGGCATTGTCGGGCTATGAGCCGCCGTTCCAACGCCTAGGTGTCAATGTGCTATTCGCCTGTCTGCTGATCATCGTGGTCGGTTCCTTTGCCGGCCAGTGGCTTGCGGTGATGCAGAAACTGGGGCTCGAGCACAATTTCTGGTGGGGGCACCAAGGCTGGGAGTACGCCGATATGGGCCGCTTCTGGCAATGGTTCCTGTTTGCTGGCCTGTTGATCTGGCTTTCGCTGGTGGGGCGTGCACTCTGGCCCGTGCTACGCGGGCCGGCGACCGACACCAAGTCGATTGTTGGCTTGATGTTCCTGTCGACGGTCGCGATCGGTTTGTTCTTCGGCTCGGCGCTGATGTGGAACGAACACACGCATATATCTGAGGTGGAGTATTGGCGCTGGTGGCTGGTGCATCTCTGGGTTGAGGGTTTCTTCGAGGTCTTCGCTACGGCCGTCATGGCGCTGATCTTCACCAAGCTGGGCCTGGTCCATGCTCGGTCGGCGACGGTGGCGGTCTTGTTTGCCACCATCATCTTCATGTCCGGTGGTGTGCTGGGCACCTTGCACCATCTCTATTTTGTTGGGACACCAACGGCCGTTGTCGCGCTCGGCGCAAGCTTCAGCGCGCTGGAGGTCGTTCCGTTGGCCTATATCGGCTTCGAGGCCTACCAGACTTGGAAGTACGGGCGTGCAACGCCATGGATGGTTCGGTACCGCTGGCCAATTCTCTTCTTCATTGCGGTTTCGTTCTGGAACCTGGTCGGCGCAGGACTATTCGGCTTCCTGATCAACCCACCGCTCTCGCTGTATTACATGCAAGGGTTGAATCTCACGCCGCTGCATGGTCACACCGCGTTGTTTGGTGTCTACGGCATGCTGGGGATTGCGCTGGTGCTGTTCTGCCTGCGCGGCTTGCGTGGCCAGATGCACTGGGATGTCGGAGCACTGAAGTTTGCATTCTGGGCACTTAACATCGGTTTGGCGCTCATGGCGCTTCTGACGCTCTTGCCGCTTGGCACATTGCAGCTGCTGGCGTCGATTGAACACGGCTACGCCTATGCACGTTCCGCTGACTTCATGCAACGATCGATCGTTGATTTGTTGATCTGGATGCGTGTCCCCGGCGACGTCATCTTCAGCTTCGGCGCATTGGCACTAACATGGTTCGTATGCCGGCTATGGATCGCACCACGTCCCGAACTGGTTGAGCAGGATAACGTCAAGGAGCCATGAAGACGTGATCGAGTTTTACCCGCAGATCAAATGGGTACACGTCGCGGCGGTCATGTCGAGCGGCCTGTTGTTTCTGCTTCGCGGCGCGCTGGTGCAGTTCGGGCACCAGCGCGTTGCGCTCGCCGGGCCTGTTCGCTACCTGAGCTGGACGATTGATACGATCTTGTTGACCGCGGCCCTGATGCTGCTGTCGATACTGCCGGGCGCATTTTTTGCGAATGGCTGGTTGATCACCAAGATCAGCTTGCTGATCCTCTACATCGGCTTGGCAACCGTCGCGCTACGCTCCCCCTCTGCGGCGAGGCGACGTTCAGCGTTTGTCGCTGCAATCGTTGTGTTCCTGTACATCATCAGCATTGCACGTGCGCATCACCCGCTTGGCGTGTTTTGGCAATGGCTGATGTAAAAAACTTGGCATGTCATGGCTAACGACACACCCGAACCAAATTCAGGCATCTCACAAGCTGATCGCGAGCGCTTTATGCCCAGTGCGCATCAGCTTGCTGCCGCACCGCACCGCCTCTTGTTCTTTGTCGGTGCGCTCAATGTGCTGGCAGCCATGGCTTGGTGGACATGGTGGCTGCTTTGCACCTCCATACCAGGTGCGACAACGCCGGCGACTGTCGTCCCCGCATTCTGGGCTCATGCATTCCTCATGCAATATCACGTCTTACCGCCATTCATCTTTGGCTTCCTACTGACGGTCTTTCCCCGCTGGATGGGAATGAGCGACTTGGCGCGAACCCGCTATCTGCCTGTCGGCATTGGTTTGCTCTGTGGGCAGATCCTGTTTCTCGTTGGCCTCTCCACCTCACTTTCCCTAATTAAAATCGCCGTGCTCGCGACACTCACGGGGTGGACCTACGGAGCATTAGTGTTGATATCGCTGCTTATCCGAGATCGCTTGAAGACATGGCATGCTGCGTCCTGCGGCGCTGCACTACTCTTTGGCTGGCTCGGGGTAGCGCTGTTTGCGGGTTATCTGTTTTTGCAAGACGTTGAATGGCTCTACGCCTCCATCAAAATCGGCACCTTCGCGCTGCTGCTCCCGATCTACTTCACGGTGGCACATCGGATGTTCCCTTTCTTTGCAGGCAACGTCGTGCTGGGTTATGTGTCTTGGCGCCCCCTCTGGCTATTGATTCCGTTTTGGGTTCTCGCGCTGGTTCATGCGGGACTTGAGTTCGCACACCTCTACGCGTGGCTCTGGCCTATCGACACCGTCTGGCTAGGGTTGTGCAGTTTCTGGCTTTGGCGCATCTGGCCCCGAAAAAAGGGGCCCGCGCTGCTACGTGTGCTGTTCCTCGGCACGCTGTGGCTGCCCATCGCATTGGCGCTCTACGCAATACAAAGCCTCTGGTTTGTGTATAGCGATGTTATAGAGCTGGGGCGAGCTCCGGCCCACGCGCTCTATATCGGCTTCTTCGGAAGTTTGCTCGTAGCCATGGTTACACGCGTGACCCAAGGACATTCTGGACGTCCGCTTGAACTTGGTTGGCCTGCGAAGTTCGCATTTGCATTGTTGCAGCTCGTTGTTCTGATTCGAATCGCAGCGGAATTCGCCCCCGATCTGTTCCGCTGGCAAGCGATAGCCGCAATAGGATGGCTCGTGGCCTTCTTCCCTTGGGTGATTCGTTCGGCATGGATCTATGCCACGCCACGAGCTGATCGTCGCCCGGGATAAAAGACCTTGTCTTGGCTACTGCGTAGCGCCACCAGTGCAGGCATCTCAAGTGCGCCCTCAATCGAACAATGCCAAGGCTCGACGGCCAAAGCACTGACGGAGCAGGGCTCCGGCAAAGCTCAGAACTGCGCCGTGAAGAGGCAGTAGCCAAGGTACTTCACGTACTGTCTCGGCGCTTCTAAAATAGAAAGCCGGCCATCTCCAATGCGTTGTATTCGCTCTCTTTGTCCAAACACAGGAGGTGCAAAAGTTGGAAGAAGAATTGGCAAAACTTCGTGAAGAAGTCGAAAACCTGAAGAAGCAGGTCGATTTTCTACGCATCATTACGCAGGTACATTATGGCGTGACTCCTGCAATGATCAACGCCTTGTACTGCCTTGCAAAGGCAGCAAAAGATCCGGATGTCTTTGAAGAAGCTCAAGCCCAGTTCGAGGTAGCATATGGATACCTTCTATTCCAGGATGCAACCCGAGAAGAGGCTCTACTCCTTCTAGAGAAGTTGATTGCACCTTGGCAAGAAACCCCTTGACGACGCCTTGACTCAATATGCCAATTCATAGATTTTCACTCGAAATTACAGCAAAGTAGATTGATCAAAAAATGTGTGATCTCACCACCCGTATTTTACTTAGGCTTTTCCTGCCACCCGCGATGTGTGCCGCTTTTTCGTTCTGGTTTTCACGAATATCAAATCGACTTGCGGAATCCAAAGCGATATTCAGCATGTCCCATATCGCAAGAGGCGTGGAATACGGTCTGCTCATTACAGGTGGTTTCCTGCTATTTCGAAGCGTCTGGTTGTTATGGCTTCAGCACCGGGGTACGAAACACCAATGCCGAATCTGTGGTGGCCCCACGGAATACGGGCGTGACCGCATGGATTGCCGTTGCCTGCTGTGTGGGCAGACTCGCCGGTACGAATGAACTGCAATTTCACTGATTGAGTGGAGCCTCCTATGTACGGCCTTCTTTTACTCCTGCATGTGCTCGGGGCAACCATCTGGACGGGCGGGCATATCGTGCTTTCAGTGGTCATATTGCCGCGAGCACTCAGAGAGAAATCCCCCGCACAACTGCTCCAGTTCGAAAGCGTTTATGAAAAAATCGGTCTACCAGCCCTCGTGGCTCAGATCATCACGGGCATTGCCCTCGCACACCAGATGCTTGGCAGCACAGATCAATGGTTCGATTTCACCAATCCTGTGTACCATGTCGTTGCGGTAAAGCTTTTCCTCTTGAGCCTCACCGTCGCTTTGGCGATCGATGCACGCCTACGTGTCATCCCGCATTTGACCGAACACAACATGAAAAGCTTGGCGTGGCACATCCTTCCGGTGACAGCTATCTCAATCCTGTTTGTCGCCGCCGGCGTATCGTTTCGGACCGGTTGGCTGTACTGATCACTTGCCCCGTCGGGCGTAACTCCTCCAAAACTTGCCATGAAAATGGCATCCGAGCAGCCCCGGACCGGATTGCCCCCTCCATAGGCGCAATCCGTGCAAAGCACGGCCGTTGGTTGCCGTTTAAGCTCCCAGTCCTCCAGGGAGGCATAAAACCCGAGCATGCTCCCCTACGAGGACAGCCAAGACACCGTTTATAGGCCCCGCACCATGATTGGTCGTCAGCTCGTCATTGGCGCCACCTTCACCTGGCAAGGGATATGTGCAGTAAGGTCAACAAAGCACCAGCGATTCACTCAAATTATCGATCGCTGCGCCCCTGAATTGACGCCAACGCAAAGCAAATTACATTTGGAAGAATACAATGAATATCCGGACATTGACGACGCTACCTGAGATTAAGCCTTTCTTCCCGATGTTAGGGCATGCCGAATACAGTGCCTTCGATTTGCAAAATCCGAGCCATAGTGCTTGGTTGCAAACGAGAGTCGACAAACTACTTTATTGCGGTGCATTTTTCTTCGCAATGTTTTCCGACTACAACAGACCCTGCGCTATTGCCAGCGTGCTAATCGACGAACGCCCTATCGAACTGGGTGGTCACTGGCAAAGCGCAGAAATCATGCAAATGGCTGTTTCTGAGGAACTAAGAAAGCAAGGCCATGGCTCTCGGCTGATTCAACACATTTGTATGGAAATGCAAAAACAGAGGGTGTACAGCATAAGCCTGCACACCTATCCTGCTGACTATGATGTCATTGCCTTCTATGGCAAAAATGACTTCATGCCCTGCGGGCTCGTGCCCGACCATTACGGCCCAAACTTAGAAGGAAAGCTATATCTGCGGAAAGTATTGCTGCCGGTCGAAACGCGAGTCAAGCAAACAACCTAAGATCGGCTTTCCAATTTGAACCGGTTTTGCATGGCTCGCGCAGCCCTGTTCGCACTCGAGCTCAAAGAGCTACGCCTCGATGCCAGTGGTGCTGTTATTTAACGGCCTGCACTTTTCCAGTCTTGGAAGATCAAGAGGTGACAGTGCCGCGGCTCATGCGTAGCCTTGAGCGCGACACGCAACAAAGACGTGGAGAGTAGAGCAACGCCCAGAGCACCTGCCAAACGTAGGCGTGCTAATTTGAAAGTTGGTGCACCTAAGTAAGACCTCTATTGTCTGCTCTACCCTACTCTCACTGCGAGACCGCAACGGCACGATCTAGTTAGGCATTTCGTTCTGCTAAAAACTCATCAGTTGCTTCACCGGCGCGACGTCGACCCAAGATATCGTCGCCCTAGCCATTTCGGCCTAGCTATTCGGAAAATCAAAAGTCCGCTGTTTGGCGAATAGGCCACAACAGGCCATCTCCCTAAGCTCGGTAGCATCGAATCGCGCTACGAGCATGCCATGGCCTCCGACTCCCTTCCCGCCAAAGCCATTCCGGTGCTGGTCTCCAGCACCTTTGCCTTCACCATCTGTTTTGCCGTCTGGATGATGTTTGCCGTGATCGGCATCCCGATCAAGGCACAGCTTGGGTTATCCGAAACCCAGTTCGGCCTGCTGGCCGCCATGCCGGTGCTCACCGGTTCGCTGGTGCGGGTGCCGCTGGGGCTGTGGACCGATCGCTACGGCGGCCGCATCGTGCTGTTCCTGTTGATGCTTGCCACGGTGCCGGCGATCTGGCTGATGAGCTATGCCACGGCCTACTGGCATTTCCTGGTGCTGGCGCTGTTTGTCGGTGTCGCCGGCGGTTCTTTCTCGGTGGGCACGCCCTACGTGGCGCGCTGGTTTCCCAAGCACCGCCAGGGCCTGGCCATGGGCGTGTTTGGTGCCGGCAATTCCGGTTCGGCGCTGACCAAGTTTGCGGCTCCGGCGCTGATCGCAGCGGCGGGCGGCGCCTGGATGATCGTGCCGCAAGTGTATGCGGCGGCCATGCTGCTCACAGCGGTGCTGTTCTGGCTGGGGTCGTCCTCCGATCCGGCACACAAGGTGCCGGCCACGGTGAGCCTCACCGCGCAGCTGCGCATGCTCAAGGACCCCCGTGTCTGGCGCTACTGCCAGTACTACTCGGTGGTGTTCGGCGGCTATGTCGCGCTCGCGCTGTGGATGACCAAGTACTACATCGGCGAATACGGTTTCGACATGCGCCTTGCGGCCTTGCTGGCTGCCTGCTTCTCCCTGCCCGGTGGCGTGTTGCGCGCCGTAGGAGGCTGGATCTCTGATCGCTTCGGCGCCTACAAGACCACTTGGTGGGTGATGTGGGTGTGCTGGGTCTGCTTCTTCCTGCTGAGCTATCCGCAGACGCAGTTCACCATCAGCACCGTCGAAGGTTTGCGCACCTTCCATATGGGGCTCAACCCTTGGTTGTTCACCGGCCTGCTGTTCGTCGTCGGCGTGACGACCGCGATCGGCAAGGCCTCGGTGTTCAAGTTCATTGCCGATGAGTTCCCGCAGCAGATCGGCGCGGTGTCCGGCATGGTCGGCCTCGCCGGCGGCTTGGGCGGCTTTCTGCTGCCGGTGCTGTTCGGCATCGCGCTCGATCTCACCGGCATCCGCTCCAGCGCCTTCATGCTGCTCTACGGCACCGTGTGCGTCAGTCTCGTCTGGATGCACTTCAGTTTCCGCGCCGCCCGCACCACGCAGGAACCGCAGCCCGCGCTCCGTCCCATTCCCTGACGTCCATTCCTGAACAGGAGTCCTGTCATGTCCTCGCATGTGCTCAACCGCTGGGAGCCGGAAAACGCTGCCTTCTGGCAGCAGACCGGCGCCCGCGTCGCCAACCGCAACCTGTGGATTTCGATCCCGGCGCTGATGCTGGCCTTCAGTGTCTGGATGCTATGGAGCGTGGTGGTGGTCAATCTCGACCAGGCCGGCTTCAACTTCAGCAAGAACCAACTGTTCTGGCTGACCGCGCTGCCGGCCCTGTCCGGCGCCACGCTGCGCATCTTCTATTCCTTCCTGGTGCCGGTGTTCGGCGGGCGGCGCTGGACCGCCATCTCCACGGTCAGCCTGCTGATCCCGGCGCTCGGCATGGGCTTTGCGCTGCGCGACCCGTCAACCACCTATCCCACGCTGTTGGTGCTGGCCCTCTTGTGCGGTCTCGGCGGCGGCAACTTCAGCTCCAGCATGGCCAACATCAGCTTCTTCTTTCCCAAGGCGAGGAAGGGGCTGGCCACCGGGCTCAATGCCGGCATCGGCAACCTGGGCGTGAGTGTGGTGCAGTTCCTGGTGCCGTTGGTGATCTCGGTCGGGGTGTTTGGCGCACTGGGCGGTGCTGGCCAGACCACGCAATCACCGCAGGGCGTGAGCACCGTGTGGTTGCAGAACGCGGGCTTCATCTGGGTGCCCTTCATCGTGGCGGCCACTTTGGCTGCTTGGTTCGGCATGAACGATATCGCCGATGCCAAGGCCTCGTTCGCCGAGCAGGCGGTGATCTTCAAGCGCCACCACAACTGGCTGATGTGCTGGCTGTACCTCGGCACCTTCGGCTCCTTCATCGGTTTCTCGGCGGGCCTCGCCATGCTGACCAAATCGCAGTTTCCCGAGGTCAATCCCACGCAGTACGCGTTTTTGGGCCCGCTGGTGGGGGCGCTGACCCGGCCGCTCGGAGGCTGGTTGTCGGACAAGGTGGGCGGCGGGCGCGTCACGCTGTGGACCTTCGTTGCGATGGCACTGGCGGTGATCGGCCTGATGCAGTTCCTGCCCTCGGCTGGCCAGGCGGGGCAGTTCGGCGGCTTTCTCGCGGTGTTCATCTTGCTGTTCGCGCTCACCGGCATCGGCAATGGCTCCACCTTCCGCATGATCCCGGTGATCTTCCTCACCGAGCGGCTGCGCGTGGCCGGCAAGGGTGAAGCGGCGCAGCGGCAAGCCACACTCGAGGGCAACAAGGAGGCCGCAGCGGTGCTCGGCTTCTCCGGTGCGATCGGTGCCTACGGCGGCTTTTTCATTCCCAAGAGCTTCGGCACTGCCATCGCAATCACCGGTACCCCGCACGCGGCGCTGTGGTGCTTCGTGCTGTTCTACCTCAGTTGCGTGCTGATCACCTGGTGGTGGTATGCACGCCGCCACGCCCCGATGCCGTGCTGACCGATCGGTCCTTGGCCAAACGGACTAGTCCTTGTGCAGCGCCGCCCCCGACCGATCGATGAATGTCGTGCGGCATGGCACAGGCGGAGACTGAAACCAACCCCGGCGCCTACGACCGGGACGGAGCCCACACCATGAGCCATTTTCTCGACCGCCTTCAGTTCCTCAGCCGGGTGCAGTCCACGTTCGCGGGCGGCCACGGCGCCGTCGTCAAGGAGGACCGGCGCTGGGAGGATGGCTATCGCTCGCGCTGGCAGCACGACAAGATCGTTCGCTCCACGCACGGCGTGAACTGCACCGGTTCCTGTAGCTGGAAGGTCTATGTGAAGAACGGCCTGATCACCTGGGAAACCCAGCAGACCGACTACCCGCGCACGCGGCCCGACCTGCCCAACCACGAGCCGCGCGGCTGCCCGCGTGGTGCCTCCTACAGCTGGTATGTGTATTCGGCGCAGCGGGTGAAATATCCGATGATCCGTGGCCGGTTGATCGAGATGTGGCGGGAGGCACGCCAGACCATGGACCCGATCGCCGCCTGGGCCCACATCAGCCAGAACCCGGAGCGCGCCCGTCGCTACAAGAGCGTGCGCGGGCAAGGTGGCTTCGTGCGCGCCGATTGGGATACCGCCACCGAGATCATCGCCGCCGCCAATGCCTACACCATCAAGCAATACGGCCCGGATCGCGTCGTTGGCTTCTCACCGATTCCGGCGATGAGCATGGTCAGCTACGCCGCCGGCGCGCGTTACCTCAGCCTGATCGGCGGCGCGTGCCTGAGCTTCTACGACTGGTATTGCGATCTGCCGCCGGCCAGCCCACAGATCTGGGGCGAGCAGACCGACGTGCCCGAATCGGCCGACTGGTACAACTCCACTTACCTGATGGTGTGGGGCTCGAACGTGCCGATGACGCGCACGCCCGACGCCCATTTCTATACCGAGGTGCGCTACAAGGGCACCAAGACGGTGGCCGTCTCCAGCGATTTCGGCGAGATGGTGAAGTTCGGAGACATCTGGCTTGCGCCCAAGCAGGGAACCGATGCCGCGCTGGCACTGGCCATGGGCCACGTGGTGCTCAGCGAGTTCCATCGCGACAACCCGTCGGCTTACTTCACATCCTATGTGAAGCAGTACACCGATATGCCGATGCTGGTGCAGTTGCGCAAGCAGGATGGCATCTACGTGCCCGATCATTTCCTGCGCGCCGCGCAGCTGCCCGCTGCACTCGGTGAAGCCAACAACGCCGACTGGAAGACGGTGGCGATCGATGCGGCGACCGGCGAGCTCGTGGCACCGAACGGCACCATCGGTTTTCGCTGGGGTGAGGACAAGGCGGCTACCGGCAAGGTGGGCCGCTGGAATCTGGAAAGCCGCGACGGCGGCAGCGGTCGCGAGATCGATCCGCTGTTGAGCCTGAAGGGCTCGCACGACGAGATCGTCGGCGTCGGCTTCAGTTACTTCGGCGCCGAGCACGACGAACTACTGGTGCGCAATGTCGCGGCCCGTCGCATCACGCTGGCCAATGGAACGAGCGCGCTGGTTGCCACCGTGCACGATCTGCAGCTGGCCAACTACGGTGTCGACCAGGGCCTGGGTGGCGGCAATGTCGCCACGTCCTACAGCGACGACACGCCCTATACCCCGGCGTGGCAGCAAAAGCACACGGGGGTGAAGCCCGAGCTGGTGGTGCAGGTGGCGCGCGAATTCGCGCAGAACGCGCACGACACGCACGGCAAGAGCATGGTGATCGTCGGCGCCGCGCTGAACCACTGGTACCACATGGACATGACCTACCGCGGCATCATCAACCTGTTGATGATGTGCGGCTGCGTCGGCCAGAGCGGTGGCGGCTGGGCGCACTACGTGGGCCAGGAAAAACTGCGGCCGCAGTTCGGCTGGGCGCCGCTGGCGTTCGCGCTCGATTGGGTGCGTCCGCCCCGCCAGATGAATGGCACCAGCTTCTTCTACGCCCACACCAGCCAATGGCGCCATGAAAAGCTGCATGTCGACGAGATCCTCGCGCCGACGGCCGATAAATCGCGGCTGTCGCAGATGGCGATGATCGATTTCAACGCCAAGGCCGAGCGCATGGGCTGGCTGCCCTCCGCGCCGCAACTGCAGACCAACCCGCTCGATATATGCGACGCGGCCGCTGCTGCGGGGCAGGCAGTGCCGGATTATCTTGCCGCACAGCTGAAGTCTGGTGGTGTGCAGATGAGCTGCGACGATCCGGATCACCCGAACAACTTCCCGCGCAATATGTTTGTCTGGCGCTCCAACATCCTCGGTTCCAGCGGCAAGGGCCACGAGTACTTCCTCAAATACCTCTTGGGCACGCAGAACGCGCTGTTCGATGACCCCAACGACGCGATCCGCCCCAGCGAAGTCACCTGGCGCGAGGAAGCGGCCGAGGGCAAGCTCGATCTTCTGACCGTGCTCGACTTCCGCATGAGCACCACCTGCCTCTACGGCGACATCGTGCTGCCGACGGCCACCTGGTACGAGAAGGACGATCTCAACACCAGTGACATGCACCCGTTCATCCACCCGCTCAGTGAGGCGGTGCAACCGTTGTGGGAGAGCAAGACCGACTGGGAGATCTACAAGCTCATCGCCAGGAAATTCAGCGAGATCGGCGGGCCATATCTGGGCACCCGCAAGGATGTGGTGCTGCAGCCGCTGATGCACGACACCCCGGGCGAATTGGGTCAGCCGATGATGCCGCTTGACTGGAAGAAGGGCGAGTGCGAGCTGGTTCCAGGCAAGACCGCGCCGAGCATGGTGGTGGTCGAACGCAACTACGCCGATGTCTACAAGAAGTTCACCTCGGTGGGGCCGCTGCTCGACAAGCTTGGCAACGGTGGCAAGGGCATCAACTGGGAGACCGGGCACGAGGTGCAAGAGCTCGCCGGTTTCACCAAGACGGTGACTGAGCCGGGCGTGAGCCAAGGCCGGCCGCGGCTCGACACCGCGATCGATGCCGCCGAGATGATCCTGACCTTCGCGCCCGAGACCAACGGCCATGTGGCGGTGAAGGCCTGGGAGGCGCTCTCCAAGATCACCGGTCGTGACCACACCCACCTGGCCGTCGGCCGCGAGCACGACAAGATCCGCTTCCGCGATGTGCAGGCGCAACCGCGCAAGATCATCTCCGCCCCGACCTGGTCCGGGCTGGAAAGCGAGGAAGTCAGTTACAACGCCGGCTACACCAACGTGCACGAGCTGATTCCCTGGCGCACGCTCACCGGTCGCCAGCAGTTCTACCAGGATCACCGCTGGATGCTCGATTTCGGCGAAGGCTTCTGCGTCTACAAGCCGGCGATCGACACCAAGACGGTGGCGCCGATGCTGGGCAAGGCGCCCAACGGCAACCACGAGCTGGTGCTCAACTGGATCACCCCCCACCAGAAGTGGGGCATACACAGCACCTATTCGGACAACCTGAGGATGCTCACGCTGTCGCGCGGCGGCCCGCATGTGTGGATCTCCGAAGCCGAGGCCAAGCAGGCCGGCATCGTCGACAACGACTGGGTCGAGGTGTTCAACAGCAACGGCACACTGACCGCCCGCGTGGTGGTCAGCCAGCGGGTGCCGCAGGGCATGTGTCTGATGTACCACGCCCAGGAAAAGATCGTGAACGTGCCCGGCGCGGAAATGAGCGGCAAGCGCGGCGGCATCCACAACTCGGTGACCCGCGCCGTGCTCAAGCCCACCCACATGATCGGCGGCTACGCGCAGCAGGCCTACGGCTTCAACTACTACGGCACCGTGGGCAGCAACCGCGACGAGTTCGTGGTGCTGCGCAAGATGAAGAAAGTGGATTGGCTGGAAGGGCCACACACCGAAGAACAGGCAGCAGAAGGAGTGGCCAAATGAAGATCCGCGCCCAGGTCGGCATGGTGCTGAACCTCGACAAATGCATCGGGTGCCACACCTGTTCGGTCACCTGCAAGAACGTCTGGACCAGCCGCGACGGTGTCGAGTACGCCTGGTTCAACAATGTGGAAACCAAGCCCGGCATCGGTTACCCGAAGGAATGGGAGAATCAGGACAAATGGCAGGGCGGCTGGGTAAGGGATGCGCGTGGCAAGCTGGTGCCGCGCCAGGGCGGCCGGCTGAAGATCCTGGCCAACCTGTTCGCCAATCCCAACCTGCCGGCGATCGACGACTACTACGAGCCGTTCACCTTCGACTACGAGCACCTGCAGCACGCACCGCTCTCCGAAACGCCGCCGACGGCGCGGCCAGTGTCGGTGCTCACCGGCAAGAAAATGGACAAGATCGAATGGGGCCCGAACTGGGAGGACGACCTCGGCGGCGAATTCAGCTCGCGCAGCCGCGATGCGCTGTTCGAAGGGGTGCAGAAGGAGATGTACAGCACCTTCGAGAACACCTTCATGATGTATCTGCCCCGCTTGTGCGAGCACTGCCTGAACCCGGCCTGTGTCGCATCATGCCCCTCGGGCTCGATCTACAAGCGCGAGGACGACGGCATCGTGCTAGTGGACCAGGACAAGTGCCGCGGCTGGCGCATGTGCATCTCGGGCTGTCCGTACAAGAAGATCTATTTCAACTGGCAGAGCGGCAAGGCCGAGAAGTGCACCTTCTGCTTCCCGCGGATCGAGGCGGGCCAGCCCACCGTGTGTTCGGAAACCTGCGTGGGCCGCATCCGCTACCTCGGCGTGCTGCTGTACGACGCCGACCAGATTGATGCCGCCGCCTCGGTGGCGAACGAGCAGGATCTGTACGAGGCGCAGCTGACCTGTTTCCTCGATCCGCATTCGCCCGAGGTGCTGGCCGAGGCACGCAAGCAGGGCATTCCGGAAAGCTGGCTGCAGGCCGCGCAGAAATCGCCGGTGTACAAGATGGCAATGGAGTGGAAGGTGGCGTTCCCGCTGCATCCCGAGTACCGCACGCTGCCGATGGTCTGGTACATCCCGCCGCTGTCGCCGATCCAGTCGGCTGCACAGAACCGGCAGATGCCGCACACGGTGGTTGGCGACACCATCATCCCCGATGTGAAGAGCCTGCGCATTCCTGTGCGCTACCTCGCCAACCTGCTCACCGCCGGCAAGGAGAAACCGGTGATCGAGGCGCTGGAACGGATGATTGCGATGCGTGCCTACAAGCGCAGCGAGGTAGTACACGGCAAGGGTGACGAGACGCTGATCGCACCGCTGGGGCTGGATGCGGCCACGGTCGAGGACATGTACCAGATCATGGCCATCGCCAACTACGAGGATCGCTTCGTGATCCCGTCCAGCCACAAGGAACTGGTCGAGGACAGCTTCAATGACAAGGGCAGCTGTGGCTTCACCTTCGGCAATGGCTGCTCCGGCGGCACCTCGGAAGGCGGGCTGTTCGGCAAGAAGCAGCAAGGCAGCGTGATCTATGTGCACATGCCCAAGTCACGCAAGGCGAAGGAGGGCGTATGAACATCACCTATCGCGTGCTGTCCGCGCTGCTGAGCTACCCGAGCACGGAATTGCGGGCGGCCGTCGACGAGCTCGATGCCGCGCTGGCACTCCACCCGGACACCCATGTCACGCTGTGGCCGCTGCTCGATTTCCTGCGCGGCAACAACCTGATCGCGCTGCAGGAAAACTACGTGGCCACCTTCGATCGCAACCCGGCGCACGCCCTGCACCTGTTCGAGCACCTGCATGGCGAAAGTCGCGATCGCGGCGAGGCCATGGTCGACCTGCTGCACGAATATCAGAACCGTGGCTTCGAGCCGCGCAGCGAGCTGGGGGAACTTCCCGACTACCTGCCGTTGTTCCTGGAATTCCTCGGCCAGCTGTCGCCCGAGGATGCTCAATTGCTGCTGAACGATGCCATCCATGTGATCGCCGCCATCGGCGAGCGGCTGACCGGGTGCAGCAGCCCGTATGCCGCCGTGTTCACAGTGCTGCGCCAGCTGGCCACGGTCGCTCCCAAGCCGCTGCGCGAGCCGCCGGTGCGCGACATGGATGAACTGCTGGAAACCTTCGGCCCCGCGCCGGATGGCACGGAGCCGTTGCTCAAACCGCAGCCCGGCGGCATCCAGACCGTGCGTTTCTATCCCCAAGGGGTGAAAGGTGCCGCCGCCACGCGCCCGTGATCTGCGCGCCGGGCCACTGCTTGGCCGCAATTCGCGCACGCCCGCCATCCACCTTCACCCGTTACTCCCGCCAGGAGCCCCGACATGAGCTACCTTCACTCGTTCGTTTTCGGCATCTACCCGTATATCGCGCTGGCGATCTTTCTCTTGGGCAGCCTCGCACGCTTCGAGCGCGAGCAGTACACCTGGAAGACCGACAGCTCGCAGCTGCTGCACCGCGGCCGGTTGCGGTTGGGCAACATCCTGTTCCATGTCGGCATCCTCGGGCTGCTCTTCGGCCATGCCGTGGGCCTGCTCACGCCGGTGGCAGTGTGGGATGCGCTGGGCGTCACGCACAGCTTCAAGCAGATGGTGGCCATGGTCGCCGGTGGCGTCATGGGCGGCATCTGTCTGACCGGCCTGGCCATCCTGCTGCATCGCCGGCTGAGCGATGCACGGCTGCGTGCGGTCACCCGCCCCGGTGACAAGGTGTTGCTGCTGTGGATCCTGATCACGCTGCTGCTGGGGCTGTCGACCATCTTCGTCTCGGCCCAGCATCGCGACGGCCACGAGATGGTGCTGTTGATGAGCTGGGCCCAGCACATCGTCACCTTGCGCGCCGGGGCGGCCGATTTCATCAGCGGCGCGCACTGGCTGTTCAAGGCGCACCTCTTCATGGGGATGACACTGTTCGTGATCTTCCCGTTCACCCGACTGGTCCATGTCTGGAGTGGCTTCGCTTCGGTCACCTACCTGGGGCGGGCCTGGCAGTTGGTGCGTCCGCGCTGAAATCATCGAAAAGGGAAAGGCCATGCCCATCGTCGTCAACGACCATGAACTGAGCGATGACGAAGTCGCGCTCGAACTGCCATCGCATCAGGGCGTACCGCAGCCGCTACGGCAGGCCACGCTGGCGGTGATCCTGCGCCACCTGCTGCACGGCGAAGCGGAGCACCTCGGCCTGTACGCGCCCGATGAAGATGGATTGATCGCCGCTTTGCTGGCACGTGAGGTAGTGGTGCCGCAGCCCGACCGCGACAGCTGTCTGCGCCATTACCAGCAGCACCCGGCGCGCTATACCGTCGGCGAGCTGGTCGAGGCTGATCACATCCTGTTTCAGTTCACGCCGCGCGTGCCCTTGGCGGCACTACGCGAATTCGCCGAAGCCACGCTGGCCGAACTGCTGGCCGAGCCCGAACGCTTTGCCGCATTGGCGGCCGAGCGTTCCAACTGCCCGTCGGCGGCACAGGGCGGCGCGCTGGGCCAGCTCGGTCGCGGGCAGACGGTGCCGGAGTTCGAGCGCGTGCTGTTCAGTGCAGCGCCCGGCATCGTGCCGCGGCTGATCGAAACGCGCTTTGGCCTGCATATCGTGCGCGTCCGTCACCATATTGCCGGGCGGCTGCGGCTGTTCGACGAGGTCGAGGCCGAGATCGCTGGCGTGCTGCACGCCTGTAGCGTCGATACCGCCACGCGGCAATATCTGAAGCTGCTGGCCGGCCGTGCCCGCATCAGCGGCATCGAGCTTGGTGAGATTGATACTCCGTTGGTGCAATGAGTGCGGCCCGGCTCCTACAAATAAACTTAGCCGCAAGGAGATAGACGTGGATGTCGCGCCACTGGCGATGCTCTTGCTCATCGCGGCGACGCTCTACGCTGCCGTCGGCCATGGCGGCGCCTCTGCCTACCTGGCCGTCATGGCGCTTGCGGGTATTCCACCGGCCGTGATGAAGCCGAGCGCACTTGCACTGAATCTGGTTGTGGCAGCGATCGCTTTGTTTCGGTTTTATCGGGCAGGCAGTTTCCGCTGGACGCTTTTTTGGCCTCTCGTATTTTTATCGATACCCTGCGCTTATCTGGGTGGGCGTTGGCAGTTGCCAGCAACGCTCTACAAGCCAGTACTGGGCGTAATGCTGTTGTACGCCGGTGCGCAGATTGCGTGGCAGGCCAAGAGCGTTGAACAGCGGCCATTGAGAGACGCCAGTCGGCCGGGACTATTGGGGTTCGGTGCAATGCTCGGCGGGCTGTCCGGTTTGACTGGCGTGGGTGGCGGGATATTCCTCAGCCCCCTGCTCTACTGGCTACGCTGGGCAGCACCACGCACCATTGCGGCCACTTCTGCTGCGTTCATCTGGATGAACTCTGCTGCTGGACTACTCGGCGTGTATCACATTGGACAGCTGGCATTGCCAGCAGGTTGGCCACTTTGGGCAGTATGCGTCGCACTGGGTGGCTGGCTCGGAGCGGGACTGGGCAGCTGTCGACTGGCAGTGCCACAACTGCAATGGGCGCTGGCGCTGGTGCTGGTGATCGCGGGAGGCAAGCTATTGTTGAGCTGAGTCGTTGTGCGAGGCTCTAGCTCCATTGACCTAGTTCTTGGGGCGAATGGTGGTTGTGGCAGTCGCGCACGACAATGTCAGCAAGAGAGGGGAATCCTGACCCATGCAGCCCGATACTTGCTACCCGCTCACTACTGATTCTCTGGTCGACACCTTCGGTCGTCGCATCGATTACTTGCGCGTCTCGGTCACTGATCGTTGCGACTTGCGTTGCACCTACTGCATGCCCAAGGGCTTCAACGGCTTCGAGGAGCCAGCCAACTGGCTGAGTCACGCCGAAATGCACCGCTTGGTTTCGCTGTTCGTTTGCCTCGGCGTGGGCAAGATTCGCCTAACTGGAGGAGAACCGCTGTTACGCCACGGCATTGCGGAACTCGCCGGTGCCATTGCGGCTACACCGGGTGTGCGTGATCTATCCCTCTCAAGCAACGGCACACAACTGGCACGGCACGCTCGGGCCTTGTACACGGCTGGCGTACAACGGCTCAACATCAGCCTTGATAGCCTGGACGCCGACTGCATGGCCCGTGTAACAGGGCGCGATTGCTTGGCTGATGTTCTCGCAGGCCTACGCGCAGCCAAGGCAGCAGGTTTTGCGCCGATCAAGCTCAACATGGTCGTACAACGTGGGGTAAATGATCATGAGCTCCATAGAATGGTGCAGTTTGCCGTTGCCGAAGGTTATGTCCTGCGACTGATCGAACCCATGCCTATGGGCGAAACAGGGCGTGAGGCCGTGGGCATCGACTTGAACCGCCTTGGCCAGCAGTTGGCCCATACATACGGGCTGATCCCCGAAATAAAGGGTCAGGGTGCGGGTCCCGCACGTTACTGGCGCACCAGCGACAGCAGCATGAGCCTCGGCATCATTACCCCGATGTCGCAACACTTCTGCGCCTCCTGTAACCGTGTGCGGCTTACCGTCGATGGCACGCTCTACTTGTGCCTGGGACAGGAGTTCCAAGTCCCGCTCGGCGCGATGTTGCGCGACGGTGCCGACGATATCGCGTTGCTGGATGCTATCCGCGCAGGCATCGCTGCGAAGCCCGAACGCCACGAGTTCACGGAGCAGCCGGCCA